>CBFHSJ010000018.1:0-26629 GCA_965658485.1 Luminiphilus sp.
CTGGCGGACCCTGATAGTTTGTACCGCGCTCTGCCGCCTCGCGTCGGCGCCGAAGCTCCCGCTGGACCTGGCGAAAAGAGCCATTGAGTTGAGTTTGCACGCTATCGCTGCGGGCATAATCCACCTCCCAGTGACCTGACAGATCAGGAACTGGAGCTTCGTCATGGGTAGTCGGAATCGACGCTGGCTCGCTCGCGCAGCCAAAGAGACAGAAAGCGAGGGCGCTAAGAGCAAACCTGAGTGCGACACTCCCCAATCGGTCTCTCAGCGTTCTCAGCACTCTCGCTGAGCACTGCCCCAGACGTTGTACCCTGCGATGCGCGGCGTGCCCGGCAGGTACATCTGATCGACCGCTTGGATACCGAAGCCCGCCTTGCTGATCCACTCCACAATCGGCCGATTCAGATTGCAGCCCCCCAACAATCGCTTCCATATGGGATTGACGCGTGCTTGCCACTGGGCGACGGATTCATCAGGCGCCTCGCCGTGCTCGCAAAATACGAGCCTTCCTTCGGGCTTTAACACGCGACGTATTTCCTGCAACGCCGAATGCCCATCGGGAATAGTGCAGAGACTGAACGTCATCAGCACCGTGTCGAATGATTCGCTTTGCAGCGGCATGTCCTCTGCCGAGCCCTGAATAAACTCGAGCGGCACCCCCAACTGCGAGGCTCTGTTTTGAGCCAGCCCCCAGCTAGTGGCGCAAGGGTCAATGCCAACCACGGCGTCGACCCGCTGAGCGTCGTAATAAGGCAAGTTATGTCCTGCCCCCATCCCAATCTCCAACACCTTGCCTTGAGCCAGCGGCACCACCTTCTCACGCTGCTTAAGGACTGGCTTGGTGCCGCAGGCGCAGGTGACGAGCCTCGGCACAATCGTGTCGCTATAAAATCCCATCACTGACCTCCCCTTCTTACTCGCAGTTTACACCCGCCCGATAGCGAATGACGTCGCTGCACGCGTCATCGCTAGATCGATTCAGTTCATGCACTGTCATCGTGCAGCCCACTTTGAGCGGCTCGCGCGGCGGCGGCCTGCTCTTCAAGTGCCGCTCTGAGAGTGGCCTCCTGCTGCATCGGGTCCGGCGGCCGCTCTGATTCGGGATAAGCTTCTGGATCAATGCGGCGCATCTCTTCCTCTATCCAGCCAGACACTCTTTCCATCAAGTCGGCTGCGCTCTCGCCAAGTGACGGCGCAATCGGCGGCCCAAACGAGACGGCTACAGTTCCGGGTATAAAGGTAAAGCTCTTGCGCGGCCAACATCTCGCTGACGCGACCGCTATCGGCACAATGCTCGCGCCGGTCGCGATGGCAAGTCTGGCGGCACCATTCTTGTAAACCCCCTGTGCTCCGCGCTCGGAGCGCGTGCCCTCAGGAAACATGATGACCCACTTGCCGCGGTCCATGAGCATTTCGCCCATCGACGCAACCTTACTCCATGCGTCCCCTCTAGCGCTTCGATCAATGTGAATCATATTGAGGCATGCCATCGCCCAGCCAAAGAACGGGATGTAAAGTAATTCGCGCTTGAAGACATAAGCCAAGGGATGGGACATCCGACTGGCGAAGAAAAACGTTTCCCAAGTCGACTGGTGTTTCGGGCAGAGAATGATGCGCTGATTATCCTCCGCTGTGGGCAGGCCCTGCTCGCCCTCAACCGAGTAATGAATTCCGCCCACCAATCGCACTGCTTCCACCGCACCGCTGAGCCAGGGCCGAGCCAGATACCACCATCTGGCGTCAGGCCCCACAAACGGGACCATCAGAATAATCGCCAGCGCGAAGGGAATGACTGTTACCGCCATCCAGAAAAACACCAGCAATGAGCGCAGGATTCCCATCAGTCGATCCTCTGGCGCCTTCTATACTCGGACGTATCGGGAATAAGTCGGGGGGGTGTTTGCATGAAATCGGGGCACCTCGGACCCTATAGGGGTGGCATTAAACCAGAAACCACAGGGCACGGTCAGCCCGTAGATTGGTGCGGAGGGGCTACCTATTTATAATGCTGGCCCCGGAGATTGCCGTATGAAAAAACCGCCTTCCAAGTCCGACTTGCGGGATCGCCTACAACGGCAAACCGCGGCATTTTTGTCGTCTGGCGGTAAGGTGAAGGAATTTCGGGCCGGCGAAAGCGCTTACGATCGCAACGATACCCCACCCCCCGCACCGCTATTTGAAACCCGCCGCGCAGAGCGCACACCGCTCACTGACGTAATCGCCGCACTGGATGCACGACGAGAGGCAAAACGGGTCCGGACTAAGGTGGTGCGCCGACGCACCCCAAAAAGGCGCCGACAGGTTGTCTACGATGATTTTGGGGAGCCTCTCAGGGTTATCTGGATAGAGGAATAGACCAGCATGTCCAGCCGTTCGGCCCACCGATGAGACGAGCCACGTGAACTGGGCAGCGACCAACGGCGTAACTTAAGCACCTCCAAGCGCTGCAGATACACATGATTACCCTCACCGAAACGATCGAGGTACCGCGGTCGGTAGTAAGCTGCTTTCGCTACGTAGCCGACTTCAGAACCACCGTTGAGTGGGACGCCACGGCCGTCGAAGCGAATAAGCTCACTACGGGACCGATCGACCAGGGCACCCTATTCTCCGTGCGCTGCAAAGCGGGTCGTGGGCACTTCAATCTGGCCTACGAGATAACGGAATTTACACCTTGGCAGTGTCTGACCCTCGAGGGTCGTGGGCGCTGGTTTACCGCTAAAGATGTGATCACGTTTGAATCCCTCGGGGATGACCTAACGCGCATACATTATGTCGCAGAGTTCACGTTTCGGAGAGGTTTGCAGCGCCTGGCAAAACGCCTTGAGCCGGGTTTCAAGAAAATGGGGCGAGCAAGCCTGAAGGGCCTTGCCAGAGCGCTGACGGACGAAAATCCCCCGCCCGAGGCCTCACGGGATACGCAAAGAAGAGACAGCAAGCTGGCCACGGCACTCACCTGCTTCACTCGCTATGGGTACCGCAGGGGGCAAAAAACCTGGCGACCCATGACCGCTGATATGGCCGGCAAGCATGTTGTCCTGACCGGGGCTAATGCCGGACTGGGTTTCGCGACCGCAGTATCTCTACTGGAAGCTGGAGCAGCACTCACCGTGGTCATCCGCGACCCCACCAAAGCAGCAGCCATGCAGCACGCATTAAAAGCAGAGACTGGCAGGGAGGCAGATCACGTCGAGCTCGCTGATTTAAGTTTGCTAACCGAGGTCTCAGCGTTGTGTGAAAGATTGCATGCACGAGGCCAATCCATTGACGTGCTGATTAACAACGCCGGCGCACTGTTCAACGACTACGCAGAAACGGAAGAAGGTATTGAACGCAGCGCTGCCCTATTGCTGCTGTCGCCCTGGAAACTCACCGAATCACTGCTCCCCCTTTTGCGGGACCACGCGGGAACGGCCCGCGTCATCAACGTAGTCTCGGGAGGCATGTATACCCAGAAGCTGCGATGCGATGAACTGATCATGACAGCAGACAAATACACCGGCAGCGTGGCCTATGCGCGGGCCAAGCGGGCCCTCACTGTGCTGACTGAACTCTGGGCCGGGGCATGGGCAGAGCACAATATTGCGGTCAACAGCATGCATCCGGGCTGGGCCGATACGCCAGGTGTGCAATCAGCACTTCCCGGATTCCGACGCGTGACGAAACGTGTGCTTCGGTCGCCGGCCGAGGGTGCAGACACCATGGTCTGGCTGGCCAGAGCCACCGAGGCCGGCAAGGTGAGTGGCAAACTCTTCCTAGACCGCGAGCCACGCACCACACATTTGCGAAACCGCACAAAAGAAAGGCCCGCGGAGAGAGCTCGGTTGCTTGACTGGCTGACCGAGACCTATAGCGGATTGAATTTAAACGACAAGGCTTGAGCGCGCACATTTGAGCCGTTAGTGTCGCAGGCGAATCTTCGCAGACGCAGATCCGCACGGGACGCACCATGAATAACGCAATTGAACGCTTTGAGCCCAAATTTGAAGACGCAGCGATAAAAGATGCCATTCAACGGCTGACGCAAACGCGCTTCCCCAACCCGGAAACCGTGGAGGATTGGCAGCAAGGGGTACCACTCAGCTATTGCCAGGAGCTAGTGCGCTATTGGCGTGATGATTATGACTGGCAGCGGGTCCCGTCCCTACTGAATCAGCACGACAACTTCATTACTGAAATTGACGGACACAAAATCCATTTCCTTCACATCAGGAGCCCCCATACGCAGGCCCAGCCCCTGCTCATCACCCATGGCTGGCCCGGATCGGTGCTGGAGTTTCTCGACATCATTGGCCCACTCTCTGACCCGGCTCAGCACGGTGGTGATGCAACGGATGCTTTCCATCTGGTCATTCCCAGCCTGCCAGGCTTTGGCTTTTCTAGTCAGCCAGCAGCTCCAGGGGTAGGAGTAGAGCGCATAGCCGCTCTCTGGGATCAATTGATGCTCCGACTGGGCTACGAGCGCTACGTTGCCCAAGGGGGTGACTGGGGCTCATTGGTAACCCATGCCGTGTTACTGCATCCAGATACCCACTGCCTAGCCGGTCACGTTAATTTACCGATGGTAGTACCGGATGAGCACACCATGAGTGGCACCGACCCCGCCGAACAACCCACGCTCGCCGCCGCAATGCACTACCAGGAGCATGAGGCTGGCTACTCCAAACAGCAGAGTACCCGCCCGCAAACGCTTGCCTATAGTCTCGCTGACTCTCCAGCAGGACAAATGGCCTGGATCATCGAGAAATACGCGACCTGGACCGACTGCGTGCGGGACGGCCTCCGCCACCCGGAGAACGCCATCGAAAGAAATGCCCTGCTGGACATTGTTACCCACTACTGGATGACCAACACCGGGGGGAGTAGCGCAAAACTCTATTGGGAGAGTTTCACCGAAGCGGACTACCGCCCTATCGCACTACCCATCGGCATATCGATATTTCCCAAGGAGCTGTTTGTGTGCACTGAGCGCTTGGCACGCACGCGTTACCAACAGCTGGTGACGTTCAACGATCAACATGCGGCAGGTGGCCACTTCGCATCTTTGGAGCAACCCGAAGCACTCGTCAGTGACATCCGCGCATGGCGATCCGCCTTGCAGGAGCAGGAGCTAATCTGACATGGCTACCGCAACCAGCCCCTATGAGCCTGACTCACACGAAGCAACCTACTGGCAGGCCCGGCATCGTCTCGCGGCCGCTGCACGGGCGCTTAACGAAAAATTGGTCAGCAGCGACATCGATCTGGAATTTGCCACTGCGCTCACAGAGAAAATTGACGCACTGACTGCGGAACTGAGCCAAGCCAAACAGCTTAACGGCCTAGTCGATATGGCGAAACACGGCGAGCGAGGCACCATCGATAATGTCATGGGCGAGTTAGTCGCCATGGCAGGCAGAAGCCACCCCTGCTCCCCAGAGCTGCTCTGGCAGGAAGAGCCAAACCGCATCACCGGCACTGTGACGTTCGGCCAAGCCTTTGAGGGCCCACCCGGGCACGTGCACGGTGGCTGGGTAGCCGGCGTCCTCGATCACCTTATGGGCATGACCCACGTGCGAACAGGCTACCCGGGAATGACAGGAGGCCTCTCGGTCAGATACCTCAAACCCACACCGCTGAATCAAGTGATAGAGGTCAGCGCTGAGGCAACGGAGCTCGATGAAAAACGCACCGAGGTAAAGGCGGCCATGCGCTGTGGGGATACCAATACCGCGACGGCAGAGGCCATCTTCGTTCGGGTCGACAGGGCGAAGTTCGGGTTCGACGGACCTTAAGCAACTATAGCCGGGCGTAAACCGTGGCACCGTCAATCACGGTGCGATCGACTTTGATATCCCGAATATCGTCAGCCGTCAGCGGGTTCTCTGAAAGCACCACCAGATCCGCGCGCTTGCCAGGCTCAATGGAGCCGATCTCGCCGTCCATAAAGACTTGCCACGCCGCGTCAATCGTTACGGCGCGCAGAGCTGGCATCCGCCCAATGCGCTGCGCCGGACCAATCACGACGCCTCCCGTGCTCTCCCTTTCCACCTGACTCCATATCGCCTGTAAAGGCAGCATAGGAGTCACCGGTGTGTCCAGATGGGAGCTAAATGGAACGCCTGCATCTAGCGCCCACCGTGCCGGGCTCATATTGGCGGCCCGCTCCGGCCCCATGAAAATGGAGGCGTGACGATCACCCCAGTAGTAGGTATGGGCGGAAAAAAAGCTGGGCGTCACCCCGAGCTCGGCCATGCGATCGATTTGATCCTTTCGCGTCATTTGCGCGTGGATAATCAACGGCCGGGCCTCTGGCCAAGGATGGGCGGCCATAGCCGCCTCAATCGCATCAAGCCCGTCGTCTATCGAGGCATCGCCATTGCAGTGAATAGCAACCGGAATCCGCCTCTCATATAGCGCTTCGACCTGACGGAGCAATTCGTCACGCAGCACCGAAGGGTAACCCCGGTAGCTGGCGTCACCCTTGAACGGCACGTAGTAAGGCTCGCTAAGGTAACCGGTATAACCCTGAATACTACCATCAGCGATGATCTTTACCCGCGGCACCGTCACTCTTCCTCCTGCAAAATCGGCGAGCTTGCGCTCCCCGCTTAGCAGACTCTCGCCCACCTCCTCAAACAGCGGAAACAGGGCAACGCGCTGGGAGAATTGATTCAGGCCGCTTAAAAACCCCAGCAGGTCGGCCACCGCTGAAGGCATGCCGCCCGCCGAGGCCGTCGTCACGCCCACTGCCAAATATTCTTTCGCCGCCAGAGTCGTCATGCGCAGGCCATCTATTATCCCAAGATCGAGGGTGTGGTTCCAAACGGCGCGCGCGGCGGTCTCCTCCAACACGCCATTCGGCCTCCGTCCGTCAGCCGAAGCGGGGTCACGTACGATCACACCCCCCTCAGGATCCGGGGTCGATTCATCGATGCCCAATACCTCCAATGCGGCTGTGTTGACCACCGCGAGGTGACCTGACACATGCACCACAGCGACGGGCCGGTCCCGACTGACCCGGTCCAGATCATCGCGGGTCGGGTGGCGCTTTTCCCGCAACAGCGTGTCGTCATAGCCGTGACCCACAACCCACCCGTCTGCTCGCTTCAATGCGAAATCGCTCAGCCGCACCAGCAGTTGATCGATATCCGTGACGTCGCCAATGGGCGGACTGTTGAGGTCGACTGAAAATACGGTCTGCCCCGAACCGGGGAAATGCCCATGAGCGTCGACAAAGCCAGGCATGAGGGTCCTGCCGCGCAAATTAACCACCTGCGTGTCATCAGTGGCTTTGGCCAGCATGGCCTCTGAGCCCCCTACCGCCTCTATGACCCCGTCGCGAACACTCACGGCCTCAGCGATGGTGTTATCCGAATCCATAGTCAAGACCGTGCCATTGACATAGATCTCGTGGTGCGGCGCCGTTATGGGACGCGTGACAATCGCGAATAGTACAGAGAAACCGCCCACTAAAGTTATAAAAATCAAGATATTTACGCGCCAATTCATAGGTTTTTTCTCATAATATTTGGTAATGGCTCAGTAATGCGGAGGGAGCGGATCGCTGGCCTCTGGGGCCACCTCATCAAGGCGGGTCCCTTGGTCCTTGAGCTGCTGCTCAAGGCGATCGATCTGCCGCTCCAAACGCAGTATGTGTTGCTGCTGGGCAGTCAACGCCTCATCTAGCGCCCGCACCGCATCTTCGATAAAGGCGATCTGCGACTCAAGTGCTGATGCGTCACCCATTAATTCCCCTCCCGAGCAGACAACCTACGAGTGCTAGTATAAAACGAGCGCAGCGCCTTCAGGAGCGGCGCAGCTCAGAAACATCGCCGTTAAGGAGAGCCCTTTGGCCCGAGTTCACGACAGTCAACCGGTTTACAGCACAGACGGGGGCCGCTTGTGCCCACAATGCAAGCGCCAGTTGGTCAAATGTGTCTGCGGCAATGCGAGACCCCGCGCAGTCGGCGACGGCGTGGTGCGGATCAGGCGAGAGACCAAGGGTCGGGGTGGCAAGGCCGTAACGGTCATTTCAGGGATTCCCGAGCACCCTGACACCCTCAAAACCATCTGCAAACAGCTCAAGCAACAATGCGGTGTAGGCGGCGCGGTGAAAGGCGACACCCTTGAGATTCAGGGTGATCAGCGCACCGGCTGCCAGGAGCACCTTCGGAAGATGGGCTATGAGGTAAGGCTGTCAGGAGGCTGACTCGGCCATTCGCAGAAGGGTTTTTTGACCTGTCCTGCGCGCCCCATAGTCTTTAACCGCCTCCACGGTGATCGCATCGGCCAGGCTGATTCGAGCAGAGTATTGGCTGACAAAAGTGGTATCAATCTCGTCCCGCACACGCTTCTGCATTCGCGCAACGACCTCAGGCCCTGCCCGCTTCATAAACGGTGTCAGCAGCCACCCGCTCACAGACCACACCCACCCATAGCCTCGAGTCAGCTCGGTCGCGCCCAAATCTAGCTGACCGTATATATAGGCCTGCTTCGGCTCCTCAGAACCATATCGCGACCACGGCCCGGTCTGTGCCGCGGCAATTTCCATCGCGGTAAGAATACGATTCACACCTCGTCCACCGCCGATGGCATCGAAGGCGAGTGTAGCCCCCGTCGCCACCAGCGCTGCGATCAAATCCGTCATGAAGGCTTCCGCCTGACTATTTAACACCCACTCCGCCCCCATGGACTTCAACAGCTCGACCTGCTCATCGGAGCGCACAATGTTTACCAGCGGCACATCATCGGACTGACACAACCGCAACAGCATTTGCCCCAGATTGGATGCTGCGGCGGTGTGCACTATTGCCTGCTGACCTTCCATCAACCGCGTTTCCATGAATCCCAAAGCGGTCATCGGGTTGACGAAGCTGGAGGCTGCCTGCTCTGAAGAGATGCGGTCAGGGAAGGCCATGCATTGTGCTGCGGGCAAGCAGCGATGGCCAGCATACATCTCGCCTCCAAACATGCCGACACGCTGCCCCATGAGCGCCTGCGAGGCGTCACTTCCACCTGCGGCGATGACGCGCCCACTGCCCTCGTTACCCACGGCCATCCATTGGCCAACTCTCGGGGCCATTGCGCGCATCGCGGCGTCGGGAACATCCAACAGCACCGCGGGCTGACCATCCCGCTCTACCGCGCGCACAGTGCTCAAGTCTGCCGCACCGAACATCAGGCCAAGATCCGATGGATTAATGGGCGCCGCCTCAATCTCGACAACCACCTCGTCAGGACCGGGTTCGGGTAACTCTACCTCAACCAGAGTGCACTCGACTGTGCCATTGTCGTGAACACAGGATTGCATTTGTATCGTTTTCATCAGTCTCTCCTCACCCGATCATCTTTACCGTAACCCGGCTCAGCATACTGGCTTAAAAAATCGGCTCATCACGGCCGTCAGTAGAGCGACTCGCGCTCAGCTACTGTCAGTAAGCTGACCGGCTGTTCCGCTCTCGTCCGATAAATCACCAGATAAGCCAATACGGCCTGAACATACTCCCGCGTCTCGCCGAAGGGTATCGAGTCCACCCACTGGTCAACCGCCATATCTTTCTCCGACCAACGCACCACCCGACTCGGACCCGCATTGTAGGCCGCAAGTGCCATGACGCGATTACCCTCAAAGCGCGAAAGCAAATCCACGTAATACGCCGCTCCCAGCGCAATGTTGGTTGCGGGATCGTAGAGCGAGCTAGCACCGCCGTAAACTTCTTTACGATCATTGGCCACACTGCGCGCAGTCGCCGGCATCAGCTGCATCAAACCCCGCGCGCCCACTGCAGAGCGTGCCCTCGGATACAACCCGCTCTCTCGGCGCGCCACAGACAAGAGCTCATAGGGATCGACCCCCAGATCGTCAGCCACTGACTGGAAGGTTTGCCAGTAACTGTGCGGGAAACGCAGGTCAAGGCGATCCCAGGAGGCACCCGCATTGGCCGCATCAGTGGCCAGATCCGGCCACCCCCTCTGCAGAGCGATTTCTCCGAGTTTTTCCCTCTCCGCTCGTGGCATCTGATTGAGGGTATGACGCCATTGCTCTTTGGCCTGCCGCCTATCATCCAGGACCATTAACTCCTGCGCCCGCCCCACGCCCAGTCGGACGGGCGCAGTGAACACAGGTAGCGGCGGAGCGGGTAATGCCGCATTGAGTTGGTAGTCAAGCGATAGGCGATCAGCCGCCAGAAATCCGTGAAAGCTCCTCGAAGTGGCCAGACGCTCCCAGAGCGGCTGCGTATCGCTTCCACCGAGCGAATCGAGGCTGCGCGCCGACCAATAACGCCATCGATCTTGGATGCGGAGGTCGGACGACAGCCACTCGAGCCCCGTTTGAACTGCCTTCCACTCACTATTGGCAATCGCGCTTCTGAGCCAGATAACCGTCAGATCATCTTCGCGCAGTGCCGCGACCTGCGCATCTACCCACTCTGGCGGCGCCGGTGAGCGCTCGGCGAACAAACTGTGTCGTGCGATGGCAGACGTGATTGCCCGCGAATGGGTTTCAGTGAAAGCAGCACCCTCGCGCAGGCTGCGAAAAGTCTGGTAGGCCCGCGCGGGACTCAGTTGTGCAAGGCGCACGACGCCGGCGACAAGGATATCAGCGTGGCGCCCAGTCTCTTGATGGTGGTCACCCTCGACCCGCGAGGGGCGTCGGTACACCGCCGCCAGCTCATCCAGATCTCGCTGCAGTGGCACACTGGCGAAGCGCTTGACGTAACGGATCAGGTGTCCATTTTTGGCGTCAAATGCTTTCAGCGCCCGGGACCACACGATATTGTCATCGAGGCCCTGCGATGCGATCCACCGATCAAATAAGGGGTCACAAGCATCGTCCTGTGAAAAGCCGACATCCCAGAGCTTCTCGGCTCCTTGAAAAGCCACTTCACGGTCGCCCGTAGCCAGCTTTGCCAGATAGTAATAACACTGTAGCTCGGGCATTTCAGGTACATCGTCCAGCACGCCCAAAAAGGACTGCCACCGTCTGTCTTGGGCCTTGTGCCGGAGATACGCAACCAGAAATCGGCTGGCGAGAGGCGTGCCCTGAGCTGAAGCCATGAACAGACGCGCCTCTTCGGCGGTCATGTCGTGAAGCTGACCCAGCTTGACTGAAAAATCGAGGTCAACCTCAAGTGGGTAATCTGTCAGCTTAGCCCGCAAATCCTGATAGCGTTTCCCGGCGCCGGAATCGAGCTCTGCAGACGCTTTTAGATACAGCGCGCGCTGCTCCGCCCACTGCTCGGAAGTTGGCAGCCAGTCGATTTCCGCCGCCGTCCTCGTTGGCATGACAAATGACAGCAGCACAGCGGAGAGCATGAAGACGATACGGGACGAGACGGCGCCATACAGCGGGATTGACGGTAACGATTTCACGGGCGCAAGAATGGTACGGAACGCTCTCCTTTTCAATCATAAACGGTTAGCATTCAGCGGAGTTCGATGTAGCGACCAAAAGCATGACGGCAGAAGGCATTCGCCTTACCCAATACAGTCACGGAGCAGGATGCGGCTGCAAGATCGCGCCGGACGTGCTGTCGCGGATTCTGGCAGATACCAGTGGCGGAGCCCCTCACGACACGTTTCCGTCATTACTGGTAGGCCACCAGTCGAGAGACGATGCAGCAGCGGTCATTCTCGACGAAGACCGAGCGGTGCTCTCCACGACTGATTTTTTCATGCCGATCGTGGACGACCCCTATGATTTTGGCCGCATCGCGGCCACCAATGCCATATCGGACATTTACGCGATGGGCGGCACCCCTCAAGTGGCGATCGCCATTCTGGGATGGCCGATCGATAAATTAGCACCAGAAATTGCGAACCGGGTTGTGCAAGGAGGCCGGGATGTTTGCGCGCAACTGGGGTTCCCGCTAGCTGGTGGTCACAGTATCGATACCCCCGAGCCAATTTTCGGCCTCGCCGTTACCGGCACGGTGAAGCGCACGCACCTCAAGCAAAACAGTGGCGCCTGCGCTGGCGATCTTTTGATCCTGACCAAACCACTTGGGATCGGCATACACACCACCGCAGAAAAACAGGGCAAATTAGAGGCAGCCCATCGAGGTCTCGCAACCGAGCTGATGTGCCAAGCCAATCAGGTGGGGGCACTACTGGCGAGACTGGAAGGCGTGAATGCGCTCACTGACGTGACGGGTTTCGGACTGGCGGGTCACCTAATGGAAATGTGCAGCGGCGCGATCCTCTCCGCAGTTATTGACTCCACCGACATACCGGAATTACCAGGGCTGGATGACTATATCGCCCGAGGCTGTGTACCCGGCGGTACACAGCGAAACTATGAAGCTTTGAGCCATGCTCTCCCTGCCCTCACCCCTCGGGAATTGGCAGTGTTGTGCGACCCCCAGACTAGCGGGGGCCTACTGGTTGCTGTGTCGCCCGGCGCACTCAGAGACGTGCAACAGTTACTTCATGAGCAAAAACTGCCGAGCGCCGTAGTGGGATCACTGACACCCAGCGAGAACGGCAAGCCGGTCATCCGTTTACAGACAGGATGACCGGGATAGACGATCTCGAAACTTTGTTACGAGATGACACGCCGCTCATCGACACTCGTTCGCCAGTTGAATTTGCCAAGGGCAGTCTCCCTACAGCCATCAATCTGCCTCTATTGAGTGACGAGGAGAGAGAAACCGTCGGCACCTGCTACAAAGAACAAGGCCAAGACGCTGCGGTTCGTCTGGGTCACGAGTTGGTTGCCGGAGACCTGAAGGAGCAGCGCGTTGAGACTTGGAAAGCATTTGTAGCGCAGCATCCAGAAGGTGCGCTGTTTTGCTTTCGAGGGGGCATGCGGTCGGAAATCGCCCAGAGATGGCTCAAGGATGCGGGCGTGGACTATCCCCGAGTCAAGGGGGGCTATAAGGCGATGCGGCGTTGGTTGAGTGAATACACGGATCAGCTTATCGAGCAGACATCGCTGCTATTACTCGGGGGCCCAACTGGGGCCGCTAAAACGCGCATCCTCAACGAGGGCGATGGAGGAGGCCCCATCCCGGGCAGCGTCGATCTAGAGGGGTTGGCCAACCATCGCGGCTCTGCCTTTGGCCGTCGAGTGACTGAGCAGCCCACGCAAATCGGCTTCGAGCTGGCACTTGGGGTACAGCTGCTCAAGCATCGCCACGCTGGCCATCAAAAATTGCTCTTGGAGGACGAGGGCCGGTTGATCGGGCGCTGCGCCCTGCCCCTCTCGCTGCAAGCAGCTCGTCAGGACGCCGACTGGATACAACTCGATGCCAGCGTTGATGCGCGGGTAGAGCATTCCTATGAGAACTACATCCTTCAGAATCTCGACGAGCTGATGATTCAGGACGCAGCCCGGGGCTTTGAACAATTTGCCACAGGCTTACTCGAATCCCTTGAGCGCATTCAAAAGCGGCTTGGCGGGCAACGTTATGCGGAACTCAAGGCCATCATGCAGGACGCGCTGGCGGCACATGAGCGCGGGAATCCCGAGACACACAAAACGTGGATCAGCGAGCTACTGACCGGCTACTACGACCCCATGTATGACTACCAAATGAATAATAGAACTAAGCCGCCCCTTTTCAGAGGCACCGAGAAAGAGGTGGTCGAATACCTTTTACAGTCCGAGGCCACCTCACTCGTAGGCCAAGGACCGCATTGAGTAGCGCCGCAAGCACTTTAGGATAAAATAAAGCGTTCTCCCTGTAGTTAAACAGGATATAACTACCGCCTCCTAAGCGGTGATTCCAGGTTCGAGTCCTGGCGGGGAGGCCATCAGTTCTGCCCTACTCCAATCCCTAGAGCGATCGCAAATTCCTATGATCAAACTTGTTTATTGCCTCAGAAAACGTGACGACATCGATAGCGACAGCTTCTATCGCTATTGGCGGGAGGAACATGGACCGCTGGTTAAGTCTGTCGCCGATGCGATCGGCGCGAGTCGCTACGTGCAGAGTCATACTGTTATGCCAGAGCTGAATGAGCTCATGGTTGAAAGCCGCGGCTTGCAACCGCCCTATGACGGAGTGACCGAGGTGTGGTGGGAGACAATGGCCGCGCTTGAACTGGGCATGTCCTCACCGACGGGCGCCGAGGCACAAACAAAACTGATTGAAGACGAGGCACGGTTTATCGACTTCAGCCAGTCACGGGTTTTTATGACTGAAGAGCATCAGGTTTTTTAGGCATCAGGCTGATGCCTAAAAAAAGATCCGCACCAATTAGAGCACTTCACTCGTAAGCCCCTGTGAAACGTCACGATATGTGGGGCGAGGAGACATCCGAAGATAGGTGAAGACGGTATATAGGGCCTGATATGACCTTTCTTGGGCACTGCCGTTTCGACCATGACTGACACGCTGACACTTCACCACCTCGAATACTCCCAGTCATTTCGCGTCTTATGGATGCTCGAGGAGCTACAGGTCCCCTATGACCTGGTGGTTTACGATCGCGACGCGCGGACGATGGCGGCCCCCGACGCTTACAAAACACTGTCCCCGCTTGGCACCGCTCCTGTCATGACTTGCGGAGACTTAGCACTCGCTGAAAGCAGCGCCATCATGGAATTTATTCTCGACAGGACGCCGGCGCAAAACCTAAGACCTGGGCCCGACTCACCAGATCGCACGCGCTATCTGTTCTGGTGGCACGTGGCACAAGGGTCTATGATGCCATTGCAACTGATGAAAACGGTCACCACGATTTCGCAGAAACGCCTGCCCTTTTTCATGAAACCCTTCGTCAAGCTTTACATCAAGGGACTGGATGATTTGTTCATTCAACCGCGCATGAACCGGATACTGGCGACGGCGGAGAAAGATCTCATCGCTGCGCCCTGGTTTGGCGGTCAGCATCTGTCAGCCGCAGACTTCTTGATCGCATACAACATGATCGTCGGCGCAGAGCGCGATATGATTACTGAGGCTAATTATCCACGGTGTGTGGAGTGGGTCGCGCGAATGAAGGCCCTACCCAGCTTTGCACGAGCTACCGAAAAGGATGGGCGCGAGAGCATGGCACTCGCCTACTGAGCTAGGTAACCTCGGAGTGCATTCGCGAGGCGGCGCTAATCCGATCACACACCTTAGTAGGGGGTCAATCTCCCGCTGCCAAATACTTCGCTAGCGTCTCGTGGAAATGACGAATACGCAATTCCTGATAACTGGCAGTAATCGCCTGTCGGCTCTTAGACGCCATCAACCCTCGCTGCACCTCCGGTAAGTTACCGGCATCCTGATCAAACAGCGCGCCCAGCAACCCCAGCCCATCAGCGTCGGCGTACTTTTGGTCGTAGTCGAGCCGAATGGTTTTGGCATCCGCCGGCCTTGGTTGATCGGCCGCAAAGCCGTCTAGCAAGTAAATATCCATGATGCAGCCATCCGGATTCATCCCATCCGGGCGATAGCGGTAGGTGATCTGACTCTGAAAACCACCCCATGGCGCAAAGTTAGGAAAAACCAGATAAAGAATGGAATCCATCGTCTCGGCATCGGTCACGGTTGCCAGCATCTCCGGGCTCATAAACGCAGCGAACTCATCTCTGCGCACCGCTCCAATGGCCTGCCGCGACGTGATGGTATCTGCGTCCAATCCCGTCAACTCCTGCGCCCGCTCAAAGCCGCCCGGACCCGTCATCGCCTCGACCGATTCCCGCACGCTGTACCGATCGGCCTGCCCGGGGTTAGGGATGCCCTGAGCGGTAATGGTGCGGCTCAGGTGGTCGCCAAATACGTCGTACTGGGAGTTATCACCGCCGGTAAAGGACAAAATCTGTGGATGCGTCTGAATGGCGTGGTAGGACTCGATGAAGGCCTCCATCGCGATCTTCCAGTTGCAGGCAATCTTCTTCTCGACGTGGAGCGATACGTAACGATCTTCAGGGGTCCATCGCTGAAAGTGTTCGCTCAACACCGAGGCGTATTCATCAAAGGGCGGGGCATCCAGATCCATATTGACGAGGACCCAGCCGCCCCAGATGGTCACCTGCACCTCCGGCAGCGTCAGCTCCGCCAGCTGCGCCTGATCAAATTCCCAATCGCAGTAGGCTTCTTTAAAGCTGCCGTCAAGATGCCAACAGAAACCGTGGTAAGGGCACCGCAACTCGCGACTGGTTCCCTTACCTGACTTCAGCGCGCGACCTCGATGCAGGCAGGAATTGTGAAACCCTTTCAGTGCGCCCGATTCAGTGCGAACCAGCAAGATGGAATAGCGCGCAATGTCATAGACATAGTAGTCACCGGCCTTCTGCAACGCGGTCTCGCGGCAGACCATCTGCCACACTTTCGGCCACAGATGCTCGACCTCCTTCTCAAATACCCCACGGTCAGTCCAAACGTCCGTGGCAATAATGTCGTTCGCGATGTTGGGCTGGGTATCCAGACGCAAAGCGTCCGGCACGCTGACGGCCTCCTCATTCAGCAGTTCCTGGTAGCTAGGAAAAACAGGCTTGTTCATGGGTCACTCCACGGCACGACACTTCGTTTGCTTCACGCCACTTTATCAAACGAAATGTGTAGATCCATCAGGCCACGCAGCAACACATTCGGGTGGTGCTTGAGAGAGTTTTTCCCCTCCACCAAAGCCCAGTTATTGGTGCGTCGCAACAAACTGCTCATGGCAATTTGCAGCTCGGTTCTCGCCAGCTGCGCACCGAGACAAAAGTGAGTCCCCTGACCAAACGCCAAATGATTATCAGCATTCTCCCGATCAACCTGCATGGACCCACTACAAGGAAAGATGGATTCATCGCGATTCCCTGCAGCAAAACGCACCATGAGGAAAGACCCCTCAGGAATAGACACGCCATCGATTTCCGTGTCCTCCGTCGCGCGCCGCCACATACCCGAGGTCGGCGTCTCCAGTCTCAGGATTTCCTCAACAGCGGTAGGTATCAGGTCGGGACTAGCCCGCAATTTCGCCTGCTCCTCAGGGCTCTCAATCAGCAACACAACACCCCCGGCGATGGCATTAGTAGAGGTCTCATTGCCCGCCACCAGTATCTGCTGAATCATACCCAACGCTTCCGGCTTCGTCAGCAAACGGCCCTCATCAATCGTGTTGTTGGCGAGATCAGAAATGATGTTGTCTTCCGGGTGATCTCGCATGCGGTCAATGAGGTCCGCGAAATAATGTTGGAATTCCACAATGTCTCTGGCGTTCTGCACCTGTTGCTCCTCATCAGCCAAGCGGCCCAGCCTCGATGTGGAGGCGTCTGACCACTTTTTAAGCAAAGCCATCTCGGAACGCGGCACACCTAACTGGTCTGCTATGACGTAAATTGGCAATGGCACACAGAGCCGGTTAAGCAAGTCCACCTCTGCGTCATCAATCCATTCGTCAATCAGCTGATCGGCTATGGCCTGAATATCTCCACGCATGCCCTCGATTCGCTTATTGGAGAACACCTTGTTCACCAGATTGCGGTATACCCGATGCCTCGGAGGATCTTGGGTCAGCAGCGTCTCAACCATCTCATACCCCTGCTTATAGATGGCGGTGACATCGTCGTTGGAGGAACCAGCATTGAGCAGCGCACTGAATGAGCTGGAGAACCGGGCGGGATCGCGAATAATCTCCCGAATGTCGTTGTATCGGGTTACAACGAACACGTTGGTTCCGGGCATTTGCCATACCGGGGCTTCGTCCTGTAACTGGCGATAAACACTGAACGGACACTCTTGGACTTCCGGGCTGAAAAAATCCAGCTCTGCAAGATCAACACGGCTCATGACAGCGCCTCCTTCAAAATCAAGTCTGCAGTGGGGAAAGCATGCTCAGTCAGCGCATTGCGCTTCGCCTCAACAAACGCGGCAAAATCTCCCGCCACTATCTGCCACACAAAATAGCGCTCTTCCCCCTCAATCTCTATAGCAAACGGCGTAAAACCCATCGGAACGTACGTGAAGGCATCGCCTGTTGCGGGGAAGAGATGCTCGCGCTGAAAAGCCCGCACCGAATCGACCTGCGCCACCGGCACCATATCGAAAAACGCGACCGCAGGCTGGTTTATGGCCAGGCGTCGCAAAAATTCAGCGGGGAAAAGACCCCCTGTCCAGCGGGCATTGATCTCGGTCACGATCAGCTCATCGCCAGATACGAAGTAGTCGATGCCGCAGTTAACTCCTTCCTGAGCGACATGACCATGATCTCGCGCGTAAGCGCCCACCTGCATCAACACTGCCCTATGCGCCTCCGGCACCTCCAGCTCAGGTGAGATGAAGTTACCCACCCACTTTCCGCCAGCAAACAAAATTTGGCGCACGTTACTAATGGTGATTTCCTGCGGGGTGATCGTCAGATCCACCGTCATCTCCCGCCATTTTTCGATGTCGAGCTTTTCCTGCAGAAGGATCTGCGCGTCGTCGTCATATTCCGCAATCTGATCGAGGCAGTCTTCGACGGAATCCACTGCAAAGACATTGCGAGATCCCGCGAGCCCCAACAACTTGACCATGACGCCGTTCGGCAAGTCTGAAAATAAATGGTCGGCCCCCCTTTCTCGAATTACTCGCTTGGAATAGACCTCAGTTCGCGGCACTGGAAGGCCAGCCAGAGGCGCATGCTCGGCAAAGTGAAGCTTGGAATTGACGTTTCGGCTTACCGCAAGTGCCTCAGGATCCTGATGCAGCGGCTCGTTACTACCACTGATCATGTAGAGGTTGGTCAAATCGACCGCCGGCAAGGAAGCGGCAACGCTCTCGTAGTAGCCATCAAGGGGGTGAAATTGCCACTGATCCTCAGGCACCGAATCGAGACCCATGGTGGAGAACATCTCACTGTAGTGGCTGAGAATTTCGCGCCATAATGGATCCGTAAATGGGGTGCCTAAAGCGATATGGTCCTTCTTTTTACCGAGGCCGACGAGTGCGACCTGCAATGCGCAGGTGAGCACCTGATTTTCCTGATGATCAACCTGCTGCTTTGGCGTCAGCCTAGACAGGTCGTGATGCAACGAACAGTCGTCACCGGCCATCGCATACAGTGTTGACTCAGACTGCTCGGGTATGAAGCTTCCTACTTTCATGCTCCGGTCCCTGAATTGATAATTGTTATTGTCATCGGGCTATTTAAACATTTGTCAGATTCAGTTGGGCCGGCCCAGCTTCAAAAACTTACACCTTCTCGCCCACAGCAGAGAAGCACTCCGCCGGGTAATACGTCTGCCATCTGCCCCACCTTAGCGCCCTCAAGATCCACCGGCCCGGTCAGACTGGTATCGTCTTAGCGCGTGTCACCGAGACTCATTGCGACAGGGCGCATCGCACCAAGAAATTGCCACAGAGTGTAACTAGACCTCCAGCGTTGGCAATTCTTCAGACGATTCTCGCCGTTGAGACACAAATCAAGGTGCCGCTCGTCTAGTAGCGCGGTCGCTTTCTGGTGAACTTCGGAAAATGTCTCGATCGCCACTCGGGTGACCGACGCGCAGTTATGAGACTCAGGAAGCGCTAATCGACAAGACACACCGCTCATCCGAGAGAAGATCGGCAACGGCATGGTGATCCGTGAACGATGACTTGTAATCGGTCATAAACGCCACACCCTCCTCCCGGATTCGGCGCCGCTGTAGTGCGCTACAAAAGCGGCGGACATCCTCCTCGCTTTCAAGGATCAGTGGCGGCACTTCGGCCGTAGAGCCGTCTGCATCCTTTGCCACCATCGTGAAGTAGCAGGTATTCGTGTGCTTACTGACCCCCTCCTGCAAATTCTCGGAGACCACCTTGATTCCCACGACTAGCGATTTTTTACCGACGTAATTAATCGACCCCATCAGCGACACCACTTCGCCCACCTCCACCGGTCGGAGAAACTGAACGTTATCGACTGAGACGGTAACGCAGTAGTTACCGGCGTGCTTGCTAGCGCAAACGTAGGCCAACTTATCCATCAGCGACATCAACGTGCCGCCGTGCACCTTGCCACCAAAGTTGGCGTAACTCGGCACCATCAGCTCGGTGATCACGCTTCGCGAATACGCAACGGGATGCCCGTTCATAGCAAAACTCCTCGATTCAGCAGGCTATACGCGCCAAAACACCTCGGGGATTAGCCATCGGCTCCATCACTTCTGTGCTCAGATCAGCAAGTGCAGGGCCAAAGATTACAGAAACTGGGTTCATCGAAGGTGATGTCCGCCGAGAGCCATTTGTTTCTATACCCTAAGGGGGTATACTGAGCTCAGTACTCTATACCCCCCCTAGGTATTAATTAGGACGACCGATCAGGGACAGGATAAATGAGAGACGAAACACAGCGAAAAGCGGATGCTCGACTTGCTCGCATAGAGGGCCAAATCAGGGCGGTGCGCAAGATGGTGACCGAGGATCGATACTGCATCGACGTGGTAAGGCAGGTCCAGGCCGCACGCGCTGCTCTGAGCAGCCTGGAGACACTGATTATCGATGACCATGTCGATACCTGCGTGCAACACGCCCTAGAAGCCGGCGAGACAGGCGAGCGCAGGGAAAAGGTCACCGAACTGGTCTCCATACTCACAGGAAAGAAAAAGTGATGGCCGTGCGGTCGGCACTCATCTTGACTTTAGGCTGTATGGCGACCATGGCAGCAGTTGGTCGTCCAGTCTCCTATGTGGGCGGCTGGACCGTGATAGAGGAGTCGGATCGACAATTGAGCTCGGCCCTGGTGCACTACACTCCGGCGCCGAGCCTGTCATTAGGCCTTAAAACAGAGATTAATCGCGACTCAGATTTTGCCATCCATAGCGCTCATCCCACCTTTTTGGCTAAACGGTGGTTTGGCGCGGATTATCAGGGCAATTTGTACTTCCACGGAGGTCTTGGGATTGCCTCCGGGATCCATGACAACCCGGGATCTGATCAGATGGCGATCTACGGGGGCGTGATGGCCGACTGGGAGACGCGCTCACTTTTCGTCGGCTATCGGAACCGCTATCTGGAGGCCGGCGACTATGCCAGCCAGTTCATGCAGGCATTCCGCACCGGATTCGCGCCGTATGTGGGTGCCAGTGGTGACCTTCACACTTGGCTGATGCTGGAAATTGATCATCGCCCCTCCGACCCGGACTCGGTGACCGCGACCCCCTTAGTGCGCTTTTTCAAGGGACCACTGCTGGTGGAAGCCGGTTACAACCTCACCGTCAATCAACCGCTGTTTAATTTCACCTACCGCTTTTGAGAAGGAGCGTTGCGATGAACTTACTGATAAAAACCATCGTCATGATCACAGCTCTTTGCCTCTGCCTATTTACCAATGCGCAGGAGCACGACCACGAGGACCATACGACACAGAACATGCATGAGCATCATGATCACCAAGAGGCTGACTCAAGCCAAGCTGCTGACGCTGGGCACGACGCTACTGATGGGCCCATCCTGACCCGCACCCAGGACATAGACTCTGCGTTGGCACAAGGCGGAGAACCCATCGTGGCAGACGTCTTGGGCGTCGTCTGTGACTTCTGCGCGCTGGCCATGAATAAGATCTTCAGCAAACGAGAGGAAGTCGCCGCGATCTACGTCGACCTCGATACCAAAGCACTCAACTTGGTGCTGGTTCCCGGCGCTTCCATGAGTGATCAGACGATTGCCGATCTTGCCGTGCAGGCGGGCTACCGGATCGCTGATGTGCGTCGCGGTGACGAGGCACTTGGCACCGCCACGTGAGGGGCGATTGGCGAGACAGTATTGCACCATCACTGGCGCTTTTCGGTAGCGCCTCGACGCTACTGTGCTGCGCACTGCCCGCACTGCTCATTTCGATCGGCGCCGGCGCAGTGATGGCGGGACTCACCGCAGCAATACCGGGCATTATGTGGCTGTCAGCCCACAAAGACATTCTGTTCGTCCTATCGGGCGGGCTGATGGCTGTCAGCACCCTTCTATGGTGGCAACAGCGCCATGCGCCCTGCCCTATAGACCCGATCAAAGCGGCTGCCTGTGCCCGGCTGCGCCGGCTCAATGTCTGGCTACTGTCAGGTGCCTGGGCGACGTATCTTACCGGCCTGTTCTTCGCTTACATCTCGGTGCGCGTATTCTATTGAGAAGTCCGGCGGCCGCGGGTGTGGAGGAACAACCACAATCCCAACACCGCGGTTGCCAGCGCTAGCAATGAGAAAATCCTGAGCAGCCACGTTCCGATCGTATCCCGATCCTCGTAGCTCATGATGTGTAGCGACCATAAGAAGTCCCACCAGCGCCACGCGTCGTGGCGCACCACTGTCACTTCACCCGACATGACATCAACGTAGGCGACTCGGTCAGGATCTTCTGCTCTCCACAGTCGCCACAGCGGCAAGGGCGCGCCGCGATACTCACTACCGGGCACGTCAGTGTCGACCCTCTCAAATCGATCAGGCTTGATCACCGTCCTTTCTGCGCCCAGTCTCAATGCTTGCTCGCCAGAGAGCGCAGCGATCGGCGCTCCCTGCTCATCCAGCCACTTTAAGCCCTCATCTGTCTGCACACCCACTATGACCTCGCCAGCAAGGCGCTCCTGAATCACGACCTTGTTGGCCGATACCAATCCCGCCTTCAATTGCGACAAGTCCAGTTGAGTCGGTGGGCCACTGCGCTTGAACTGATGGCCGCGCACATAATCTATATCAATGAATGCGAAATACAGGCCACTCAGGGTCCAGAGCAACAGCTGACACGACGTCACCAGCGCGATGAAACGATGCCACTGCCTCAGCCGGCGCTGCCTTCTCAGCGGATGGTTGTTAGCTATCTCAGTCACTGCTTATTTCACTGGAACGCGGTGGGTATTGGATAACAAATGCGCATGGGCAGTCCTACTTCATCAAAGTCCTGCTTGCCCGGCGGCAGACACTCCCGCCCTGCGGCATCAAGGCGCGCTACAACACCACAGACTAACGCATCCACCATATCGTCCCTCGCACACTGCGCACGCGGCACTGTCGCCATCAAGCGCCGGATCAGCCGGTCAATGGTTCGAGCTGGTATATGACGAGCCAAAACACTTTTACGCTCGCGAAAGCCGGACTCGGTCTTCTTATTATCCTCCATCGGGACGGCCCCATTAAAGCTGCTGAAACAAAGTTCCGGATGTGTTTCCAGCCAGTCCAAGCCATCGCTGCTGGGTGAACGCAAGAGCGCCTCGGCCTCCCGGATCTTGGGCAGAAGATAAAACGCCTGCTTGCTGACGCCCTTGCCACATTGCGCCTTACTCGCGAGATTAAGCTCCTCATAAGACAGGGGTGACAGTGCTAATCTCGGCGGCACGGGAAACACGCTACTCCTGCGCTTGCCGAGTAACTGCCTCGCAGCGCGGTCGCAGGCCCGGAATCCATCGCTAGAGAGTCCTATGGGGATGTCCACACAGACGGTTGCCTGCGGCGCCAGCAGCGGCAGGATCGAATCTAGGGTCGGCAGACAATCCAAAGACCAGCCCTCACCATCCCAGCCAGCGCAAACCCACCCACTCCGACATCCATCGATACCGGCAGCAATCAAAGATCGACTGATAAATGATGCGGTCACAATTGAGGTGTCATACGAGCGGCTGAGCGGCTCTGCGAGCCGGCCCTTCAGGCTTTTTCTTTACTAGGGAAATCTGAGCCGGCTCAGGACTGAAATCGCGTGACCTTGACCAGCAGCTCGGTAAACCCTCTGATGAAAAGATTGCAGGTACGCTTTGGCTCACCGACGGCCTCTATGGTTTCAAAGCGCTGCAATGCTTCTTCCCATAGGATGCGCAGTTGCATCTCTGCCAATCGATTGCCCATGCAGCGGTGAATACCGGCACCGAAGGAAAGGTGGTTGCGCACACTCGGACGGTCAATCCAAAAGTCATTTGGCCGCTCAATCACCGCATCATCGTAATTGCCCGATACAAACCAGAGCACCACTTTTTCGCCTTTCGCGATTTTTTGACCATTGAGCTCTACATCACGCGTCGTGGTGCGGCGCATATGAGGTAACGGTGTCTGATAACGAATGATCTCAGAGACCATCGACGGTATGAGCTTCGGATTCTGCCGCACCTTGGCCATTTCATCCGGGAACTGATTCAGGAACACCGCGCCGCCCGACATAGAGTTACGGGTCGTGTCATTACCCCCCACAATCAAGAGCATGATGTTGCCCATGTAGGTCAGCGGGTCATCCACCATGTTTTCGGTATTGGGATCAGCCTGAAGCATGCGAATGAGGTCAAACGCCTCTTTACCGTCACCTTTGCGTTCGTGCCACAGCTCAGTGAACCGCTGCAGGCACGCGGTGATGTGCTCAATGATGACCTCGCGGGTCGACCCTTCACCGGCGGTGATTCGGACGTCGGAGGTAAACATGTCTGACCATTCTGTAAGCTTATTGCGCTCCTCCCATGGAAAATCAAACAGCGTGGCCAGCATTTTTGTTGTGAGGTCTCGGCTGACGAGCTTGACCCAGTCGAATGGCTCATTTTCCGGGAGCGAATCCAGCACTTCGATGGTGCGTTCGCGGATCAGCGTCTCAAACTCCTGAAGATTGCGCGGCGCCACCACGTGATGAACTGCCCGGCGTTGATCATCGTGCTCCGGGGGGTCCATCGCAATGAACATCCTCAGAATCATGTCCGGTTCGGGATCGATAATCGTGATAGAGGGCTCCGAAGAAAAAGTTTCGGTATCGCGCTCGATTGCAACGATGTCCTCGTATCGGGTGATGGACCAGAAAGGGCCCGCGGGACTGTCGGGCTGATAGTGGACCGGGCATTCCTCTCGGAGTCGAGCAAAAAGTTCGTGCCAATAGTCGTACTGGAACATGCGTGGGTCAGAAACATCCAGAGTCTCGAGCGGCATTGCACGATAATCTGGTGTTGAAACACCCGCTGGCATATTCATATTATTAGCCTTTTCAATATCTTATCGATGGCTTCTTAAGCCGTTTGCACTACATTTGAAACTCAGGCAACCGCACCGTAATGTCCGCCATACCCTCTGACACCACGATTTGGCAGGCCAGTCGAGAATTGTCTGCCCGATCAGGTCTGAGCCCCAGCATCGCAGTTTCTTGTGAGTCAGGCGCAGGTATAGCGCCCGAGATCTCGACAAAACAGTGACAGGTGCCGCAAATGGCACCTCCCCCGCAGTCCGCATCAATCCCCGGCACGTCGTGCTTAAGCGCAGTCTCCATCAAAGACAAACCTACGTCACCGTCGACCATTCGCTCCGACCCATCATGCTGAATAAACGTGATTACCGTCATGGACCGCTCTTTCCCTCTCTATTAATTGACGCCAGGCGTTCCGCCATACTGCATCTTGCCGGCGTGAGGCTATCACCGCCGCACTTAACCCGCCACTGCCTGTTCAGCTTCAAAAGCCTCGTGAAACGCTGCCAACATGCTTTGCTCATGGCTCTGCGCCTCTGAGGTGTCGAGCGGTCGCTCCAGCTTGGCCCAGTCGATATCACCGTCATCGGCCATCGATTCGTAGTCAAGAATACCCAGCTCCTCAAATCGAGGGCGCACCGCGTCAGTGAGCAAACCGATTCTCCTCAGATTGGGCACGACTCTTTGGAACAGCAGGTTGCGGAAAGTCGACATCACGAACCCATCCAATACTTTGCGCCGACTCTCTTCAACATCCCAGCCGAATCGACGGAAAACATCCGTCGCCACCAAGCGCTCGCGACTGACGGCACAGGCCTCAAACGCAAACAGGGCTCGCTCCTCGCGCTCTTCGTCGGTCAGTGTCTTCACGTACTCCTCAAGGTAATTCACGCCGAACGTCACATGACGGGCCTCATCGCGCGTCACGAGGTAGACAATATCCTTCAACACCGGATCAGGCGTAGTCTCACGCGTCGTATTAAAGGCCGACAACGCCAACCCTTCGATCACGATCTGCATGCCAATGAATTTCAGGTCCCACCGCGGGTCCGTCAAAATTTTGTCAATGATGCTGTTGAGGTGGGTGTTTATCGGATACATCAATCCAATGCGCTTCTGGATGTATTGATTAAAGACCTCAACGTGTCGCGCCTCATCAAACGTCTGGGACGCGGCATACAGCTTCGCATTGAAGGTTGGCGCGCAAGAACATAATTGACTGGCTACCAACAGCGCGCCCTGCTCCCCGTGAAGAAATTGAGAAAGAGACCAGGCATTCATATGTAGCCAGAACTCACCCTTCTCCTTATCAGTTAGCGCAAGATACGGTGGATAATCGTGCAGATTCATCAACTCGGCCTGGCGCTCTTCTTCAGGCCACGGTTGATCCCAGTTGATATCCATCTGCGGATCCCAGTTGAGCTGCTTACCGAGCTCATACAGCTTTTTGATTCGGTCATCCTGGACTGAGTAGTCCCAGTTATAAGAGCCGGTGAGTGGCGTCTGGAAGATCTGCGCGACGTGATCCACATCCGCGCTAGTCAATACATCCTCCAGCTCCGGGTTGTCACTCGGGTAATCGGCATTGGGGAACTGCTGAATTTTACGGGGAGTATTCTCAGTCCAATCAATTTTCATTGCTCAGTCTCCTTACAGCGTTTGAGCATTTTCTGTCGGCACAGACGTCCACTCAAGGTGCCACCTTGCCAAATAAAGGTCATTTATGGCCAAATGCGGTATGGAATCTTCCATACCCAGCCAATATCTCCTCTTACTCGTGGCCATTGCGGTCGAGCGAGGCTGCGCACCCACAGCGCTCTTTCACAACACCGGCCTGCACCTCGAAACACTGA
>CBFHSJ010000019.1:0-4440 GCA_965658485.1 Luminiphilus sp.
CTTCCGTGAGGTGTTCGATATCGTGTTTGATGCCTCGGCAGAACAGAAGCAGCTACATTAAAGTCGGGCATTACCGCCTCAAGCAGGCTGCTGAGCTGTGAGCGTTGCCCTGCGAGCTTTGGTGATCGAGCGTGTCACCTTCGATAGGCTGTCAGTATCGCGCGCCGCGGCGCAGGGAAGCCCTCTATCGTCAGGGTCTGATCGCGAGGGTTCAGAAACTCTTCCAATGAGTGAAATGTCATCCAAGAGGTGCGACGCTGCTCTTCCAGCGCGGTGACACCCACGTCGACGATCTCGATCTCGCTAAAGCCCACCTGACCAAGCCAACGCGCGGCGAGGCTGGGACTCGGCAGTTGCCAGACATTGCCCATGCGCGCATACCTTCCTTTGGGCTCCAACAGCGCGTTATCGTCGCCCTCAATCACCAGCGTCTCGAGCACCAGCTGCCCTCCGGGTACCAATTTGTGTTTTAGGCTCGTCAGGTGCTCCATCGGGTCCCGCCGGTGATACAGCACACCCATGGAAAACACCGTATCAAACGCGGGCAAGTGCTGTGGCATCGCTTCCAGCGTTATGGGTAAGACGTGGATCCCCGGCTGCTGCAGGTAGCGTTGGATGGCTTTGAACTGCAGGATGAAGAGCGGCGTGGGATCGATGCCGACGACCTCTGCAACACCTGAGCCCAGCATACGCCAGCAGTGGTAGCCATTGCCGCAGCCCACGTCGAGGACCCGTCGGCCTTCAAGCGGCGCGATGGCGTCCGCCAAACGATCCCATTTCCAGTCGGACCGCCACTCGGTATCGACATGCAGTCCGCACAGCTCAAAAGGCCCTTTTCTCCAGGGGTGGAGGCCCATCAAGGCGCTGCGCAAGGCCTCCATCGTCTCGCTCGAAGCCGTGCCTGAGACGCCTACGCGCGCGGTATTAAGCTTTATATCAGCGGTTGGGAGTGGCGGCAGATTGGCGAGGGCGTCCCGCCAGCGAGGGAGATCACCGTAGCGGGCCGGTGATAAACCCGCAGAGAACTGTTCTGGTAAAAGCGTCAGCCACTCTGAGAGGGGCCCGGCTTGCCAGCGCGTGCTGAGAGCTTCCCAGTCGCTGAGGAGCTCGGGGGGAAATGTGTGTTTGAGCGCGGCTGGTGGTGTCATGCGATGGCGATGAGCGAGCCAAAGTTCAGACACTGAAACCAGACGTCGCAACGGCTGAACCCCACGGCATTAAGGCGCGCGACATGCGCCTCTCGCGTCTCGGGCACCAGCACATCCTCCAGCGACTGTCGTTTCTGGGCGATCTCGAGATCACTGTAGCCCTGTTGCCGCTTAAAATCGTGGTGCAGGTCGATTAGGTACTCATTCAGACGCGGGTCTGGCAGGGTGAGTTTCTCCGACAGAATCAGCACATCACCTGGCATCATCGCCTCGCGAATCCCCTTCAGTAGTGCCTCGCGCTGCTCAAGAGGAATGAATTGGAGGGTGTAGTTCATGATTACCACACTCGCATTATCGAGCGGGGTATCGAGTATGTCCGCCTGTTGCAGCTCAATACGGCTCGCCTCAGAGAATTGCGCCAAGTGACCGCTCGCCTGCTCAAGCATCGCCTCGGAATTGTCGATACCGATGAGCTCGCAGCGATCACAGGCTGTCTCCCGCGCCGCCGATAGGAGCGATGCGCCCCAAGAGCATCCCAGATCATAAATCCGAGAACCCGGCCGGGCGTGCTGCGCGGCGAGGGTGCCGGTCATGCCTACCACCGTGGCGTAGCCCGGTACGGAACGATTGATCATGTCCGGGAAGACCGAGGCGACGGATGCGTCGAAGCGGAACAGTCCTGGGTCAGACAGGGGGGAGGCGAACAAGTCATCACGCCCGCCTGACTGCCCGGTAGACGCGGATTCACCCGCCGTGGACAGATGGATGTCGGCGTTTGGAGCAGAGTTGGGCGATACATTTTGGGTCATAACACGCTGGGACGACCAAAGGCGAAAGGTGCAGGATAACAGGGCTTGTAGGGCCCTCGGTTCCTCGCGCATACTTTCCCGCTCCGCTTGATCCTACATTCCCGAGTGTTCGCTATGTTTGACTCTCTGCCCGTGCTCCCGCCTGACTCTATTCTCGGCCTGGCAGCCGCCTGTCGCGCTGACCACAACCCCGATAAGGTGGATCTCACACTGGGCGTTTACATGGATGAAACGGGCTTGTGCCCCGTTTTTGAAGCGGTGCAGCAAGCGCAGCAGGCGCTGGTCAGCGAGGAACGGACTAAGGTGTATATGCCACCGCAGGGAGATCCTGATTATCTGGAGGGAATCCGCTCACTGGTATTCGGTGAGGTGGGTGCGGCCGCTCTTGGAGATCGCATTTCAGCCGTACAGACCCCTGGTGGTTGCGGCGCAGTGAGGTTGGGTGCCGAGGTGCTGTACGCCGCTGCCCCCGAAGCCACTGTGTGGGTGAGTGATCCGACCTGGCCAGTGCATATCCCGCTGATGGGCTCGGTGGGGCTGCAATTCAAAACCTATCGCTACTATTCCGCTGACATGAAGGGTCTCGATTTCGATGCCATGCTGGCGGATCTCGAGTCGGCGCAGACCGGTGACGTGGTGCTCCTGCACGGCTGTTGCCATAACCCTAGTGGTGTCGATCCGACGCTCGAACAATGGGACGTTTTAGCCGACTTAATGTCGGAGCGACAGCTGCTGCCCATGATCGACTTTGCGTATCAGGGTATGGGGGCTGGTCTTGATGATGACGCCGCCGGTATCCGCGCTTTGTTTGAGCGCGTGCCCGAAATGATTATCGCGGTGTCTTCCTCCAAAAATATTGGCCTGTATCGCGAGCGAGCGGGCGCCGTGGTGTTTTTGGGCGGCGATGCCCGCGCGGCCGAGGCGATGGCAAGCCAGGCTGTTTCTGCAGCCCGCCGTGTGTACTCCATGCCGCCGGCTCACGGTGCGCTGTTGGCGGGACGAGTGTTGTCCTCACCGGCATTGCGATCAGCATGGGAGGCTGAGCTGGGACAAATCTGCCAGCGCATTAACGACCTGCGTGGTCAGTTCGAGAATGCGTTGACCACCGCGACCGGGCGAGATTTTGGTTTTATCGGTAAAGAGCACGGCATGTTCTCGTTTCTGGGGCTCAGCGTTGAACAAGCGCAACGCCTGAGAGCGGAACAATCTGTGTATATGCTCGATTCGTCCCGCATCAATATCGCCGGGCTCAATGCCAATAATCTAGGTCGGGTGGTTGAGGCGGTCGCCTCGGTACTCTGACTCGGTACTCTGACTCGGCAATCTGACTCGGCAATCTGATTCGGCCCTCTGATTCGGAACTCTGATTCGGAACTCTGATTCGGAACTCTGATTCGGAACTCTGATTCGGTACTTGAAGCAGCGCCGCCGCGCTCACCCCTCCAGTTCGACTAAGCGTTCTAGAGCGCGATCGAGCGCTTGCTCCGTTTCGGTGACGGCGGTCAACGTGGCAGCGACGTCATCGGGTGACTGCTCATAAAAACCCGGCTGAGCAATGAGCTTCAGCAGCTTCGCATGGTCGGCTTCCAGAGACTCGATCTCAGCGGGTAGGGCGTCCAGCTCCCGTTGAGCTTTGTAACTCAGTTTGGTTTTTTTCTGTGGCGGTGTGCCATTGCCCTCGTGATCTGATCTCGATTTTGGTGTCGCCTTGGTTTCGTCGGCCGTGGACGTCGTTACCGGGGCAGTATTATAAGAAGTGCCGACGGAGCTGATCATCGCTGAGAGTTGCCCACCGCGGGCTTCCCAGTCGGAGTAGCTGCCCGCTTGTTCCTCGATGTCTCCGCCGCCTTTCATCACCAGCAGGCTGGTGACCACCTTGTCTAGGAAATGGCGGTCGTGGCTGACCAGAATGATCGTACCTTTGAACTCCAGCAGGATTTCTTCGAGGAGTTCCAGCGTCTCGATATCGAGATCATTAGTCGGTTCATCGAGGATGAGCAGATTCGCGGGGCGAGTGAACAAACGCGCGAGAATCGCCCGGTTGATCTCGCCGCCAGATAAGGCCTTAACGGGTGTCCGAATGCGGTTAGGAGTGAACAAAAAGTCACCAAGGTAGCTGATGGCGTGTCGGCGTTGGCCGTTGATCTCGATGAACTCCTGTCCACCACATACGTTGTCGATCAGGTCCTTTTCCGGATCGAGCTCGCCGCGCAGTTGATCAGAGTAGGCGATCTCGAGTTGGGTGCCGAGTACCACATCCCCTTTGTCAGGCGTGAGTTCACCGAGCAGGAGTTTTATCACTGTGGTTTTGCCGACACCGTTGCTGCCCACAATACCCACGCGATCGCCGCGCTGAATAATAGTGGAGAAGTCGTCCACCACCGTCTCGTTGTCGTAGCGGAAGGCGATGCCCCGCGCCTCGGCAACGCGGCGTCCTGAGCGGCTGGCTTCCTCCAGCTTGAAGCTGCCTTTACCCTGCGCCA
>CBFHSJ010000019.1:4540-21891 GCA_965658485.1 Luminiphilus sp.
GCGGCGCTGCGCGCGTTCTCCACGCATCGCCTTGAGTGCCCTGACCCGGCCTTCATTTCGCGTGCGGCGGGCTTTAATTCCTTGCCGGATCCACGTTTCCTCCTGTGCCAACTTTTTGTCAAACAGCGCATCAGCTCGCGCCTCAGCTTCAGCCTGCTGCTCTCTCAAGACCAGAAACTTGTTGTAATCTGCCTGCCACAAGGACAAATGACCTCTGTCGAGCTCGCCAATGCGATTACAGACGCGCTGCAGAAACCGCCGATCGTGGGTAATGAGGACGATAGCGCCCTCGAAGGCATTAACCTGCCGCTCTAGCCAATCGATCGATGGGATATCGAGGTGGTTGGTCGGCTCGTCTAGGAGGAGTACGTCGGGCTCTGTTACCAATGCTCGTGCCAGTGCAGCGCGCCGCCGCCACCCCCCTGAAAGTGTTGCCAACAGGTCATCTGCCTTCAGGTCTAGCTGCTGCAGTACCCTCTCGATCCGTTGCGCCATGGTCCAGCCGTCGAGATGTTCTAGTTGGGCCTGAATCTGACTCAATTCTTCCAGAGCGTCCGCAGAGCTATCTGCGGTGAGAGCGTGATAACGCGAGAGTAGGGCGCCGGTCTCCGCCAGGCCTGTGGCGACGTAATCAAACACGCTGGTTTCGAGATGCTCGGGTAGCGCCTGCTCAAGACGCGCCACTGTGATATTGGGGTCTACCCAACGTTCGCCGTCCTCTGGGAGGAGCTCGCCCGACAGTATGCGCATCAGTGTCGACTTGCCCGCACCGTTACGGCCCAAGAGCCCCAGCCGCTCGCCTTTGCCCAGCGTCAGGTTGACCTTGTCCAGCAATACCTGGTTGCCAATGCTGAACTCGATCTGATCGAGACGGATATAGGGCATGGAAATTCTCCTGAGGGCGGCCAGTGTAGGGCAGAAAACAACTTTTGCGCGGATTTAGGTAGAATGTCAGTCCTGGGGGACAGCAACATGACGACAGCGACAATAGATGCGCAGATTCATGCGCGAGATGCGCAGATTCATGCGCGCTGGATAGCGCTCTGGCTTGCGGTCTGCGCCGTGACGGTTTTGGGCATGATCCTGCTGGGCGGGGTTACCCGACTCACTGAGTCTGGTCTATCCATGGTGGACTGGCGGCCGATCATGGGCGTGATACCACCGCTGACCGAGGCACAGTGGTTAGACACCTTTGCCGAGTATCAGCAATACCCCGAGTATCAAAAGATCAATCAGGGGATGGATCTTGCCGGGTTCAAACAAATCTTCTGGTTCGAGTATCTGCACCGTGTGCTCGGCAGACTGATTGGCCTTATGTACTTCGTGCCTTTGGTGATCTTTGCGCTGCGCAAGATGATTGCGCCACAGCTCCTGCCGACGTTGATTATGTTGTTGATTTTGGGTGCCGCGCAGGGCCTGTTGGGCTGGTACATGGTGAAGAGCGGCCTCGTTGACCGGCCTTCCGTCTCCCAATATCGGCTGACGGCACACCTAGGCGTCGCAGTCGCCATCTATGCACTCATGATGTGGCTGGTATTGCGTGTCAGCACAGGCCTCTCGCCGGCGCTAAAACACATCAGCGGTTGGGGTTGGGTGTTGGTTGTGGGGGTCTACACACTGATTTTGTCCGGCGGATTTATGGCCGGCACGGATGCGGGCTTCGCGTACCCGACCTGGCCAATGATGGGTGAAACCTTTGTACCCATGGGCTATTACGCCGAGGGCTGGCAAGCCACTTTCGAAGGGGTTGCGACTATTCACTTCAATCACCGCATGCTCGCTTATGCCATGGCGCTCCTTGTGCTGGCACTGAGCGTGCAATCTTTGCGCTGCAGCGACCATCCCGGCGTCAGGCGGGGTGCCTGGCTGATGCTGGTTGCGCTCACGTTTCAAGTGGCGCTGGGCATTGGCACGGTGCTGACGCAAGTAGCGATTCCCATGGCGGCTACCCATCAGGTGGGCGCGGTACTGCTACTGACAGCGGTGCTTTACTGGATACACGCCCAGACTGATCAAAAGCTGGTACTCTCCGTTTAGTAAAGAGTGAGACGGACCTCACAGGTGCAGTTTTTGCCCTGGTAGCCGTCATGCGTGTCCGCAGGAGACGGAACTGGCGTGAAAACCCTCATTGTCGAGGACAGTGCAACCCTCTGTGCCATCTACTCCCAATATCTGGACGGCAGTGGTCTGGATGTAACGGCGGTCGAGACCCTCGCGTCGGCCAGAGAGACCTTGGTTGAGCTGAACCCACAGCTCATTTTGCTGGATATTGAGCTTCCTGATGGTAACGGCCTGGATCTGATGGATGATGTGTGGCGCGTCACCCCTCGGCCAGCGGTCGTCGTCATGACCGGTCACGGCGCTGATTATGCCGAACGGGCAATAGAGAGCGGCGCAGACGATTTTCTCAACAAGCCTTTCGATGCTGCGCGTTTGCGGGTCACATTGCTGAACGCCGCGGATAAGCAGAAGCTCAGCCAGCAAGTTGAAACGTTATCGGTCAAGCGTGAGCGACTCGGACCACTCCGTGGTCAGTCACCCGCCATGCAAACCGTTTTCGAAACAATCGAATCACTCTCAGGCACCTTGGCCACAGCGTTTGTGATGGGCGAGAGTGGCACCGGTAAAGAGCTCGCCGCTCGCGCTATTCACGAGTTATCGGCCCGCGCACCGGGCCCATTTGTTATTGTCGATTGTGCTGCTCTGGCGGCGGACCAGTTGGAGCGCGCCTTGTTTGGCGACGTGCAGAGCAGTGGCTTGATCGCTGAGGCTGCAGCGGGCACACTTTTTCTGGACGAGGTCTGTAGTCTTAGCTTCGATGCACAGTCCACGCTACTGCGGTTGATCCAGCACGGTACCTATCGTCCGGTAGGATCGTCCCAAGAGGTTGCGGGAGACGTCCGCATTATTGCCTCCACCAACCGTGACCCCCTGTTTGAAATGCGCGAGGGGCGATTGCGAGAGGACCTTTATTACCGTTTACATGTCGTGCCCCTGCGAATGCCGCCGGTGCGCGAGCGCTCCGACGACGTGCTGCTATTGGCGCAAGACTTCCTCACCCGGGTCGCTGAGGAGGAGGGCAAGGTTGCCAGCCAACTCAGTGATGCGGCGGCGCATGCACTCCAGCACTACTCATGGCCGGGGAATGTTCGGCAGTTGGAAAATGCGATTCGGCAGCTGGTGTTGCTCGGCCCTGCAGAAGAAATCGATGAAGCGGCGGTATACCGGGTTATCTCGGGTACTGAAATAGCAGTCGAGACTGACGAAGTGTCGCAACACGCCATAGGTCCATTGGACTCAGAGAGTAACGCCGCGATTGAGCCTTTGTGGATTACTGAGAAAAAAGCCATTGAAGCGGCGATCGCTGCCTGCGATGGGAGCGTGAATCGGGCCGCCAAGCGCTTGCAGGTGGCGCCCTCAACGATCTATCGAAAAATTCAATCCTGGAAGGGCCAATAAGGTCTCGCAACCGGTGTCCATCTCTGCAGGGGAGTGGTAGTAACGAGGGTCAGTGTAAGCCGGTTCGATCTGCGTGGGGGCGTTGTTCCCCCGCGCGTTTAGGCTCCTAAATAGGAAGCGCTTAAGCCTCGTCCGAAAAATATCCGGTCGCGACGCCGTCCTCGCCATAGACCGGTTCTTTGACTTCCACTCGGAACTTGTTGGTCTCCGCATTGAGTATGTTGTACTGCGCGAGGTGCCCGAACATATTGAGGTACCACTCACCCTTCAGGTGAGCCTCCAAGTCAGCCTCACTCTCCCACTCCTCGTACACCACCACACGACCGGGGTGGTTGAGATCAGCGGTCCAGAGGTAATGAATGCAGCCTTTTTCGGTATACGCACCCTCGATGAGCTCGTTGCCTTTCACTAAGGCGTCATCCCTCACTTCAGGTGGAAACTCAACGATTCCTGCAACGACAACACGTGACATACATTTTCCTTTGGCCAGCAACGCTGTTTCAGTTCGAGTATTGAGACCAACTGATTCTTGAAACCCTCGTTGCCTAGAAAACCCAGCAGGCAGTGTACCTGACCTTGAACAAAAACGAATACTCGCGCAAATCTCCCGCAGTCGGGCGGAGGGGGAAGCGCAAAGACATTTGAGCGCCGCCTAAGCCGCTGATTTTGAGGGAAGAAAATGGTAGCTACGGGTGGACTTGAACCACCGACCCCAGCATTATGAATGCTGTGCTCTAACCAGCTGAGCTACGTAGCCACATAAGGAAATCTGTGAGGCGCGCGATTCTGCAAAACTCCGTGATTGAAGTCAACCAGTGAGCGCTCTGAGCTTGGACATGGCGGCTGTAGCCGCTCGCTGACCGGATAGACAGACCTCCATGAGTGATCAACACAACGATCCCTACGCCGGGTTTCAGTACCGGCTTGCAAAGACGAGTGACGAGGCCCGCGCCGAGGCGGTCGCCAAGCGGCACGCCCGCGGGGGGCGCACTGCGAGGGAAAACCTCGCTGATCTCACCGATGGCGGCGCTCTTTCAGAGTATGGTCAATTGGCGGTTGCGGCCCAGCGGACGCGGCGTCAGGGCGATGCGCTTTATGCCGAAACCGCCGCCGATGGGGTGATCACGGCGGTCGGCGCCGTCAACGCTGATCTATTTTCGGGTGAGCAGAGCCAAACGGCGCTGATCATCAACGACTACAGCGTGTTGGCGGGCACCCAGGGGTATTTTCATCACCGCAAAATTGACCGGCTGTTGGAGATCGCTGAGCAGGATAACTTGCCCATTGTGATGTACACCGAGGGCGGCGGCGGCCGTCCGGGTGATACCGATGTGTTGGTGTCGATGGCGGGGCTGAATGTGCCCACCTTTCATCGCTGGGCGGCCTTGGCAGGGCGGATTCCGCGGATTGCCGTAAATCATGGTTATTGCTTTGCTGGTAACGCGGCGCTCTTTGGCGCTGCGGATCTGCGCATTGCCACTGAGGCGAGCTACATTGGTATGGCGGGGCCGGCGATGATTGAGGGCGGTGGCCTCGGTAGTTGGGAGCCACGGGATATTGGTCCTGTTTCGGTGCATCGCGAAAACGGTGTGGTGGACATTGTGGTCGCTGATGAGGCTGAGGCGACTGAGGTCGTCAAACGTGTGCTCGCCTGTGTGCAAGGCTCAGTCGTGGATTGGCAGGCAGCCGATCAGTCAGAGTTGGCTGCACTGATGCCCACTAACCGCCGCTATGCCTTCGACGTCCGCAAGGTTATCCGGCACCTGTTTGATCAGGAGTCCTTCATCGAGACCCAGCCGGATATGGGGCGCGCGATTGTCACGGGGCTTGCGCGCATCGAGGGTCGAGCCGTTGCGGTACTCGCGAGTGATTGTCGCCATCTGGGCGGCGCGATTGATGGCGAGTCTGCGACCAAGGCAGCGTCGCTTTATCAGCTGGCTGAAAGGTGGCGCCTGCCGGTTGTGTCGCTGATCGATACACCTGGATTCATGGTCGGCCCACAGAGCGAGGCCGAGGGTGCGCCCAGATTGATGTCAGACCTCTTTATTGCGGGCGCGACGCTCACCCAACCTATCGTCGCGATCTTTCTGCGCCGTGCCTACGGACTCGGCGCCATGGCGATGACCGGCGGCTCCTTCGAGGTGCCCCGTTATGCTGTGAGTTGGCCGCAGGGTGAGTTCGGTGCCATGGGTTTGGAGGGAGCCGTTCATCTGGGCTTTCGTCAAGAGCTCGCCGAGGCACCGGACGAGGGAGCCCGGCAGGCTTTATTTGATAAGTTGCTTGCCGAGATGTACGACAAGGGGCGTGCGGTAGAGGCCGCCAGTTATCTCGAGATTGACGCGGTTATTCAGCCTGAGGACACGCGGGCCGCGATAAGCCGCGCGCTGGTCTCAGGCTAAGTCAGACGTTGAATCGGAAGTGGATGACATCGCCATCCGCGACCACATAGTCCTTGCCTTCCAGCCGCCAGCGACCGGCATCTTTGGCACCCTGCTCACCCCGATGCGTCACGTAGTCCTCAAAGCCAATCACCTCTGCGCGGATAAAGCCCTTCTGGAAATCGGTATGAATGACCGCGGCGGCTTCCGGTGCTGTGGAGCCCACGCGGATGGTCCAAGCTCGCACTTCATTGGGCCCTGCGGTGAAGTAGGTTTGTAGATTGAGTAAATCATAGCCCGCGCGAATGACCCGGTTGAGCCCCGGCTCTTCCATGCCCATCTCGGCGAGGAAGTCGATTTTCTCTTCATCATCAAGCTCGATGATCTCGGATTCGAGCTTGTTGCAGATCACCACAACGCCTGCATTCTCTGCAGTGGCGTGAGCCCGGACAGCTTCCAGATGGGAGTTATTCTCGAAGCCATCCTCCGCCACGTTGGCGATATACATCGTCGGCTTGGTAGTCAGCAGGTGTAAGGTTTTGACGCGCGCCCAGTCACTGTCATCCAGCGTCAGCGCACGAACCGGCTGCGCCTCGTTTAACTGGGGTAACAGTTTGTCTTCGAGAAGCGCCTTGAGCGCGACAGCCTCCTTGTCACCGCTCTTGGCTGTGCGCACCACTTTGGCAAGCTGCTTCTCGCAGGATTCCAAATCCGCCAGCGCTAGTTCTGTGTTAATCGTTTCTATATCGGCCAGGGGATCAATCTTATTGGCGACGTGAATGACGTTGGGATCCTCGAAGCAACGCACGACATGGGCGATGGCATCGGTTTCCCGAATATTGGCTAGAAATTGATTGCCCAAACCCTCGCCTTTTGACGCACCTGCCACGAGGCCCGCAATATCCACAAATTCCATGGTCGCGGGAATGTTCCGCTCGGGGCTCACGAGGTCAGAGATTTGCCCCTGCCTTGGGTCCGGGATGGGCACAACGCCCGTATTGGGTTCGATGGTGCAGAATGGGAAATTCTCCGCGTCGATACCCGCTTGCGTGAGCGCGTTAAACAAAGTGGATTTACCCACGTTAGGTAAACCGACGATGCCACATTGAATTCCCATGCCAATTAATCCTCCTGAGATGTCGTGGCGGCATAGCTCTCGCTGTGCAGCGCCGTCATGGCTTTCACATCTTCGCCGTCTAGCAACAGTGATAGTGAACTGATGGCGGCCTCAGTGCTCGCCTCAATGGCAGTCTGGTCAGCGGCGGAGGCCTTGCTCAGTACCCAGCCAGATACCTTGTTAGCTGAGCCGGGATGGCCGATACCGATGCGCAACCGCCAGAAGTCGCGGTGGCCGCCCAGTGCGGGAATGATGTCCCTAAGACCGTTATGCCCACCGTGGCCACCGTCGTGCTTGAATCGGGACTCACCGGGCGGGATATCGAGTTCGTCGTGGGCGATTAGAATCGCGCCGGGATCGATACGATAGTAGCGCGCCATAGCGGCAACCGATCGGCCACTCTCGTTCATGAAGGTATCGGGAATCAGCAGCCGCAGGTCGTGTCCGGCGACAGTGCCGCGCGCTGACTCGCCCAGAGCGTTGCGGTCAGCGGCTAGTGTCAGCCCGAATTGTGCGGCAAGGCGGCGCACAAAAAAGGCACCGGCATTATGCCGAGTGCCTTCGTATTGTGTGCCGGGGTTGCCAAGCCCGACGATGAGTCGGATGGCAGACAAGGTCTAATCAGTCCTTGTCGCCGTCTCCGGCGTCATCAGAGGATGCCGCCTGAGCGCCATCACCTGAATCGCCATCGCCGTCGGTTTCGCCGCTGGCCTCACCGTCTTCGGCCCCTTCTTTCGCGGCTCTTGGTGCCACGACAGAGGCAACCGTGAGGTCATGATCTTCGCCTTGTTCCAGCGCGGTAGAGATGACGCCTTCAGGGAGCGTGATGTCAGACAAGTGGACAATCTGGCCCAGTCCCACCTCGAGCATATCGACTTCGAGATATTCCGGGAGGTCCTTGGGTAGACATTGAATTTCGATGTCCGTCGCCTGCTTCTGAATCATACCGCCCTCAAGTTTGACACCAGCGCACTGTGCTTCGTTAACGAAGTGCAGGGGCACATTCACTTTGATCGCCTGGTCCATGCGGATGCGAAGGAAGTCGGCGTGCATGGGGAAGCCCTTTGCGGGATGCCGCTGGATATCCTTGATAATCGCGTTTTCCGATTCACCCCCGACCTGAATCTCGAGAATGGAACTGAAGCAGGCTTCGTTTTCCAACATGTACTCGAAATCCTTGCGGATCAGCGTGAGACTTTGAGCGGGCTTATTTGCCCCGTAAATGACAGCGGGCATTTTGCCCTCGAGACGACGCAGGCGGCGGCTCGCACCTTTCCCCTGGTCGGCTCGCGCCTCTGCAACAACAATAAAGTCAGACATAGTCTGGCTCCTTTTTCAGCACCACTCTGTCTGCGACCGACGCGGTGGTGGGTGGGTAAAACACTGCTTAAGACAAATCAAACAGTGCGCTAATGGATTCCTCGTTGCTGACTCGGCGAATGGATTCCGCCAGTAAGTCAGCGATCGTCAGCTGCCGGATCTTGCCGATTGCCAGCGCCTCACTCGACAGTGGAATCGTGTCTGTGACGACCAATTCGTCGAGCTGCGAATTCTTGATGTTCTCTAGAGCTTTGCCTGATAAAACCGCATGGGTGCAATAAGACACCACTTTTAACGCCCCGCGTTCTTTGAGTGCATTGGCCGCGGTACATAAGGTGCCCGCGGTGTCCACCATGTCGTCGACCAGAATCGCGGTACGGCCCTCTACGTCTCCAATCAGGTTCATTACCTCGGCTTCGTTGGCGCGCGGGCGGCGCTTGTCGATAATAGCCAGATCGGCGTCGTCCAACTGCTTGGCGATCGCTCGCGCTCTCACCACGCCGCCGATATCAGGAGACACTACAATCAGATTCTCGTAGCCGGTTTTGACAATATCGGCATTGAGAATCGGAGAGGCATAGACGTTGTCTACCGGAACCGTGAAGAAGCCCTGAATCTGCTCCGCGTGCAGGTCGACGGTGAGTACCCGATCTACACCCACACCTACCATGGTGTCGGCGACCACCTTGGCGGAAATCGGCACACGGGCCGAACGGACACGTCGGTCCTGGCGCGCGTAGCCAAAGTAGGGTACCACTGCTGTGATGCGTCCCGCCGAGGCACGGCGCAGGGCGTCGATGATGAGCAACAGCTCGATGATGTTGTCATTGGTCGGGTGGCAGGTGCTCTGCAGCACAAACACGTCCTTACCGCGCACGTTCTCATTCAGCTCAACGGTAATCTCACCATCGGAGAACTTGCTGACCGCTGCATTTCCCATTGCGAGGTAAAGCCGATCCGCAACCTTGCGCGCAAGCGCAGGGTTGGCGTTGCCTGTAAACACCATCATTTTCGATGACATTCCTTTACCTCACCCTATGAAAGATGGCTGGGGCGGGAGGATTCGAACCTCCGAATGGCGGGATCAAAACCCGCTGCCTTGCCACTTGGCGACGCCCCAACAAACCCTTTATTCAACTACCCGCATTTCGGGGAGTCGGTCCACGCCCTCGGCCACGACAACATTCAGCCCATCCGGGGCCTCGGCCGCAATTTGGCGCGCTGATTCCTCTGTCTCCAGCGCGGCAAAAACGCAGGCGCCACTGCCGGTCATTCTTGCCATCGGGGAACGCCGATCGAGCCATTCCCACGCTTGCTGAACCTCAGGGTAGCGCGACAGCACAACGTCCTGTAAATCGTTGTGACCAGCCCCTGAAAAAAAGGCCTGCACTGTAATGGGCGGGGTGTAACGTGTCAACGCGGGATCGGCGAAGATTTCGGCAGTACTGACGGTGCAATCCGGCTGAGCAATGACGAACCACCGCTTCGGTAGAGTGAGAGTGGATAGCACTTCACCCACTCCTTCTGCCCAGGCACTCTGGCCCATAACAAAGACCGGCACGTCGGCTCCCAGAGGTGTCGCCAAGCGCTGCAAAGCGTCCTGTTCCAGCCCCAGCCCCCACAATCGATTGAGCGCCAACAAGGTGGTCGCAGCGTTGGAGCTGCCCCCGCCCAACCCCCCGCCTCGTGGAATGCGTTTGCGGATATGGATATGGGCGCCGCGGTCTGGCTGCCCGAGCGCACTGGCCGCCCGCAGAATCAGATTCTGCTCGGGCGCAATATCGTCCGTATCACCCGTCAGCGTGACGCCCGTTTTCGCACGGGCCTCGAAACGCATATCGTCCCCCCAGTTGAGTAACTGAAAGACGGTCTGCAGCGAGTGATAACCGTTGGGGCGGCGCCCTGTCACATGGAGAAATAAATTGAGTTTCGCGGGGGAGCAGGTCTCAATTGCTGTCACGGTGCCAGACTGAACTCCCATTGCGAGATAACGACCTTTATTTCCAAACCAGTGCCACGGATTGTAACCCGCGAGGGTGCTTGCCAGGGGGCAACTGTCTGCCATTCGGTCACCTCGACCCCCCAAACTGATGAATCGGGTTGAGCACCCAGTAACCAACGCCCCAGTGTCTCTGGCGGAATGGCGGTCAAAGCGGTGATAGCGGGTGAGTCGGGGTCCAAGTCAGACAGTGGGCGAACCTGCTCTCCGTCGCGCCATATGAGTTGGTCATCCCAACGCTCTATTGTCTGGCGGTTCACGGAGAACGGGCCCGACAAGGTGATGTCATCACTCTGTGGCGTGCTCCGAGCCCAATGAAAACGTGCGGTCTCCGTGACGCCTTGATGAGTAAAAGAGACTTTCCCTTTGGCTTCCCAATCGACAAGGCTACCGGGCACCCTAGGGAGCGTCTCTACCGGCTTATGGGGCTTCGGGTCGGTACTGGCGCAACTCGTGATGAGCAGGGCGGCCAATCCGATCCAAAGCCAAGCCGCTACGCAGCGGCCTCGACATCTTGAGCTCAGACGCTGGATCACGGCAGTTCAGCGCCCAGCCGTTTCACCGTCTCGAGAATGATGGGATGGTCGGGCACCCGACCCAATCCGTCGCGCCACACGTCTCGCGCCTCGAATTGACGGCCTTGGACCCACAGCACCTCGCCGAGGTGCGCGGCGACTTCCGGGTCTGGAAAGGCGTTATGTGCCTCGCGCAGTAGCGCCTCGGACTCGCTGTACTGACCCAGCTTGTAATAAACCCACCCCAAACTGTCGAGAATGGCGGGATCACCGGGCGACAGCACGAGCGCGCGCTCAATCAGGTTAACTGCCTCTTCATAACGCTGCGTGTGGTTGGTCAGCGTGTAGCCCAGGGCATTGAGGGTGGCGGCGTGGTCAGGATCTTGCGCGAGAATGCTGCGCAGGTCGTTTTCCATCGCGCCCAATTGGCCTTCTGACTCATGCACCATCGCGCGGCCATAGAGTAGCGAGAACGACTGCGGAAAAGCGATCAGGCCTCGGTCATAGGCTTTGAGGGATTCACCCGACCAGTCTCGTAGTGAGTCTGCTTCGAGCAAAAAAAGCTGCTCTGCCGCGCTAGGGAAAGCGCGCCGCTGATCGTCGAAGAAGGTTTTAATGTCGCTGGCGAACGCGGTGTCGATCAATAACTGGGCGGCGAGGGCCTTAGCGTCGCGAAACTCCCGCGAGGGGCCCACCGCGGCGAAAGCAGCAATGGCCTCGGGGTAACGATCGCTCGCCATCTCAATTCGGCCGACGTAGTAGTGCGCCTCATCAAGCCGCTCTCCCAATGTGATCAGCTGCTGAAATTTACTCAGCGCCTCGTCAAAATATTCGAGCTCAAAGTCTAGCAGCGCAGCAGTTGAGAGGAGTTCGGCATTTTCCGCGTCGCGTTCAAGCAACAAAAAAAACTGTGCACGGGCGCCAGCGTAGTCCCCCTCTGATCCGAGCAGTCGGGCGAACTGCAGGCGCAGTTCCTGATTGTCGGGATACCGAGACACGGCGCTCGCGAGCACTTCAAAAGGGTTACTGGCGCCTTGGTCCAGCATGAGTTGGGTCCAGAGCATGACAGCTCGAATATTTTCTGGAGAGCGTTCGAGCACAGGCACGATGAAGGACTCTGCCTGCTTGAAATCGCCCTCAAGTCGCGACAGTAGGCTAGCTGCAATGGCTGCCTGGTCATCCTCTGGCCACTGCACAGCAATAGCGCGGATAGCCTCGGCAATCGCCAACTGACTGCCTTCATCCAGAGCGTCATACGTGCCGAGGTTGGTCGCGACGTTGACCGGACGGCCTTGCTCAAAGGCGAGCTTGGCGTAATACACTGCATCGACCGGGCGTCCCGCTCTCGACAGCCACCCCGATGCAGCGGCGGCGGCGGCGCCATCATCCGAGTCGAGTTCAACTAGTCTCACCGCCATCATGGCGGCCCGATCCGCGTCGTTGATGAACTCTGCCAGTCGCAGTGCGCGCCGCGCCAGCGCCGGGTCCTCCAGTAAGACAGCTTGCTCGGTCAGTAACGCGAGACCCTGATCAAAATCACGCTGACGTAAGGCAAACTCGGCCTGCAACAGCGGTAGCAGACTGTCATCCGGAATCGGAGTCTCTGTTCGCGCTTCAGGTGTCTCAGCGATTTCCACATCGTCAAGCGCAATCGGCGCCTCGACGCTCAGGTCGGGTGCAGATGTGGCGCAACCTGCGAGAAACAGTGCGAGCGTGATGGAAGCGGAGCGTGAGGCAATCATGGGTCGTCATAGTGCCACAAAGGCGCGGAACCCCTGCGGCGTCTTAGTCAGCAGTAGATGCTATGATAGCAAGTTGGGATGAATGGCGAGGGTCCTGACCGAAGCCATGTTGAACAAGCTGGTAGTAGTTGGCGTAAACCACGACTCGGCCTCCGTTGAGCTGCGCGAGCGCATTGTCTTTGCTCCGGAAAAAGTGCACGAGTCATTGGGCGCCCTGATCCGTGATACCCAGCTCAGTGAGTCGGTGATCTTGTCCACATGCAACCGGACAGAACTCTACGGCGTGTTGCCCGACAACGTGGACGGTGTGAGCGCCAGCGATCAAGTGGCGCAGTGGCTCGCTGCCCATCATGGACTGGACATCAATCAGTTGTCTCCCTCTGTTTACCGAAATCATGGGGTGGCGGCAGCCTCGCACCTGGTTAGGGTGGCCGCCGGTCTGAACTCCATGGTGCTGGGCGAACCCCAAATCTTCGGGCAGATGAAGTCCGCCTTTGCCGTAGCGCAGGAGGCGGGAGCGGTCGGGTTTCACCTTAATTTGATTTTCCCAGAAGCCTTCCGGATCGCGAAAAAGGTGCGCACGGATACCGCCATTGGTGAGAACCCGGTCTCGGTGGCCTACGCGGCGGTTGATCTGGCGCGCCAGATCTTCAGCGATATGGAACGCAGCACTGCACTCCTGTTGGGCGCTGGCGAGACCATTGAACTCGTGGCCCGACATTTGCGGGACGCGGGTGTCTCCAAGTTGATCATTGCCAACCGGACACTCGAGCGCGCTGAGCAATTGGCCGCGCAGTTTGACGCAGAAGCGATTCTGCTGGCTGACGTGACAGAGCGTTTGCCCGATGCTGACATCGTTATCAGCTCGACTGGGAGTCAGTTGCCCATTCTAGGGAAAGGTGCGGCAGAAGAAGCGATCAAAGCGCGGCGTTGGCGGCCCATGCTCATGATCGATTTGGCGGTGCCGCGGGATATTGAGCCGCAGGTAGCCGAAATTCCTGACATCTATCTCTACACGGTTGACGATATGCGCGAGGTCATCGAGGAAAATCTGCGCTTGCGTGCGTCAGAGGCGAGCAAGGCCGATGAAATTGTCGCCTCAGGCATCGAAGCACTGAGAGAGGCATTGCTTGAGAGGCAATCAGCCGATGTGGTGAAAACCTATCGAGACTCCGCTATTGCCTTGCAGCAGACTGAGCTCGAGAAAGCGCTTAAAATGTTGGAAAAAGGCGCTGACCCGGAGGAGGTGCTGGGACGCCTCGCAAGAGATTTGACCAACAAATTGATTCACGCTCCCACTGCGGGCCTTCGTCAACTCGCGAAGGAAGGTGGCAAGCGCGATGTCTCAAAAATGGCCGCCGTGCTGGGGCTCACAGACTTCGATGAAGAGCGGGACGAGGGTGCGACCCTCCAATAAAACTGCCCCGGTACCCTCGCAGTGAAAGCATCTCTGCTGACTAAACTCGAGGCACTGGCTGATCGCCATCAGGAGCTTGAGGCCTTGCTGGGTGATGCCGAGGTGATCAGCGATCAGAATCGGTTTCGCGACCTTTCGGTTGAGTTTGCGCACTTGAATGACGTCGTGGCGCAGTATCAGCGGTGGCAACAACTGCAGGTCGAGCTCGAAGACGCCAGGCAACTGCTGGATGACTCGGATACCGAAATCAAAGCCCTAGCGAGCGATGAGGTCGCAGAGGCTTCAGTCTCATTAGAGGAGATTGAGTCGGCTCTCCAGGTCTTGCTGTTGCCGAGGGACCCCAATGACGGCAGTAATGTTTTCCTTGAGATCAGAGCGGGCACTGGTGGCGATGAGGCTGCGATCTTTTCAGGCGATCTGTTCAGGATGTATCACCGCTACGCCGAGCAGAAGGGTTGGTCGGTAGAGATCCTGTCTGAACGTTCCGGCGAGCATGGCGGTTACAAGGAACTGATCAGCAGAGTGGCTGGACAAGATGTTTACAGTCACCTCAAGTTCGAATCCGGCGCGCACCGGGTGCAACGCGTTCCCGAAACCGAATCCCAGGGGCGAATCCACACCTCTGCCTGCACCGTCGCAGTGCTACCTGAGCTCGAGGAGGTGGATATTATCGATATTCGGAAGGAGGATCTCCGGGTGGATACCTTTCGGTCCTCCGGGGCAGGTGGCCAGCACGTCAATACCACGGATTCGGCGGTGCGCCTGACTCACTTGCCGACGGGCATTGTTGTTGAGTGTCAGGATGAGCGCTCACAACATAAAAACCGTGCCAGAGCGATGTCTCTCCTTCAGGCGAAGCTGCTCTCGGCAGAGCAGGAGAGCCAGAGGGCCTCGCAGGCGTCCGAGCGGCGCTCACTGGTGGGGTCAGGAGATCGCTCGGAGCGGATCCGCACTTACAATTTTCCCCAGGGCCGGATCACAGATCATCGAATCAATCTCACGCTCTACAAATTGGATGACGTCGTTAGCGGCGACTTAGATCCGCTGATTCTGCCACTCCGGCAAGAGCATCAAGCCGATCTGCTGGCAGCAATGTCAGAGGAATGACGGTTCGCGAGCTGATCCAGCAGGCGCGCATCGATCGAGTCGAGGCTGAAATACTGCTTGCCGACATACTCGAGGTAGACCGTGCCTGGCTAATCGCCCATGGCGAGCACCTTGTGGCAGAGCCGGCGCTGACCCTTTTTACCGATCATGCCACCGCGCGCCAAAACGGTGAGCCCCTTGCGTATGTGCTGGGGTATCGCGACTTCCGGTCACTGCGCTTAGGCGTCAATCGTCATGTCTTGATTCCGCGAAGAGAGACAGAACATTTGGTCGAGTGGGCGATTGAGTGCATTGATGTGGGCGCTAAGCGAGTACTCGATTTGGGGACGGGTAGCGGCGCGATTGCGCTGGCTTGCAAGGCGGAGCGGCCTGGCGCCATGTTGACCGCGATCGATTGCAGTGTGGAGGCGCTGGCGTGTGCCGAAGCCAATGCGCGTTCACTGGGAGTGCAGGTGGAGTGGCTTGAAAGTCACTGGTTTGAGCAACTGGGTGTCGCCCAATGGGATCTGGTGGTTTCCAACCCACCCTATATCAGCGCATCGGATGCGCACCTGCGGCAGGGTGACCTCCCCGCTGAGCCCGATAGCGCATTGATTGGCGGTCAGACAGGTCTTGAATCGATCGATCACATTGTCGAGCACACTCCTGACCATCTGGTTCCCGGCGGATGGCTATTGCTTGAGCATGGTTTTGATCAGGCCGATGCCGTCACAGCTAGTATGCGGGATCGAGGCTTTAAGCACATTCGTTCCCGACGGGATTGGTCCGGTCAGCCGCGCATGACGGGGGGACAATGGCAGCCTTGAGTGACAGCGAGTTGGCGCGTTATGCACGTCAGTTGATCCTGCCCGAGGTTGATCTAGAGGGGCAGGCGAGGTTGAAAGACAGTCGCGTGCTGATTGTCGGAGCAGGTGGTCTGGGTACCCCGGCAGCTCAGTATCTTGCGGGCGCGGGCGTCGGGTCGATTCGCGTGGTCGATGATGACCGAATTGCGCTCAGTAACCTGCCTCGCCAGTTGGCCTACACCGAGGACGACCTAGGGCAGTTGAAGGTGGAAGTACTCGCGGGACGACTAAGGGATGCCAATCGAGAAATTACCGTTGATGCTCAGTGCAAGCGGTTCAACGACGATACGGCGTCGCAACTGCTCGATGGAGTGGACATTGTGTTGGATGCGACTGATTCCCTGCAGGCGCGATTGGACATAGACCGGGCAACGTATGCCGCTGGGCTACCCTGGGTCATGGGTGCAGCGGTCGGCACATCGGGTCAGTGGGCAGCATTTGATAAGGCGCGCCGCGAGGGTTGCTACCACTGTCTGATGAGAGAGCCAGACGCATCGGAAAACCGAGGTTGCGCGGCGCTCGGCATCCTCGGGCCAGTGGTTGGTCTGGTGGCGCTGCAGCAAAGCTTGCTGGTGATTCGATATCTTGTGGGCGCGGGGCTCCCGACTGGTTGCTTGCATATGCTGGACGCCTGGACGGGGGAGGCCCGTCAACTTGGGCTCGCTGTGCGCGAGGACTGCGTGCTGTGTCAGGAGCCGTCAACTTAGCGATCTAGCGATCGATCAGTCCAGCGAGCGCAGAATCCGCCGGACACGCCAGGTAATCAGCGCAGCTGCCACCGCAATACCCAGAATGGTGGTGTACCAGAAGTCCACTGTACCTTCGGGTGAGCTGTCACCCCAGCGGATGGCCAGCAGGTAACCCAGCGGCAGCGCCAGACCCCAGTAGGAGAGTGTCACCACGATGAACGGGAAGCGGGTCTCTTTATACGCGCGAAGCACAAATGACCCAACAATCTGGACGACATCGATCATAATGAATAGCGCCGCCAATCGCAGCAGCTTGAGCGCGAGCTCTCGGATATCCTCGGATTGGGTATACGCTCCGATAATGGCATCCGGAAACAGTAACAGTAGTGACATGGCCAAAAGGCCAATCAACGTGGAAAGTGCGGCACCGACCCAAAGCGCCATACGCACGCCTTGCGCATTCCGGGCTCCGATCGCGTGGCCCATGCGGGTCGCCATGGCGCTGCCTACGCTGACCATCGGAATATAGAAAACATCCCACACATTGATGGCGATTTGATGCGCAGCAACCGCCGCGTCCCCGAGTGTGGCGATCAGTAGCGTGATGGCAGAAAAGACACCCGTCTCCAAGAAGAAGGTCAGTCCCACTGGGAGGCCCACCACGAGAATTTCACTGATACGCCCCCAATCGGGCCCCTCTAGCCAGCGGGTCGGCAGGTACGGTTGCAGTGAGCGCGCAGTGAGCACATACAGCAAAATGATG
>CBFHSJ010000019.1:21990-26189 GCA_965658485.1 Luminiphilus sp.
AGACCACAACCCTCGGCGCCTAGCTCCGGCGCGCCCCATGCACCGAATATCAGCATGTAGTTGAGTGGCACGTTAGCGATAAACCCCACCACGCTTGCGAAGGCAAAGGGCGCGGTAATACCCAAGCCTTGAGTGTGGTAACGAAGCGCCATAAAGATGCCAAGGGCAGGGAAGCCAAGGCCCACGCGACTCACGTAGGCGCTGGTCTTGGCAGCCGTCTCCTCGGGTAGCCCCAGTACCGTGATGGCCATGTCGCTGTTCAAACAAAGCGGCGTCATCACCGCGCTGAGCGCCACCGCCACCCAGAGCCCCTGCGGAAGAAAACTGCGCACGCGCTCTATGCGCCCAGCGCCGAAGTCTTGCGCCACGATTGCCGAGCAGGCGAACAGTGTTCCCAGTATGATCAAATAGAGCGGCAGCCAGATATTGAAGCCCACCGCGATAGCGGCAAGATCGACATCGCCGTAATTGCCCGCCATCAGTGTATCAACCACTCCGGTGCCAATTTGGGCGGTCTGCGCAATCAGCAGTGGCCAGGCAATGCGCCACAGTGGCCGGAGTTCTGCGAGCATCTGGGATACTAGCCGGGATGAATCAGCGTTATTCATGTTCGATAATCCGGCCATTGCCGAGTCCAAAAGCTCGCGCATTCTAACCCGTTCCCTGTGCTAGACTTCGCGCTCATTTTTCTCGGCTACAGTTGTGCAAGAAAACGCCGCCGCGCAGAGCGAACCGCTTGAGTCCGCTGACCCCGCCCCCACTGAACAAGTCAAATTTGAGGCTCTGGAGCTTGATGCCACTGTGCAGCGGGGCATTGACGCGCTGGGCTTTGAGTTTTGCTCACCCATACAGGGTCAAATCCTGCCGCATACCCTCGCGGGCAATGACGCCATTGGTAAAGCGCAGACGGGCACCGGTAAAACCGCTGCCTTTCTGATTACCATCTTCAATGATTTGCTAAGCCACCCGATCGAGGGGGAGCGCTACCTTGGGGAGCCGCGCGCTGTGATCATTGCGCCAACGCGTGAGTTGGTGATGCAAATCGCCGCCGATGCAGATGAACTGGGCCGGTTCACGGGTTTGAAAACGGTCACCCTCATAGGTGGTGCGGATTATCAGAAACAGCTGAGCAAGGTGAATCAGGCGCCCGTTGATCTCATCGTAGCGACCCCCGGTCGCCTGATCGACTTCATGGAGCGGCGCGACCTGGCATTGGACCGGGTGGAAACGCTTGTCCTCGACGAAGCAGATCGTATGTTGGATATGGGGTTTATTCCTCAGGTTAAGCGTATTGTGCGCGCCACACCGCGAAAGGAAGATCGGCAAACACTGCTGTTTTCGGCCACTTTCACCCAGGACATTATGAACCTAGCCAGGCAGTGGACGTTTGAGCCCATCACCGTCGAGATTGAACCCGAGCGGGTGGCGACGGCATCTGTGGATCAAAGGGTGTATCTCGTTTCCAGCCGAGAGCGATTCCCCGTTCTGATGGATCTGCTGAATGATCCCGATGTTGAGAGTGTCATTATTTTCGCTAACCGGCGCGATCAGGTGAGAAGGCTTTACGAGAAATTGCGCAAGGAAGGTGTCCAGTGCGGTATGCTTTCCGGTGAGATCACTCAGGCTAAACGCACCAAGACGCTCGAAAATTTCAAATCAGGGCGCTCGAAAGTCATGGTCGCTACGGATGTCGCTGGGCGCGGGATCCACGTTGAAGGTATCTCCCACGTGGTCAACTACAACCTTCCAGAGGACCCCGAGGATTACGTTCACCGCATCGGTCGCACTGGCCGGGCGGGTGCCACAGGTGTGTCGATTAGCTTTGCCAGCGAAGATGACGCTTTTTTGCTGCCCGATATAGAAGCTTTGCTGGGCCACTCCCTGGCTTGCATGGCGCCGCCAGTGCCCGGTGACAAGTCCTAACGCTGCGACCGCAACTCCTCGCACCACAACAGTGTTGCGCCAATCACCGCCGCGGGAATCACGACCAGGTTCAGGAGTGGGATGCCAGTAAAAAACGCCACTGTTGCGCCAAAGCCAATCGTCGACAATCTTCGCTCAGCACATGCGTCGCGCACTTCCCGAAACGGCAATCTGTGGTTGTCCATCGGATAGTCGACGAATTGAAGGCTCATCATCCACGCCCCCAACAGAAACCAGCCTAGAGGGGCGACAGCGTTGAAGACCGGAATAATGGTCAGGATCAGCACCGCCAGTGCCATCGGAACGTAATAGAGAAACTTCCGGATCTCACGAAAGAGGGCTCTGGGGACCTCAAGGAGCGCCGCCGCGACACCTTCTAACGCCGGCACCGACTCTCCGGTAATCGCTTCTTCAACCTTCTCCGCCAGCAAGGCGTGAAAGGGGGACGTCAGCATCAGTACCAGCAGAGTCGAGGCATAACCCGTCATCAGACTTGCAACTAACCACAGCAGGGGAGTAATGATCCAAGACAGAAATTGAAGCCACTCGGGCACGCTGAGCATCGCGGCGTCATAAAAGTCTGTGATGACCTCATAAAGTAGCCATCCCATGAGGCCAAACAGCGAGATGTTAGCGATCAGCGGGACCAAGACGAAGCGACGCAGGCCCGGTTCAAACGTCATGGCCAGACCGCGCAGGAAATACCCCGCGCCCGTAACGAAATTGCCGTTCATGAGGTCCCCCAGCGACAGACGCGACGATTATACTGGCTTAACCGCCGATCAGAGTGCAAAAACGGGTGAGCGACGAGGATCTCTTTGCCGAGGAAATGGCCGGGGTTAAGCCCCTAGGCCGCGAGGCACGTGTGCGTTTGGTCAAGGACCGTCTCTCTGAGGACCAACAAAAAGGGCGCCAGCGGGCTGCAGTGGGTGAAGAGCGCGTGGTGAATCCACTCGTTGATGACGGTGTGACGCCGCTGGATGCTTGGCATGTATTGGAATTCAAGAGGCCGGGGATTCAGAACGGGGTGTATCGAAAGCTGCGACTGGGTCAGTACCAGATCGACGCCCGGCTGGACCTGCACCGCATGTTGGTGCAACAGGCGCGCGAAGAAGTGTTTTCCTTCATTGGTGAGGCGACTGAGCTGGGATTGCGGACATTGCTGATTGTTCACGGAAAGGGGCAGTCGAAAAGTCAGGGAGAGCAGACCGCTGTCTTGAAAGGCTACGTCAATCACTGGCTGCGAGAATTGGAAGCGGTGCAGGCTTTTCACTCCGCACAGCCAGCGCATGGTGGCACAGGCGCAATCTACGTGTTACTTCGTAAAAGCGCAGAGCGGAAGCGGGAAAATCGCCTGAAGTACTTAAAGGGGCGCGTTCAGGACTGATCATTTAGTTTCTTGAGCAATAACTCGTTGACCATCTGGGGATTAGCCTGTCCTTTTGACGCCTTCATGATCTGGCCGACAAAGAAACCGCTCAACTTTTTCTGTTTGACTTCATCGGCTTCTAGATACTGGGTGACTTGATCCGGGTTGTTGGCAATGACTGCCTCGACCATCGATTCCAGGGCACCCGAGTCGCTAACCTGCTTGAGTCCCCGCGCCTCAATGATCTGGTCGGCGTCACCTTCGCCCGCCCACAGGCCGTCGAATACCTGTTTGGCCAGTTTGCTGGACAACGTGCCGTCCTCAATACGCACGATTAGGCCGGCCAATTGCGCCGCTGAGATCGGATTGGAGGAGATGTCTATCTCGTTGCGATTCAAGGCCGCGGTCAAGTCGCCTAGGATCCAGTTCGCTGCAGGCTTCGCAGCTCCTCCGGCTGTGACGACGGCCTCGAAATAGTCCGCAAGCGCATGATTGGGAACGAGTAGCGCGGCGTCGTAGTCATTGAGCCCATAGTCAGCGGTAAAGCGCGCTCTCTTGGCACCGGGCAACTCGGGTAGCGTGGCTCGGACTGCCTCGATGTAATCCGCGTCGATGACGATCGGCAAAAGATCAGGCTCAGGGAAGTACCGATAGTCATTGGCAACTTCCTTCGAGCGCATTGAGCGCGTGACATTTTGCTCAGCGTCGTAAAGCCGAGTTTCTTGCGCGATTGAACCTCCGCTGTCAAGGATGTCTGCCTGTCTCTCGTATTCACTGTGAATGGCCCGCTCGACAAAGCGGAAAGAATTCACGTTCTTGATTTCGGTGCGTGTGCCAAGGGCATCAGAGCCTTTTTCACGCAGCGAGATATTAATATCGCAACGCATTGAGCCCTCTGCCATATTAC
>CBFHSJ010000020.1:0-3779 GCA_965658485.1 Luminiphilus sp.
TACTTCATCGTGACCAGCGCATTGAGCTTATCGCGCGTCAGTAATACGCCACGATTAATCACCGCTTCCACGCTGCGAGTCGCTGTAATGTCCTCGAGAGGATTGGCGTTGAGCAGCACGGCGTCGGCAATCGCCCCGACCTTGATTTGTCCCATCTCGGTGTCTAGCCCGAAGAACTCCGCGGGTTTGACTGTGGCTGAGTAGAGCGCTTCGAGTGGCGTCATGCCGATCTCTACATACTGCTCGAGCTCAGTGTGTAGGCTGTAACCCGGGATGCTCCAGCCGATGGGTGTGTCCGTGCCGGCTGCTATTGGTGCGCCGGCCGCATGTAGCTCGCCAGTGCGGCGCAGTGACCACTCTGCGAAGGTGGTATCAACCGGGTCCTCAGATGCGCCGAGCGTCTCGCGGGCCGCACGCCATTCTTCACTGACGCTTGCCGGGATCAAATCCATTGCCTGATCAAAGTCATTCCGGGCAAACGGCACATAGAGATCCATCGAGTTCATGCGCAGGGTTGGTACCGTGATGGTGGCTTTAAGAGCCTCGGTAGTTTGGGCGCATACGACGGGGTCCTCAGTAGTGATTGCCGGAAGGCGCTGGAGTGTATGAAGCCGGGATCGCAGCACATTGCCCGGCTCGTTGGCCGGATTCGCCAGCTCTGCCTGTCTAGCGGCGAGCCATAGCTCGGGGTCACTGACGCAGTCCATTTCGTAATTGCGCAAATGCTCGAGCGACTGCACTTCAGGCGCAACATCGCGGGCGCGCATGGAGAGCGGCACGTGGCCATCGATGGGGAGGTTTCTGGCGCTCGCTTCTTCCACGATCGCGGCAAAGACCTCGGGTGTAACCATCTCGTAGATTTTCAGAAAACTCGCCCCAGCCGCATGGATTTCGGCGATATTGGCGCGCGCGGCCTCCGGTGTGGGGTTGGCGATGCCCAGCCCCGGGAAATTGGCGCCGTCATAGACCACGTCTTTGCCATCCAGCAGTGGGCCCGAGTACCAGATGTTGGGTGCGTTGCCACCTGCGCTGCGCAGGGTATCGACGACGGGCAATAGATCCTCGAGGAGCCCGCCGGTATCGCGTACGTTGGTAATGCCGTGGTAAAGGAAAAGCCCCGCCATGGCATCGGTAAATCTTTTGTCAAAGGTGAAGTGAACGTGGAAGTCCCACAACCCGGGAATGAGGTACCGCCCTGTAGCGTCGATTTTCTGCGAGGCCGGTGCTTCGGGAGCTGTGTTGCTATCGACGATATCGATGATGCGGCCGTCGTCGATAAGCACAGTTTGATTGCGGCGAATCGGGTTCACGGCGTCAATGACTGTGACGTTGCGGATCGAAAGGTCGACCGGTTCGGAGGCGTCTTGTGCGCAGCCAACTATGAGCGCGGTGCAGAGTGCGAGGGTGGTGAGAGTAGAGCGCGCAGTGCTTGTCATGATCGTCAACCTTTGTCGCGGTGACCGGTGATTATCTTCTTGTTATTTCAGTGTGCTGTGGTCCGGGTCGGGCGGAAAACGCTCCCCCGGCTGACCGGATTCCCAGCGCGGATACTTGGTCATTATTGCCGAGAACAGCGCGCCGTTCAGCCAATTTTCCAACCATCTCCTGACACCAGGGTAGGGCGCATTCTGCCACCACGAGGGGTCGACGCCTGCAAACTGGCGAATAAACGGGAACAACGCCACGTCGACGGCATTGGCTGCATCGCCACCCATCCAATCAGTGCTCGACAGCCGGTTTTCCAGTTGCTGGATAAAACCCTCTGCGTTTTTGCGGTAGTCCTCAGCGGTGTGCTCGGGGTAACGGTCAGCGTATTTGTAGCGGTCCAGCCAGTGCTTGAAGTCGCCATCGCATTCACTGATCCAGTCCGATTCGAGCACCGCACCCTCGAGCCAGCCGAGCGGGTCGCTGTGCTCGAGCGCCCACTGCATGACATCCAGACTCTGCTCAACTACTCGGCCGTCTGACAGCACGAGTACCGGCACCGTGGCTTTAGGTGATGCCGCGAGCAGTTCGAGTGGTTTGTCCTTGAGCAAGACTTCTCGGAGTTCTACCACGGCGCCCGACGCCAGCAGCGCCATCCGCGCGCGCATGGCATAAGGGCAACGGCGGAAGGAGTACAGAATCGGGAGCTCGGTCATTCATCAACCTTAGCGTGGCTCGGGTTCCTCAGCCAGTGAGGCGTGATCTCGGGATCAGTGCTGAATAGCAAGGTCTTTGGTATCTATGGTGCCCGCAGAAAATCCCCCCAAGAGCCGCGAGTTTAGTACTATCCGGAGTCCTAACTTAACAATAAACGGGGACAGATCATGGGACGATTGGCAGGCAAAGTAGCATACGTGTTGGGCGCAGCCGGGCGCGGCAACATGGGCCAGGTCATTGCACAGCGTTTTGCTGAGGAGGGCGCCACCGTCGCTGTAGGCGGCCGGCACCCCGAAGAGCTCGAGTGGCTTGCGGGAGAGATCGGCGGCATGGCAGTGACCTGTGACATCACCAAGATGGAAGACATCAAGTCGTCCATCGGCGCCATCATGGATGCCCATGGCAAGATCGATATTGCGGTAAACGCCACGGGCCTTGGCTTGCTGGCTCAGTTTGAGGAGACCACCGAGGACGAGCTGAACATGATGATGGACTTGCAGTTCAAGGGGCCATATCAGTGGATGCAGGTGCTGGTGGGTGTGATGTCTGATCCTTCCTCGATCATTCAGATTTCTTCTGCGACAGCGACCATTCTGGTGGGTAACCACCACGCCTACATTGGCACCAAGGCCGGCATAGACCATGTGGTGCGCGGCGTGGCGGATGAATACGGCGCCAAGGGTATTCGCGTGAACTCTATTTCGCCGGGCCTGACCGCATCGCCTATGGCCGCGCCCCACCTCGAAACCCCCGGGTTGCTGGAGGCATTCCTTAAGAACTATCCGCTGGGTCGATTGAATACGTCTGAAGATATCGCCGCCGCCGCGGTCTTCCTCGGTAGCGATGAGTGCTATATGACGGGTCAGAACCTGCAGGTGAATGGTGGTTTGACCCTGCGCCGTAACCCGCTGCCCTCGGAAATCGAGGAGTCGGTGATGGCTGCTATGGCGGCCGCGCAGGCGGAGTAAGTGATTGGGTGCGCGAGCTATACGGTTCAGTGCACTAGAGAGAGTTTTAGAGCGGTGGGATGAGACAAAGAGCTCACTGGCTTGACGGAATAAGAGAGGACAACGGATGGCGGGCAAAAGGAAAGATGTGTATCTGGTGTGTGGTGGCAAGTACCACGATTTTGACTTTGCGCGACTCGAACTGCTGAAACTGCTCGCCGAGCACGACGTGGTCAGGGTCAAAGTGGCCAATGACTACAGCGATGTTGAGGCTATGTGCGAGGCGGACTTGCTCGTGACCTATACCTGCGACGAAGTACCGGATATGGCAGGGCAGGCGCGGCTGAAGTCCTACATTGAAAACGGCGGCAAGTGGTTTGCGCTGCATGCCACCAACTCGGTGCTGGAATGGCTGAGCCACGACCCACCTTTGCTGCGCGCGCCACGTGACAACAAGGACTTTATGGAAGTGCTGGGCAGCCAGTTTTTGGCGCATCCGCCCATCGAACCTTACCGGGTCGAAGTCACCAAGCCGGATCATCCTCTGGTCGAGGGCATTGAGCCTTTCGATACTACTGACGAGCTATATTTGTCGGAGTATCACGGTGAGAACGAGATGCTGCTGCATACCAAGTGGTCCGGCACCGTTGATGCTTTTCAGGACAGTGATTGGGAGACCGGCGACGATGA
>CBFHSJ010000020.1:3878-24744 GCA_965658485.1 Luminiphilus sp.
GCACGCGGTGTTCTATTTGCGCCCCTATGGGCAGGGCACAGTGCTTTACCTGACACTCGGGCACTGCCGCTCGACCTACGACATGCAGCCTCTGGTAGAGGAGTACCCTGTACTAGAGCGCGGTAGCTGGGAAGTGCCCGCATACTATGAGTTGCTCCGGCGTGGCATTGCCTGGGGTATTCAGTAACCTGAATTCCCCGGTTTAATCCGGGGACACTCCATGCGGCGCTGATGCCGCTTTAACTGCCGATTGACTACACCTATGGATACCCGCTGGATCGACGAACTCGCCGCAGAAGTCCCCGACACGCGGGTGCTTCGCGAGCCACATCAGATCAAACGCTTCACCACGGGCATCCGCTTCGGGCAGGGCTCCGCTGTGGCGGTTTTCGAGCCCTCCTCTCTGCTGGCGTTCTGGAAGATACTCAAGGCCGCTGTGGCGGCTGACTGTATTGTCATTTGCCAAGCCGCCAACACCGGTCTGACCGGTGGCTCGACCCCTGACGGTGACGACTACGATCGTGAGATTGTCATCATTAGCACTCTGAAACTCGATACCTGCCTGCCCCTCTGTGATGCCCAGCAAGCGTTGGTTTTTGCTGGCGGCACGCTGTACCGGCTGGAAGAGATGCTGGAGCCCTTCGGCAAGAATCCCCATTCGGTGATCGGTTCTTCCTGCATCGGTGCCTCGGTGATCGGCGGTATCTGCAACAACTCTGGAGGGAGCCTGGTGAAGCGGGGCCCTGCCTATACCGAGCTGGCTCTTTTTGCCCGGCTCACAGAGCAGGGCGAGCTTGAGCTGGTCAATCATCTGGGCATCGATCTGGGGGAGACCCCTGAGGAGATGCTTGGCAACCTGGATGCGCGCCGGTTTGAGGCGGATGCCGCATCACTCGATGGCGGCTTGGCCTCAGATCCCGAATACATTGAGCGCGTGCGCGAGATCGATGAGCCGACGCCCTCAAGATTCAACGCTGACCAGCGTCGGCTTCACGAGGCGAGCGGCAGTGCGGGCAAACTGGCGGTGTTTGCGGTCCGGGTCGACACCTTTGATAAGCCTAAGTCAGAGCAGGTATTCTATGTCGGCACCAATGATCCCGAGCAGCTAAATGACATTCGCCGACGCCTGCTTTCGGATTGTAAAGAGCTTCCAGAGATGGGCGAGTACATGCACCAGAGTTGGTTCGACGGTGCTGATCGATACTGTAAAGATACTTATCTGCTCATCAAGTACCTCGGCACGAGCTTTTTGCCGCGGCTTTACCGAATCAAGGCAGCGCTTGATCGCTGGCTTGAGAAGATACCGGGTCTCCCCAATCGGCCTGCCGATCATCTGCTGCAACGATTGGCTCAGTGGTGGCCAGATCACCTGCCCAAGAGGATGCGCGAGTACCGCAAGACTTACGAGCACCACCTGATTCTGGTGGGTGCGGATACAGCCATTGCCGAGATGCGGCAGGTGCTGCATGAGGTCACCAGGGAGGGAGATGCGGGCGCCTTTTTCGAATGCTCGCCCGAGGAGGGTGACGCCGCCTTGCTACACCGACTGGTCGCGGGCGGCTCGCCGGCGCGCTACAACCTGATCCATGCCAAAGAGACCAACGGTATGGTGACGTTTGATGTGGCTCTGCCACGCAATTATTCAAATTGGTATGAGTTCCTGCCCGAGGATCTGCTCGATCAATGCGCCGCGCCCTACCGGGGTGGGCACTTTATGTGCCACGTATTTCACTGGGATTTTGTGGTCAAGGCGGGGGTGGAACCTGAGGCAGTCAAAGAGCGAATGATGTCTTTACTCGATGGCATTGGCGCCAAATACCCCGCTGAGCATAACGTGGGGCACTTATATTGCGCCGAGCCTGGTCACGCAGCGTTTTATCGCGAGCTGGATCCAACCAATACCTTCAATGCTGGCGTGGGCAAGATGTCCAAGTACCGTTGCTATCACTAAGCAGGTAGTCGCGTAGGCCGCTACCTTCGCGGCTTCACTCGATCGCATCCCAGTGTGCCCAGGCATCGTAACGCGTCCCAGCGCAGGGGGTCACACCTTATAGTAATCGCGGTACCACGTTACGAAGCGCTTGAGCCCGGTGGCGAGATCAGTGCTGGGCTCGAAGCCCACCAGCGCCTTCGCCGCATCGATATTAGCGGCGGTGCGATAGACATCTCCGGGCTGCATGCCTACTAACTGTTTATTGGCCTCTTTTCCAAGCAATCTCTCCAGAGTGGCAATAAAGTCAGCGAGCTTCACGGGTTGATGATTGCCAAGGTTGAGCAGGCGATAGGGCGCCTCGAGGTCTAACGGCGGCGCGGCAGCGGCCGCTACCACACCACTCACAATGTCATCGATGTAGGTAAAGTCCCGCTCGAGCTGGCCTTCGTTGAACACCTGAATAGGTGTGCCCTCGAGAATGGCCTTGGTGAAGCCAAAATAGGCCATGTCAGGCCGCCCGGCAGGGCCGTACACGGTAAAAAAGCGGAGTCCGGTAGCCGGGAGGCCATGGAGGTGGGCGTAGGTATGCGCGACCATCTCATTGGACTTTTTGGTCGCCGCATACAGGCTGACCGGCGTGTCGGTGGGGTCGGTTTCAGAGAACCATTCTCTGTCGCTGTTGCCATAGACTGAGCTCGAAGAGGCGAACACAAAATGCGCGGGGGGCTTTGCCCGACACGCGTCAATGAGGTGCTGGAAGCCCACAATGTTGCTTTGGATGTAGGCGCTTGGGTGCTCCAGGGAGTACCGAACCCCTGCTTGCGCAGCGAGATGGATCACGTAGTCGAACTCGTGCTGGGCGAACAGTGAGTCAACGACCTGAGCGTCAGCCAAGTCGCCCTGTACCAATGAAAACCCAGAGTGGTCGAGTAGCGGTTTCAGTCGATATTGCTTCAGATATGCGTCGTAGTAGTCATTGAGACTGTCGATGCCCACCACCGTGTGGCCCGCAGCGAGCAGTGCCTGCGCAACATTGGCACCAATAAAACCTGCGGCGCCGGTTACCAGATACCGGTTCATGTGGAGGGCCCTATCGTCATGGATGCATTAAACCATGAGCGCACCGGGACAAAATGATGAAAATGAGGCACGGCACTCATCGGCGCTATGAGAAGTGGCGGCAGCGTCGAATTTGACAACAGGGGGTATTGAGCTGGGCAGGGCTTTTCCTTAACATCCGCGGCCCGTGCCGGTGTAGCTCAGTTGGTAGAGCAGCGCATTCGTAATGCGAAGGTCGTAGGTTCGACTCCTATCTCCGGCACCACCTCTGCTCGAGAGAAAATTCATCGACTAGGGTCAGCAATTCAAGTCGAACAGGAATAGCTGCTTGGGATAGCACAAAGCCAAGAGGCGCAGGTAGCGTAGCTTCAACGCATCGTTAATCATTAGTTTATGTATCGATAAGCTCTAAATTTTGAATTCTGGCTCATCGAGCAGTGTGCACACGCCGATGTCAGCGCTATCGTCAACGTACCTTGTTCGATATTTTCCTGTGACTCGCGAAATAGTGACCTCAGGCAACCCGCCGCCGCCCGCAAAATAGAGTGTGAATACACCTGCTTCTAATGCGACCTTGCTTGCGGGTAGTGTGTAGCCGTAGCTGTAATGCACTGATGCCGTGCCTCTAGATGTGTCGATAACGTATACCCGATTGTCCGCAAGAGGATTTTCGGTGACGCAATCTAGTTGTAATACCTCAGACATTGCCCGATTTGATGCAACCAATAGCAGCATCGTAATCATGAATCTCATAAGCCTCTCCAAATAAGGCACTGAATGTCGTGTGGCTTCCATAAGCTATCAGTGGGGTGAGTTTACACGCAGCCAAATGGCTTTGGCGATGCGCCACCGCCGCAAAGATGAGCGGGTAACAGCGGCGATTTTGTAACAGTCTTTATTTTTAGAGGGCATTTATCTTCGTTGGTGAGCAATAAGCCTTGAGTTCTGCCAAAAGGCATCAGGGCTCTTTCGTGAGTTCGCCTTGTTATCCTGAATTAGGCGGTTCAGCAGCAATGCTTCAGCGAGACTTTACGCGCTTGGACAGTCGGCAACCTGATCGGGATGGCGAATGATAGTGAGCAGGATTTCACCGACCCCAAAACCAAACTTGCGCATCTTCGACTCATTTATCACTACGTTGTCGCTGACCCGGTACATCCTGTCGTCGATCTTCACATCGATCGGGCCGTCTTCCAGTTCGATGCGCAGGGTGTAGTCAAGGAACATCGCGTTACCCTGCCAGCGCGCGAGACCCTCGCCGACCACGTCACCGGCAGTGCCAATGTAGGTGTGGCTACCGTTGGGTGTTAGTGTCCAGATGCGTTTCTGTTGCTCACCGTTGTCAAAGACAAAATCTTCATCCAGCGTGCCCACCCCGTCTGACCAACAGCCCTCGATATCCGCGCTGAAATGACGGATCGCCGTACCAGAAAAATCCTTCACCACGCCGTGTGCTGTCAACGCACCTTTGAAAAAATCCTCAGGCGCGAAGGCCGGCTCTCGTCCCTGATAGTCATCTACCGAAGTGCTGCCGCAGGCGGTTAATAAGCCGAGCATGCTGAGCAGCGCAAATTCGCGACCCACCACCCAAAAGCGCTTGGAGTTGCGGTGAGCAGATGATCGGCGCTGTGCGGAAAGGCTCGCAGCTTCGGGGCGATGACGGTTATTGGGAAGGGTTAGCCGCATGACAAGGCACACCTATTGGCAAAGGGTGTAACCGGTACGAGTTGGGGTCAGTGTCGGATCTTCGGCGCTTGCGCCCGTGGCCTGCTGCCCCCAAAGATCCGCTCAGTCAGCGTCGAGTTCCCCGGCGCCAAAAAGCTCAGTGACCGGCGAAGACCAGCATCTGCACGGGCATCAGTAGCGCCTGCATTCTCAGGATGATGGCGTGAATCACGCCTACGGTGTCGACCATGTGCAGAAATAGCGTTTCACCGAACCCAAGGTCACCCTCCTCGAGCAACTCGTGGTTACTGGTGTAGGCATTGGCAATACATTTGCTGCCCGGCATGACTTCGCTCAGCCCCCCCTCATACAAGGGTTCCATGACAACGGTGAGCGTGCCTGGTCGCGCGCGCTGCTGCGCATCCAGCAGGACATCGGCTGGCTTTAACTGCCCCGCGGCCACCACCGGCTGCACGCGGGTGACTACCATGGGAATTACCGTGAAGGGCTTCGACATGCAGACCACTTCGGTAATGGTGCCGGCCTTGATCACCTGCGCGGAGAGCTGATTAAAGCCCGCCGCGATCTGGTATCGCCCTGACTCCGGACCGTCAGAGGGAATCAGTACGCCTGCTGGCCGCAGAATGGGATTCACGTAATCACCGCGCTGCAGGAAGAACTGTGCGACCTGACCGTCCACGCCCGCGTACACCACAGTTTTGTCCAGCGCCACCTGCGCCTGCTCCAACTGCCGCTGCGCACTTTCAAGTTGCGCGGGGAGTACGTCAGAGATCTGGGTTTCTGCCGCAGTGATATTGGCTTTTGCGGCCTGCACGCCGCCGCGACGCTGGGCAACGGTGTTCTCCAGCCGCTCGATTTCAATTTTGCTGACTAACTGTTGGCCGCGAGCCGACAATTCGGTCTTTTTGGCTAGCTCGTTTTCAGCCTGCGCCAGTGCGCTCTCCGCCTGCGTCAGGGTGGCTTTGGCGCCTTCGAGCTGCACCTCGGCTTGCGCAAACGCTGATGCAATCTGGGTAAGTTGGCTTTCCGCGACGTTCACGCCGGCGACCTGTGCACTGTCGAGCAGGCTAAACAGCGGATCCCCTGCTAAGACCGCCTCACCATTACTGACAAAGACCTCCTCGACTCGACCGCCGCCCTCTGGTAGGAGCGGGATAGTGCGGAAGTAGGGTCCCGCGTTGGTGGTAGAGGGGTGGTAGTAAAACACCACCGTAATGAAGCTGACGGTCAGAATCAGGCAGGCAGTGATCCCCCAGCGCAACTCGTACCACATGGTGAAAAAGGTGATCTGATCGCCCCAGCGCTTGCCTTGCCGGTAACGGCGAAAGAGGTAGTCGGGCAGTACGGTGACCAATGAGCAGAGAATCAGTTCCAACATGGTTACTGTTGCTCCTCTGATCGCTCAACCACAGCGGTCGGTTCTCCATCTTCCTCCGGGGTCAGTTTTTTCAGTGATTCCGAAATACTGATGATGGGCGTCAAAAAATCAGGGAGTTTCAATAGCGCCAAGATCAGCGCTGCCACCCAGAAAATATTGTTGTGCGTAAACAGCGCTAACAGCGCCAGCACCATGATCAGCTGAGACTGGGTGTTGCCATGCTTGTGTGCCAGCTGCTCGGGTATGGCATGCAGCTTAAGGTAGAAGACGCCGATACCCAGCACCGCGAGTATCACGATGAAGACGATCGCGGAAAACAAGGGATCACTGCCGTCAGCCCCGCCAATAAAGGGTGGCAAGGAATGGGGCGCCAGCGGATGAATGTCTCCAGACATGGGTATCAACCTCAGTTAAGTCGCTGTGTTAGGCGGCTGCCTGCTGCTTATCGAAAAAGTGTCGGAGCTGATTGGTTGTCAGGGTGCGCAGTGTGTTGCCGTCCTTGTCTAACTGCTCGGTCAATTGGCCGTCGGGCGCATACAGCTCAAAGAGCACCAGCGCGCCGTCAGGCCCGCCTTGCTCCATGTGCACGTCGCCCGGGGGCTTCTTGGCATAATCTCCGACGCGCCTGATAGTGGTGCCGACCAGTTCGCCATTTTCGAAGGTTTTCACGTGCAGTTCTCCCTGGAGCACGAGAGAGGTGGTGGCGCAGAGGTGCCGATGAAAATGACAAAATTGCTCGGGATCCCAGCGGTACAACACACTGAGATGACCCGCGTCATCAATATCCAAAATGGCGCCCCAGTAGCTGACGGGGAAAGCATAATCCGCGTCCTCTGAGTAATGTGTCCAAGTTAGATTTTCTTGCTGAAGAAGGTTCTCTTTCATGCCGATGCGCTCTATCCCCTTGGAAAGTCATGATAAGGCATGATGACGCGATTTGCCCTTCAGTCAACCGGCCATATGTCGCTTGTCAGCTTTTGCGCGGTGTAGCGAGGAGGGCGTTCAGGGATATGCCCGGGCTGCAGACGTGACAACTGGCTGTGCAGGTTGGCGGTCAGCGCGATGCCGCGCGGCGCTCGGTTAATCCGTCGGTGATAAAGGGTCCATCCACGCAGATCCTGCGGCCGTCGGGTGAGGCACATGCGCCACAGATACCGACACCGCATTTGGTCAAATAGTCGATTGCGCTGAAGATACGATCCGAGGAGACATACTCTTTTTGGACCGCTTCACTCGCATGAATCATGGGGGCAGGTCCGCAGTTATAAAATACCATCTTGGCCAACGCCTCAGCGGGTTGGTCAGCGAGAAAGTCCGCCAAAGCGTCGCTCACCCGGCCCTCGAATCCGGCACTGCCATCATCGGTCGCGATGGTGACGCGGGCGACGCGCTCGCATTCGTCGCGGAAGTAAAGTCGATTTGCCGACCGGGCGCCCACAAAAATATCGACCGGCTTGTCGTCGCGACCAAAGTCCTCGGCGATCTGATACACGGCCGCCAGACCCGTGCCGCCTGCGACGCACACAATGTGCGCATCTTCCGGCGGTGTGACAGCCACGCCGTGTGGGCCACGCAGATACACCGCGTCACTCGGTGAGAGCTGGTAGCAGTGATCCGTGAATTGCCCGACATTGATCACCGCCAAACGCACCGGGTCATGAGTTAGGCACGAGAAGGGCTTTTCACCTACGCCCGGCACCCAAACAAAAACATATTCTCCGGCCTGAATATCCAAATCGCCATCTAACGTGACCACGGTAATGTCATCACAGACGATATCGTTAGCGACAACCTGGTAGGGCTTGAAGCCCATGTCCACATCGAAGCGAACCTGTTCACCTGCTGCATCGCCGCCCTCAGCGAGATCGCAGGCGAGGTTGGCAAAGTAGTGCTGAACTTCCTCGGTATTCATGCCGGTCAGTCCTGAGCCAATGCCCAGAATGGTGGCTCCGCAATGGATGGCATCCCGACAGTCTGCCGCGGAAGATAGGCCGCCGCAGCCAATGAGCGGTAAGTCCGTCTCGGCGCGTAGCGCTTTCAGCGCCTTCAGTGTGGTGGGTAGCACGCCTTTGCCTGACATGCCGCCCATGCCGTTGCTTAGCACCGGGTGACCGTGGCTCTCTGTGTAGCCAGGCCCCGCCGTATTGATGGCGCACAGCGCTGACGCGCCCCCTTCTAGTGCAGCGCGGCCAATGACCGCAATGTCATCGACGTTCGGCGTCAGCTTCGGGATGATGGGTATATCGACGGCGCCGCATACCGCAGCGACGACCTCTCGGACCATCTCGGGGTCTTGACCCATGGCCATGCCGTAGCCCTTTGCATGAGGGCAGGAGAGATTCAGCTCCAGACCATCTGCGACGGGGGCGAGTTGTTTTGCCACGGCGACAAACTCTTCCACGGAACCGCCGAAAATCGACACCAACAAAAAGCGATCAGTCGGCACGGTGAGCTGCTGTAAACCCTGCAGCGCTTTTTCGACCCCGGGGTTGGTCAGTCCGACAGCATTCACGAAGCAGCCGGGCGCGTACTGACTGTATACAGGCTCCCGGTTACCGAGCCGCGGCTCAAACCCAATGCTTTTGGTGGTGATGACGCCGATTTCGGGCATGGTGTCCATGACCCGCTGAATAATGGCAGGAGCCGTCGTCACTATGCCCGAAGGGATGGTGAAGGGGCCTGACAGTTGCTTGCCGAGAAACTCGGTGGTCAATGGGGTGTCTCCGTATCGGATGCTGAATTATACGGTGACCGATCCGGCCCCGTCATGAACACGCACAGATTTCCCTCTTCGGGACGTCTCAGGTGCCACAAAAAGTGCGGGTCACGCGCTCGTCGGGCTCGGGTGATCTGGCCCATTCCACATCCTCGTCCCGCCATTCGAAGGGTCGCAGGCCGCGATCGACCAGCGCCTTTACCCACGCCAGTTCGCCGGCCTCAGTAAGGTCGATGGCTTTTTGCACAAGGTGATTGCGAGGAAGGATAGTCGGATTTACGGAGCACATGGCGGCCGTGATAGCCGAGGTGTCGCCTTTGTTGGCTTTGCGTCGGGTTCGCCAGTCGTCTGCCCAGCTCAGCAGCGCTGGCGGGGCGCTAAAGAGCTCGGGTAAAGGTGTGTGCTCGAGCGAGTCGTTGGCCAATTCCGCGAGCCACCTGAACGCCAAGGTCAAGTCCAGGCCTTCTGCAGCCAGCAGTTCGTGAAAGGATTGAATTAAAGCGCCGTCTGCTTCGGTCACCGCATCGAGGCCAAGCTTGGCGGCGAGCCACCGCTGATGGTGGACATGAAAATGCGCCGGATAGCGATCGACGATCTCCTGCGCGACCTGCTGCGCCGCCTCGGCATTCTCGTTTATGAGGGGCAGCAGGCACTCAGCCAGCACTGCCAAGTTCCAGTGCATGATGCCCGGCTGGTTGGGCCAGGCGTAGCGCCCCTGTCGGTCGATGGAACTGAAGCAGGCCTTGGGATCGAAGTGGTCCATGAAGGCGCAGGGACCATAATCGATGGTTTGTCCACAAAGGAGCGCGTTGTCGGTATTCAGCACGCCATGCACAAAGCCGAGCACCTGCCAATGTGCGACCAGCCGCGCAAAGTGTTCACATACGCCTTCGAGCAAGGTCACGGCTGCGGGTTGAACACTTGCCTTTGCTGCGGCGCTGAAATGACGGTCGACCACGTAATCCACCAGCGCCGCCACGTCATCACCGCCGCGGGTCATGGCGAAGTACTGCACGGTACCGACGCGCAGATGACTGCTGGCTACCCGGGTCAGAATGGCGCCAGGTTCGATCTGGTTTCTCACCACGGGTTCGCCTGTGCCGACGGCGGCGAGCGCCCGGGTCGTAGGGACACCGAGCGCGTGCATGGCCTCGGACACGAGATACTCTCGGATTACAGGGCCGATCGGGGATCGTCCGTCACCACCTCGGGAATAAGCGGTCGGCCCCGCGCCCTTGAGCTGAACATCGAATCGCGCGCCTGCAGGCGTCAGCCACTCTCCTAACAAGGTGGCGCGGCCGTCACCGAGTTGAGGGTTGTACTGCCCGAACTGATGACCAGCGTAGACGGTGGCAACTGGATGACTGTCGGGCAACGGCATGTTGCCTGCCAGTGCGGCGAGTTGCTCCGGATCAGTTTGCGGGTCGCCTGACCAGCCCAAGGAGTCGGCCAAGGCTTGATTCCACAACAGCAGCTTGGGTTCAGACACCGGGTCGGGCGCCTGAGGCGTGCTGAAAGCTGGTCCCAGGCGCGCGTAGGTGTGATCAAAGCCTGGGGGCATGGGCACCCCCGGTCGGAGTCAGCGGGTCAGTCACCGAAGAGCTTCTTGATGAAGGACCCTGCCTTTTCTTCGATGGTGTCCTGCAACTGCTGTTGAGCCTCGTTCCTCAGGATCTGCTCGGCGATGCTCGCCACATCGACCTGACAGGTTGCACCACTCTCCGAAGCCAGATTGCCGGTGCAGTCCACTGGCCAGTCAACGCCCGCATAGCGTTGATCAATCACGCAGAGGGGGCTCACCTCCATGATCTCGTTGTTGACCTGCCCTTCCATGCGGAAACCAAAATCCATCGAGCTAAGGTTAATATCACCCGAGCCCTTTAGCTCGACGCCCGGTGTAGAGAAGCGAAGCTTCTCGATGTCGCCCGTGCCTTCATCAAAATCGACAGCTAGCGAGAGATCTGTTATCGGCGTATTGGTCGGCAAGCCAGCGATTGGCGGTATCTTGTTAACGAGAGCAACTGCGGTGCAAATCAATCCTTGTACTGAGACTTTCTGCAGGATTAAATCCTGACCGCTCGCGGATACGTCACCGTCCAGCGCAGCCATGAGGTCATCTGCGCTGATGCCCTCGGTCTCGAGATCCCAGCCCATCTCAATGCGGCCGGACGCAGCGTCGGTATTGCCCATACTGGCGAGCAAGAGGTCCATATTCACGCCCTTGAGACCGCCTTCGACTTCAGCCTCTACCACTGGGCGCCGCGCATTCAGCATGACACGCGTGTCAAGCTGTCCCTGGTGCAGTACGCCGCGAATGTAGTCGATGTTGGCCACCCCATCGAGAACGCGCATAAAGACCTGAGCGTCGCTGATGATCTGTCCGCCCGCGATGAGTTTGTCTGCCGCGACACGCAGCTCGAGATCGAGATCGCGCAGTGGTCCCACCGGCAAGGGCACAGGGGCAATGTTCCCTGCTTCACCGGCGGCTGACGTGGGAGCGGGGGGCGCCTCAGTTGGTGGAGCGCTCCCAGTAGTCGCCGATGCGGGCGGCGGCGCAGGTTGAATTTGATCTGCGTCCAGTCGCGCCGTGTTGATATCCAGCTTGATCTCGGGGCTCTCCAGTGCTGACCAGACTAGCTGTCCGGTGACATCACCTCCGGGCAGGCTCGCACTCAACGTGAGGTCGGCTTTCGCTGGGCTCACTACAAACGTACCGTCCAGTGCGCTTTCCAACGGTTTGGTCAGCGCGCCGATCACCTCGGTCTGCAGATCTTGGATTTCAATCTTGCTGAAATCCGACGCAACCCGGATAGCGCCGTCCAGCGCAATATCGAGCGGTGCTGTTGAGCCATCACCGAGAACCGTCAGTGCCCCCTCGAGTTGCATGGGCTCGTTCCGTGTATTGACGTCGGTCAGGGTCAGCGCCGTAATGCGAATTTCATTGCTCAGCTCGCCGTCGCGGGTGCGCTGGATGACGGTAATGTCTTCGATCTGTATGGCCTCTGCCAGAATGGCGATGCCCCAAACCCCGCCGCCCTCATTTAACTGTCTTTGGCGCTCCTGTTCCTTGGTCTGTCGAATGATTTCGCCGCGCTTCTCCCACTCCCGATCACTCATAACGGGGCGGGGTTCGGGCGCAGGCGGTAGCGCTTGAGGTTCGGTGATGTCGGCGGTGACACCTGCGATCACGATAGTGCCGATATCGATGTTGCCACCGAGCAGCGGTAGCAGAGAGAGCCCGACGTCGAGCTCTGTGATGGTGGCGTTAATGTCCGGATCATATTCCTTTTGGGCAGGGAGATTGAGCGTCGTCTCCTCAAGTCTGAGCCCGAAACGTGGAAAGAAGCTGAGCTCGGCATCGCCCTCGACAATCAGTTCGCCGCCTGCCTGGGTTTGCACCTGCTCCTGCGCCATGTCGAGCAACGCCTGCTCGTCAATAACCATGGGTACCAAAAATATCGCCAGAACGGCGATTGCCACCAGCGTGCCCACAACCCAAAGAATCACCAGCATCATCCTTTCCCCCGATGGTTCGTTACCCCGCCAGCATAGCAAAGCGGCTGAACAGGAAAACCTTTATCGCGCGCGGCGTCGTTCTACATGCTGCTCGAGGATACGCGCTTTTTCACGCCGTACGTCGTGATCCGATTTGAGCTGCCACAGAGCGTCCCGTGCAAAGGGATAGGACTCTTTAAGGTCAATGATGGGCTCGGGGTAATCGATAGGGTGAAGCTGTCGTTCCATAGGAGACAAAAGCCAGGGTTGGTGAATGAGGGGCGTGGGTAAGCCTGTCAGCTCGGGGACCCATTCGAGAATGAAGGCGCCTTCCGGGTCATGGTCCAGCGACTGCTTGACCGGGTTATAGATGCGAATGGTGTTAATGCCGGTGACCCCCGCCTGCATCTGCATTTGCGGATAGTGGATCCCCGGCTCGAAGTCGAGGAACAGTGAGCCCAGCCAGGCGGCACCCAGACGCCAGTCCTGCCAAAGGTGATGCGTGAGAAACGATACGACCATGGCGCGTGCGCGGAAGTTGAGATACCCGGTCTGCATCAGACAGCGCATGCACGCATCAATCAGCGGATAGCCTGTGCGGCCCTCACGCCACGCATCGAGCCGGTCAGGGTCATGACGACGGGGATGCGCGAGGTAGCCTCGATTAAGATCTTCAAACTCCATGCGACACTCCATCTCGAATTTTTGGACGAAATGACAGTGCCAGTGCAGTCGGGATTCAAAAGCAGCCAGCGCACGCGTCCAACCGCCCCGGTCCTGTCGCTTTTTCAGCGCGTGGTACGCCTGGCGCAGACTCAGATTGCCCCACGCCAGATAGGGTGATAGCCGTGAGCAGTGAACCCGGCTACTGGCGGGCTTTGAGATATGGCGTTGATAGCCGTGTCCTCGCACTTCCAAAAAGCTGTGCAGCACCTCGGCACCTGCGACGGCACCGCCGCGTTGAAAGGCCGCATTGTGCTGCTGCCAGCCCTCGATGCGCTCGCTGCGTGCGCCCTCCAAAGGAGAAGGCAAAGGTTGGTGGAGCCGCGACAGCACCCTGAGGTCTACCGGTATCTCGGCATCGCTCATGACACCTTGCCAGGCCCGGTTCCAGCCGCGCCGGTCGCTTCGACCACGTTGTATACCGTTGGTTTGGTACTCGTGCCACGCGATACCCTGTGCAGCACAAAAAGCCGCCACCTGCCGGTCCCGCTCAAAGGTCACCCCCAACCCCGTTTCTTCGTGGCTGTATAAGTGGCCAATAGGCTGAGACTGATGAAGCGTGTTCAACAGCGTAACGGGCTCGCCCTCTAGGACTTGAATCTGGGTCCCTAGCTCTGCCAGCTCGTGGTTCATCGCTTGCAGAGACTGGGCGATAAAGTGCCAGTGCCTGCCGCGATAGTGGGGGTCTCTCAGCAGCGTGGGCTCAACGATGTAGAGGAGCAGCAACGGCTCACCGCGATCGATGGCGGCGGCCAGCGGGGCATGATCAGCCAGCCTGAGGTCGCGCTTGAACCACACGACGTTCATGACGCAGCCTCTCGTTGTGCCAAGAGCGGGTTAAGCAGCGGTTGCCAGGTCAGGGCGTCCTGCAGCGCGACGCGGCCACGATAGATAGCGCTATAAACCAAACGGTAAGCGTCCCGGTCGAAGGCGGTTGTGACGGGGTTCTCCAGTGCGTTTTGGGCTTCCTGCTGCGAATTGAAGCAGCCGTGCCAGGCCCACTGATCCACCAGATGGAATTGCTGTGCGGGTTGATGCTCGAGAGGACGTATCGTTTGCTCCGCCAGCAGCAGTGGTCCATCAAATGGCCAGGCGGCGATCCGTTGCCGCTCCAATTGATCCAGCAGCCGTGCGTTGTGGGAGTCGGCGCTTTCCTGACCGTCGCAGGCGCCGTCGCAGCGCCCCAACTGATGCTGAAAGCACGCGCCTTTCCCTTTGTCCAAACCCATGACCCGGAGGCACAACGCGTGATCTCTGGCGAGGTTTTGTATCGTCGTGGTGATGCGGTGCTTGTTGGCAAACAGTCCGTAGGTGTCGGTTTCACGCACCCCGGTGGGTGCAAAGTCGATGGCAAGAGGTTTCAGAAACCCGTCGGTGGCAGGCTCAAGCTGGATGGTCCAGAGGCGACGCAGTTGGCGTTGGCGTCGGTTGAAAAGCGGCACCTCTGACTTGATCGCGGCATTCTCTATCAGCAACGCGCCGATCTCGCCCGCTGTGAGCTGACAGTCGATACGGGCAACCTGCGACATGAGTCGTTGATGCCGGCCGGGTTTGCGGCCTTCATTGAGGTGTTGTGTGACCCGGCTGTGGATATCAACGCTTTTACCCACGTACAGCAGTGAGCCGTCCTGAGCGAAAAACCGGTAAACGCCGCTGCAGCGCGGCAGCGCGTCGAGTGGCTCACCTGCGCGAGAGAAAGCGATGTGCTGGCCTGTCTCGGTCATCTTGGCATCGTCTACGATCTGCGGCGCAAGCCGGGAGGCTGTCCGGATTTTGTCGCTTTTAATCGGCGCGGTCTCGCTCGCAAGCAAACCGCTCAAAAGCACAAATCGTAGCTGTTGTAGCTGGCGCGACAAAGTGCCGAACGCAGACACGAGGTCTGCGCCACAGAAATAAAGAACGGGTGAAAAAGCACATGAAAGTTTCGGTGAGCGATCTGGGCAGCATGGGCGTGACAGGGGTGGTTATTGAGTCCGTTGATTTGAGCCTTTACATCGCCCACGCGCGCATCGGTGGTGAGGAGCACGTCATTGCTGATCGGCAGGGAAAAGTGCTCAAAACCCGTAACTTGCTCGAAATGCAGCGCATGCTGCGTAAAGCGGTGACCTGCGAGTTTTTTCTGCGACAGCGAAGCGCCTACGATGAAATGGTGGGGCATGCACACCAGGCGGCCGATAACAGCATGGAGCTGCCGCTGGGGCGTGAGCCTCTGCCCGAGTGGTTGAATTAGAGAGCCCTGAACACAGTCAGCTAACGGTGAAGGAAGCGATTTATCCCCTCAGGTCGACGTCGCATTACTCCTCGGTGGAGAGATCGTCCTCGCCGAGTTTGTGTCCCCAGTCCCGTTTGGCCTTCAAATACTGAAGGTTGTGGTCATCGACGCCACACACGTGCTTCACCTGTACGATATGAGGCACGCCCAATGCAGTCAGGTCTTCCTGCTTTTTGGGGTTGTTCGTTAACAGTCGCAGCGTGCGGCCGCGCCCGAAATATTTGAGTAGCAGTGCGGCATCGGAGAAGTCTCGGGAATCGTCAGGTAGACCCAGCGACCGGTTCGCCTGATAGGTGTTCTCCCCGGCGTCCTGCAGGAGGTAGGTAGCGGCTTTGGCCCACAGGCCAATACCACGGCCCTCATGGCCCGCCATATAGATGAGATAACCGCCCTCGGCATCGTCCGCGATTCGATCCAGCGCTGACTCCAGCTGGGGTCCGCACTCACATCTTCGCGACCCCAGTACGTCGCCAGTCAGGCAGCTCGAATGCACTCTGACTAGAGGGTTGTCGCTCTTTTCAGGTTCCCCAATCACCAACACACTGTTGACCGCCATGCTGGAAGCCAGGTGCGAGAAAAGGTGTTGGCCGCCCTGTTCTCTGAGGGTACTGGCGAGGTGCTCGACTTCGCTGAGCTCGGTGCTTCTGACGCTCGCATACCACTGAACTGTCGGGTGTCGTTGACCGCGGGCCAGCGGCAGGGGAATCGGGCCCATCAGATTGAGGTGCAGGCCTGGGCCAGGCGCCTCAGTCATCTCCACCTCCGCGCCATCGGCGTCGATACGGAATAATTTGCCGTCTCGAATCAGTCGCTCGCGGATGTCTGGATTGATGTAAGTGAACATGGCTGGCCGTGGCTTGGCGTCTGACCGTTGATAAAAAGGAGCGCGGAGTATAGAGGGATTTAGCCGACTCCGCTCGGTTGTTGCTGGGTGATGCAGTGGATGCCGCCGCCCATGGCAAACAGCGCTCTGGCGTCCAGCATCCGAACATCCCGACCGGGATAGGCATCCTGTAGCAGCTCGCGGGCTGCATCGTCACGGCGGTCATCGAAGCTCGGGCAAATAACGGCACCATTACAGACGTAGTGATTGATGTAGCTGTAGTCGACCCAATCACGGCTGTCTTTCAGCGTGAGAGGCGCCTCGAGCGGCAATACTTCAAGACCTTCGTCACTGAATTGTTCAGAAAGGGTCTCCCACAAGGGGAAGTCCGGATGATCCGCATTGGTTTGTCGGTGAACCAGCAGACGGCCATCCGGAGCGAAACAGGCCACGATGTCCACGTGGCCCTTGGTGCCGTTTAAAAAGTTGTCCCGCCACAACCCCTTCGATAGCCAGATGGCGCGGTGAGTGCCCAGCGCATTGTGAATGTGTGCTGCGATGCTGTCATGGTCGTGGCCCGGGTTGCGCGTCGGGTCCAGCTGAACCGCCTCAGTGAGGAGCACCGTGCCCTGACCATCCACATGAATGCCGCCCCCCTCGTTGACGATCTCGGTGCGCACAGTCGGTACCGCCAAGTTCTCGGCAACCTGAGCCGCGATGGCGTCGTCATCGCTCCACTCGAACTCGGTATTTTGGCCCCAGCCGTTGAACTGCCAGTCGATGGCGATGAGTGCGTCATCTTCCATTACAAAAGTTGGTCCGATATCTCTCAGCCAGGCATCGTTCAGCGTGAGGGGAATGACGTCAATGGATTCTGATAGCTTTCGTTCCGCCGCGGAAAAATCCTCCGGGTGACATAGCATCTGCACCGGTTCGTATTCGCTGATGGCATTGGCCACCGCCGACCAGGCGTCTTGCGCCTCTTCACGGCTCAGACCGGATTCAGCGTAGCTGTCTCGCGGAAATCCCATCCAGGTGGCAGCATGCGGCGCCCACTCTGGTGGCATATGACGGGCGCGCGTCATTGTTTAATGCCGGGAATGCCCCCCTCCTGTGCGTCACCATTGGGTTGCCGGGGGTTCACCTTGCCATCGGTCAGGGCCCCGTAGGTGTCGGGCCTCCGGGTGGCGAAGAAGGGGAACAGCGTCAGCCAATCGTCTCGTTGCCCGAGATCAATTTCTGCCACCAGCGCAGCCGCCTCGTCCCGCGGCGCTTCTACCAGCACACGCCCAAAGGGGTCGATGATGCAGCTGGTGCCGTAAAAGTTGAGAAGCCCCTCTGCGCCAAAGCGATTGGGCAGGGCGATAAATAGACCATTGGCCGCTGCATGACCGGTCACAACGCGCCTCAGCAGCGGCGCGGTATCGAAGTCCGGGTAGTCGGGTTCGGAGCCTATGGCAGTGGGGTAACACAGCACATCGGCGCCGGCCAGGGCGTAGCAACGTGCTACTTCGGGGAACCACTCATCCCAGCAGGTTGGGTTGCCCACTTTGAGATCCACGCCGTCCAGTTCAAGCCTGTGAACTGGGTATGGGTCATCGGCTGGACCCTCCGCAAAGTAGTCATCCTCAAAGTATCCCTCGGTGACGGGAATATGAAGTTTGCGGGTGCGTCCGACGCACTCACCATTTGGCGCAACAATGATGGAGGTGTTGAGACCGCGTTGGTCGGCAGCCCCGGAGCGCTCAAAGAGCGAGATTTGCACGTGCACATCACTGTCGCGGGCGAGCTCACGCGCGAGCGAGAGACTCGGTCCGCTATCCATATCTTCAGCGGAGGCGTCCGCGGGGCCCTCGGGCCGCCTATCCGCCGGGTAGCGACTTAAGGTCAGTTCGGGCAAGAACACCACGTTGGCACCGGCCCCGGCACAAGCGCTCACGCCCTCCCGTAACTGTTCGGTATGGGCATCTACGGAGTCGTACCAACGCGCCTGGACCAGCCCAATACTGGTCGTTCGGGGCTCGCGTCCAGGAATCGGGCACGGACTACGTAGCGCCGCGATGCTGATAACTTTCATAATTGCCGTCTCACTATGAGGCAACCAGAGTAGGGGGCGACGCGCTGTGTCTCAAGTGCCCCCTTAGGGGTAGTGCTCAGCCTTGGTTGAGGCCCACTGACCGATGCACTGAACGAATTGCCCAGTGCGTCTTATCGCGTTACGGAGAGGCGGGCAATGCGCCTGGCGGGAAGCCTGCCAGCACCCGCATTGCAGCGCTGTCGAGTGCAGCCTGATCGCGGATGGTTTCCTCTTTCAGCTTTGACTGGGTCACGCTACGCCAGACCGAGGCGTTTGCATCGGGGTCAATCATATCGATGATGAAGGTGCCCTGGGTGTACTCCGTGACGCGGACGTCAGTCTGATTCATGCAGTTGTAGCAGTTGTACATCGCGTACCGGTTATACCGGCTATAGCCAACTGACGCCCCATAGGAGGGGTTGTTATAGGTTTTTACATCGGTTTTTTCCATGAGATTCAGGTGCCAGCTCAGGAGCAGGTCGGCGTCAGCAGTTTTGTCTACGAACACGAAACCTTTTGCTTCGAGGGCACCTCGTAATGCGTTATCGATGCGATCTCTCTGAAAATCGGTCAGCTCGGTCGGATTGTTGCCAGTCACCTCGCCACTCATGGCATAAAAGCCAATGGTCTTGGGTTGACTGAAGTTGTAGTCAGGGGCGAAGTCCACCACGGGCTCCGGCGGTTTGGTGGCGCAGGCGGCCAGCGTCAGGGCGGCGACCAGGGCGGCGGTGAATCGGATCAGCTTCACAAATTTCTCCACAGTTTGAATTGAATGCGAAGGCTAATGTAGCAGGGTTGGCCAAGCATCACAGTGCCGAGGGTGACGCGTTTCGAATGATGTGGCTAGCTTGGAGCGCATGGAGCCAGCGTGGCTTGAACGCTGGCGATGTGCGTGCGAATAAGTTCGGTCTGATGGTTCAGTAAGTGGTCTCGCTCCGCGACCCAAGCTCGATATTGGGGACTCAAGTCGGCCGATAGCGGTGCTTCCAAGTTTGTGACCGGCGCTAACAGCAGTTCGGCTCTTTGGCGCAGCCGCACCAGCCAGGGCTGCACGGCGCCGACAAAAAAGCGTCCTACAACCTGCTCCAGCGCTCTTGAGCGATCAGTGGGGTTGCCGAAGGGGCACAGCGGTGCTCTGGCCTGCGTAAGGAAGAGCAGCGTGTTGGCGCGCTCCAGCTCTCGGGACACCAGTGAATGCGCCGCCAGAAGCGCTCCGCCGTCTCCTGTGCGGAGGTCGCTGAGCAGTATTTCGAACTCGCGGTTACTGGCTTGCCAGTTGCCGCTCAGCCAGCCTCGGGTTAAGTCAGCAAGCCGGCTGAGCGATCCGGCAATCGCACTATTTGTATCGGTAGGGTAGTTGCCCAACGTTGCGGGCCGTTCCCAGAATAGCCGCCACTCAGGCCCCATCAATACCGCTTGGGCAATGGACTCAGAAAGCAGCGTCTGGCGCTCAGCGCTGACCTCTGCCAGCGTGCTCGCCAATTCATCATCCCCGCGTTCCCGGAGCAGTGCGATACATTCAGGCGCCAGATCCATGAATTCCAGATCCAGTAACAGCCGTTGCGAGGGAGCTGCTGTGCGCCCTAACTGGGTATTGCGGCGGCCGAGATTGACTTGAAGCGCGCATCCAGACAGCGAGAGAAAATCAATTAAGTCGATTTTGTTTGACTCGGGCGATTCGGTGGCTTGTTGGCGGGGAAAATCGAGTCGATTGGCGTCATGGGCTGCGCCCGCGACCAGCTCGACGCCTGTTACGGTCGCCAGCCGATGAAGGTACTCATCGAGATGATCGGGACCGGTCTCTGTGTCCGTGCACCCTGTGAGTGCGAGCAGGCAAACCAACCAACTTGAGCGAAGCGTCACCCCGCTAATGCTGCTTTAGCCTCACCGCGCCATCGATGCAAATGTGTTAAGGATTCGTCAGGGGTCATTCGGGCGCCCCACTTTGCGAAATCAATGGCCGCTAGCAGATCGATGTCCGCAAAAGAGAAAGTGTCGCCCGCGATGAAAGCACTGTCCGCCAATGCCTCGTTGATGATCTCCATGCCGGCTATCAGGCGAGTACGCCCACGCTCTATCAGCTCAGGTAGCTGAGCGACATTAACCGGCCCCGGCAGCGCGCGATCGACATATTGGGGGTGTCCGTTGCGAAACGCATCGGCTGCGGCTGCAAAAATCTCGCTGTAAAGCCGGTGGTTCCAGTTCAGGACTCGGGCACGCTCTTCTGGCGTTCGCCCGAGCAATGGCTTGTCGGGGTAATGCGATTCCAGATAATGAGCAATGGCAATCACTGAGCACAGGACCGTGCCATCATCCAGCACGAGCGCGGGCACCGTGGCTTCCGGGACAATCGCCCGGTAGGCCTCGCCGAGCTGCTCCCCAGCCCCCAGGTCGATCTGGACCGTATCGAGCGTAATGCCTTTGTATTGCATGAACATGCCCAACCGGGCGGGGTTGGGGGCGGCATCAAATGTATATAGCTGCATAACACGTCTTCTCTGTGGCGAACAGGCAGTATAGCGGTGAGCGTATTGCTCTGTTTTCGATCGTTTTCGCAACCGCTATACTCCGCTCCCTACAGACAGGAGTTAGCACCATGCGTTTGTTCTTTATCCTTATGTTGGCACCATTGGCACCATTGGCACCATTGGCAGCAGTTGCACTTGATCTGACTGATCAGCAGCGGGCAGATATCGAGGCAAGG
>CBFHSJ010000021.1:0-10447 GCA_965658485.1 Luminiphilus sp.
AGCGGGCAGGTGATCCGCATTGTTCCGAGTAAAGATGCCCGCTCATCGCCGGTGCCCATCATGGAAGATCAAGCGGCGGTTGGGAACGACGAATACGTGACGCAGGTCATTCGGCTCGACAATATCTCGGCGGCCAAATTGATTCCTGTCCTTCGTCCACTGGTGCCGCAGCAGGCGCATATGGCGGCCTACGCACCCAGCAACGCCATCATCATCTCCGATATTCGATCCAATATCGGCCGGATCGTCGACATTATTGAGCGCATGGATCGCTCGGCGGTGCAGACCACGGAAATCATCCGCCTCAAGTACGGGGTCGCCGAGGACGTGGTCAGCATGCTGAACACGCTTGAGAAGTCCCGGCAGGGTGAGGGTGCTGAAGCCGATAAAGAGGCAGTGCTGGTGGCCGACAAGCGCACCAACAGTGTTGTGGTGACCGCGGATGAGTTGTCCGTCGACCGTATCCGTAAACTGGTGGCGTATCTCGACACGCCGCTCGAGCAATCCGGCAACGTCCGCGTGATCTATCTCGAGTATGCCGACGCGACAACGATTGCTGAAGTGCTGACCCGGGTCATGCAGAACATCTCCCGTTTGGAGGAAGGTGGAAGTAACAAACGCGCGGGCAACGGCGAATCGACTATCGAGGCCGATGAGGGCACCAACAGCCTGATCATTACCGCCGACACCGATGAGATGGCTGCGCTAGAAGCTGTCATTGCGCGGCTGGATATTCGTCGAGCCCAGGTACTGATCGAGGCCATCATCGTAGAGGTGAGAGTCTCGGAAGGTCAGGAGCTGGGGCTGCAGTGGCTGTTCGCCGACGATAACGGTGCCTATGGCAGCAACATCACCACGAACGATGCCAGACGGAACAATTTGAGCCAGCTGGGCGGCGCGCTGGTCCCCGATGATGGCTCAGAAAACATTGGCACGAGGGAAGTGGCTGCGTCACTGGCAACAATACCCGGAACGACGCTCGGATGGGGTGTGGTGGATGAGTCCCTGACGATGACCGTGATCCTCAATGCTTTGGAATCCCAGGGAAATTCAAACATTCTCTCCACCCCCAGTCTGCTCACCCTCGATAATGAGGAGGCCTTTATCACGGTAGGCCAGCAGGTGCCCTTCGTGACCGGCTCCTACACCAATACTGGCGCGGCCAATGGCGCCTCGAATCCGTTCCAGACGATTGAACGCCAGAGCGTGGGTGTGACCTTGAAAGTGACACCGCAAATCAACGAGGGTGATGCCATTGTGATGGATATCGTTCAGGAGGTCTCCAGTCTCAGCCCTGCCCTCATCGCCTCAGACATCATCACCAATGAGCGCAAGATCGAGACGATGGTGCTCGCTAATGACGGCAACATCGTGGTGTTGGGTGGCTTGGTCGAAGACAAAGTGACTGACACCAGCGAGGGTGTGCCAGGGCTCTCCAGGATCCCCCTCTTAGGTCGCTTGTTCCGCAGTGATTCGGTTGAGGTGACCAAGCAGAACTTGCTGGTTTTCATTCGCCCGACCATCATTCGCAATGACGAAGATCTGTCGGGCGCCACCGCAGAAAAATATCGCTTTATCAGGGATCAGCAGATGGAGCGTCGCGAGCGTGGCCTTATGTTCCTCGATGACGGCAACTTGCCGGTATTGCCGACCTGGGAAGAGCAGCTTCAGCAGTTGCCTGAAGTGCCGGTCGACGATGCAGAGCAAGAGTGACCGCCGATGAGCGAGTCTGCACCGGAGTCCATACCCGTCGCTGAGCCTGTGAGCCTCGTCCTAACGTCTGGACTGCCTTTTACGTTTGCGCAGAGCCGCAATGTGCTGCTCGAGCGCTCCGGTGCTTCGCTGACCCTCCATTATGTTCCGCCGTTGGCCACTGACGTATTACTCGAGGTGCGACGCTACCTGGGGGAGGTGTTCTCACTGGCGCCGATCGATGAGGACCAGTTTCGTCAGCGACTTACCGTGGCCTATCAGCGTACCCAGAACGAGGCGGCACAGATGGCCGAGGACTTATCCTCGGATATTGATTTGTCGCGACTGGTGGAGGAGCTGCCTGACGTCGGCGATTTGATGGATACCGATGACGACGCGCCGATTATCCGTCTGATCAATGCTATTTTGTCTCAGGCGGTGAAAGAGCAGGCTTCGGACATCCACATCGAGACCTTCGAAGAGCGTCTCAGTGTCCGCTACCGGGTGGATGGCATACTGAGCGAGGTCCTCTCCCCCAAACGAACCTTAGCGCCGCTGTTGGTCTCTCGACTGAAAGTCATGGCGAAGCTGGATATTGCGGAAAAGCGTGTGCCTCAGGATGGCCGTATCTCGGTGCGCATAGCCGGCTATAGCATCGATATTCGCATGTCGACCATCCCATCTGCCCACGGTGAGCGGGTGGTATTGCGATTGCTTGATACACAGGCTGGGCAGCTTAATCTCAGTGAATTGCAGATGAATGAGCAGGTCGATAACGCGTACCGTGGCGCTCTGGCGAGCCCCCACGGGATCATCTTGGTGACCGGGCCCACGGGTTCGGGTAAGACCACGACGCTATATGCCGGGTTGTCCAGCATCAATGATAGTTCGCGCAACATTCTGACGATTGAAGACCCGGTCGAATACATGTTGCCCGGTGTGGGGCAAACCCAGGTCAATCCCAAGGTCGATATGACCTTCGCCCGGGGGTTGAGGGCCATTCTGCGACAGGATCCCGACGTCGTCATGGTGGGTGAGATACGTGATCTGGAGACCGCTGAAATTGCCGTTCAGGCGTCGCTGACGGGCCACCTGGTGTTGTCGACACTCCACACCAATACGGCAATCGGTGCCGTGACGCGCCTGCAAGACATGGGCGTAGAGCCGTTCCTACTCTCATCGAGCCTGCTTGCCGTAATGGCGCAACGACTGGTTCGACTCTTGTGTTTGGAATGTCGCGAGCCCTACCAGCCGGGGGAGGCTGAGCGGGAGCGACTGGGGCTGACTGACGAGAGTGTGCAGCTCTATCGAGCCCGGGGCTGCGAGCGCTGCAACATGACCGGGTATCGCGGCCGGACGGGTATCTACGAGCTGATCGAAATTGGTGACGCACTCCGTGAAGCGATCCACGACGGTCAGGGCGAGCAATCGTTGCTGCGCCTAGCCAGACAGCAAAGCCCCGGTATCGATGCCGATGGTCGCCGTCGGATTATCAGTGGTGAGACCAGCTTAGAGGAAGTGCTGCGGGTGACCGCGGTCAATTGATCCATGACAGCCTTTCGTTACAAGGCCCTCAACGATGAGGGCAAATTGGTCAAAGGTGTGCTGGAAGGTGATTCCGATCGGCAGGTGAGAGGGACGCTCAGGCAGCGCCATCTGAGACCGGTAGACGTCGCAGAGGCCACGAATGTGGGCGGGTCGGGTGAGGGCCATCGTTTACGATGGTTTGCCAAGCGTTTGGGCGCCAGCGATCTGGCGCTGCTAACCCGGCAATTGGCCACTCTGGTGGCATCGGCACTGCCGCTGGATGAGTGTCTGCAGGCGGTCGCTGATCAGAGCCGCAAGCCCGCGATCAAATCAATGATGCTGCAGGTGCGCTCCAAGGTAGCCGAGGGCCACACGCTGGCACACGCCTTGAATCAGTTCCCTCAAGCGTTCGGCGAGATGTATCGGGCTATGGTTAATGCGGGCGAGGAAGCCGGCCAGCTGGCACCGGTGCTGGAGCAATTGGCGCATTACACAGAGACCCGCCAACACACGGCACAAAAATTACAGATGGCACTGATCTATCCGTTTGTGTTGATCGCGGTGGCGGTGGCTGTGGTTTCGGCACTCATGATTTTTGTGGTCCCCGAGTTGGTGGGCATTTTTGTGCACTCCAAAAAAGCGCTCCCTCCGCTCACGGTGGGACTGATTTGGGTCAGCGACTTTCTGCGCGCCTATGCACTGTATTGCCTTATCCTTTTAATTGCGTCCGTAGCGTTGGGTAGACGTCTGTTGCGACACCCCGATTGGCGCAAGCGCTGGCACATGTTCCTGCTCCGCGTTCCGGGTCTGCGCGGACTACTGATCGCGTTGGACACTGCCCGGTTCGCCTCGACACTCAGTATTCTGATGGCGTCGGGCGTGCCCCTGATCCACGCACTCCGTATCGCGGGTGCCGTGATGACCAATATGGTTCTTCGCGAAGCCAGCGGCACGGTATCCGTCGTGGTACAGGAGGGCGCCAGTTTGAGCCGGGCGCTTTCTCAGGAGGCATTTTTTCCACCCATGATGGTGCACATGGTGGCATCTGGAGAATCCAGTGGAGATCTGGAGACCATGCTGGAGCGCTCGGCGCTGAACCAGGAACGCGAACTGGAAATGACACTGGGAACCATCATGGGGTTATTCGAACCCGCGATGGTCGTCTTTATGGGAGGGCTGGTACTGACCATTGTGCTCGCCATTCTGCTCCCGATTTTTGATTTGAATACGATGGTGAGGTAAGCACCCATGACGAAACAGAGCGGTTTTTCATTGATCGAAATTTTGGTGGTGCTGGTCATAATGGGACTGTTGATCAGCGTTGTCGCACCGACCGTGCTCAACAGTGCCGATGACGCCCGCATCCAAAAAGTGCAGGCTGACTTCAAGTCTATTGAGACGGCGTTGAAGATCTATCGTTTGGACAATTACGTGTATCCGACCACCGAGCAGGGGCTAGAGGCCCTGGTGACGCCCAGTTCGCTGGAGCCCGAGCCGCGCAATTTCAAGCAGGGCGGCTATCTGTCCGAACTGCCGATGGACCCGTGGGGTCGATCTTACCTTTACCTGTCCCCCGGCGAGTACCGGGAGGTAGACATTTATTCGATGGGCGCCGATGGCTTGCCGGGTGGGGAAGGTCAGAACACCGATATTGGCAACTGGAATCAGACAAGCGGCTGAGCCCCGGCCGCTCGGAAAAGTAGGGTTCGATGAGGCTCAACGGTAGGGTGCGCGGCTTCAGCCTGATTGAGCTTCTCGTCGCGGTATTCGTGATTGTGTTGCTGACCGGCGTAGTGAGTCTCAACGTGGGCCGGGGTGGCGCCGAGCTGGAGCTAGAGGGCGAAGTGCGGCATCTCTCCGGCTTATTGGCCTTCGCAAGCGCTGAGGCGGGCTTATCTGCTTCCGACCACGGACTGTTTATTACCCGGGTCAGTGACATGGGCTCACCCGGTTATCAGGGTATCTGGTTGAGACGGTTTGATCAGGGCTGGGCGGCACCCCGCGGCAGTGCCGAGGTCTTCAAGCCGCTTAAACTGGCGGCAGGCTTCGAGCTCCGCCTTGATCTGTCGGGCCAACCTGAGGTCGAGCTGCTGCCCCATGAGCCCGACCTCAATCCCTCGCCACAGATCGTTGCCTGGGCGGGTGGCGAGATGACACCCGGATCATTGGGTTGGTTCGATTCGCGGACTGGCGAATTGCTGTACCGGCTGGAGTGGGATCTGTTGGGTCGCATGACTCTCATGCCCCGAGGCAGGATCGATGCAGAGGACTGACCTCCTGCGTGGCGAAACCACTCACTCACTCGCAACCCGTGCGCTGCTTGGCTTTACCCTAGTTGAGGTAATGGTGGCGCTGGCGGTGGTGGCGGTCGCCCTGCCCGCGCTGCTGGTCACGCTGTCACAGCAGTTAGACGGATTACGCTACCTAGAGGACCGCACTCATGCACAATGGGTCGCGGCCAATCGCCTAGCCGAGTTGCGCTTGGTTTTGGGCGCAAGGGGCTCGTTGCAAAGCGGCCGGGTGTCGGGCACTGAGGAGCTGGCGGGACGCAGCTGGTATTGGTGGAGCGAAGGGGAGGAGACCGCGATCCCCGGTTTTTTCCGTTACCAAATTGTGGTGTCTGATCAGGAAGACGGAGAGGCGTCACCCATTCATACCCTCGATGGTTATCTCGCCCAGGAGCAATCCAATGGGGCGCGGTAGCTCGTCTGTTGCGGGCTTTACGCTGGTAGAGGTGCTGATTGCTATGGCGATCACCGCCTTGATTTCGGTGGTGGCCTATACCGGTTTGTCTTCCGCGCTTTCCGGTGCGGAAAGCCTGCGTAGCGCAGGCGGGCGTGCCTACGATATCAATCAGACTTGGGCACTCTTGTCGAGAGATCTCCGGCAGGTGGTAAACCGACCCGTCGTCGATGAATTTGGCCAGGTGGTGCCAGCGCTCTCGGGTGGCGAATTGGCGCGTGAGCCGCTGGCGCTTACCCGAGCCGGTTGGCACAACTCCAGTGCCGCGCCTCGCAGTACGCTGCAGCGGGTCCGCTGGTGGCTTGAAGACGAGCGCCTCTGGCGCGGCTATTTTCCCGTGCTCGATCGCACTGCGGGAACGGAACCCGTTGAAACCGCGATTCTGGAAGGGGTTGAGCGTTTTGAGCTCAGGTTTCTTTCGGCGTTATCAGCGGTTGAGAGTGACCGCAATGACGTCATTGACCGTCGCAATTGGCAGGACAACTGGATCGCTGATTTGTCTCAACCCGGGCAAATACCCTCACCGCCGGCTGCCGTGGAGGTGATCATGGAGGTAACCGGACTGGGTGAGCTACGGAGGATCTATGTCTTGCCTTCGCCATAAATCCTTCCGGGCAGAGGGAGGCGCTGCGTTGGTCGTCGCTATGTTGGTGTTTGCCCTGGTGGCGGCGCTGATGGTCGGGTTGCAGCGCGATTTTACGCTCACCCTGCAACGGGGAACGCATCAGCTGTTTTCCGAGCAAGCATGGGCCTATCTGATGGGTGCAGAAGGGCTGGCGGCGTTGGCACTGCAGGCGGATAGCCGCGCCGATGCCAGAGCCGAGGTCGCCGCGGACCACCTAGGAGAAGTTTGGGCACAGCCTCCGACACCTTATCCACTGGACGCCGGCGGCTGGATGAGTGGGCGGATTGAAGACCTGCAGGGGCGGCTGAATCTCAATTTGCTGGCAGAGACGCAGTCCGTCGGACAAGCGACCCCAAATGCAAACGATACGGTTGATGCTGAAGATGTGGAAGAGGATCTTGGCACGGGTAATCAGCCGCAGCAGACTGCGACGGCCTTGTCCGATGACTCCACAAATCGCTGGAACACCGCACAGAAGATGTTTATCAGACTGCTGCAGGCGCTGGGGGAGGCGTCGCTGCCTATGGAAGAGGCGATGGCCCTGACCGATGCGGTCACGGACTTTATTGATCGCGATGCCGAGCGCAGACTGAATGGCGCTGAAGAGGGGGAGTATCGCTACGCTGATTACCCCTACCTGCCCGCTAACCGAGCACTGGCCAGCGTGAGCGAACTGCGCGCTGTGCGAGGCATGACCGAGCCGGTATATCGAGCGCTGGCCCCGCTGGTCACCGTTTGGCCGGAGACGAGTAGCCGTTTAAATATTCTCACTTGCCCTTTGCCCGTATTGCGCAGCGTAAACGGCGACGATCAGCTCTTTCCTCTCGCCGAGATGGAGGCCCAGCGGCTAGACGAATTGCGACGCGAGGGGGAGATTGGCACCGTCGCGGATCTGCTGGCAGATCCGGCGTTTGAGGGCCAATCCATGGGGCAGCTTGAACCGCTTCTGGATATCAGAAGTGATTGGTTCTTGCTGGATGCGACGGTGGAGTTAGTAGAGCGCGAGCGCCACTTGTTCAGCGTGCTGCATCGCCTACCCGATGCCACTGTCGCTGTTTTTCGGTCAGAGGGCGAGCTATGATGCGGCCACTGTCAGTTCATACTTCTTCACTGGCGTTGCGAATCCCCCACTGATGAACCGAGAGAATCTCAATGTGGTGCGTTGGCAGCAGGGGCAAGGATTTCTGCTGCGACCCGGCCATGCGCCCCAGTCTCTGGGTACAGGGGAAGTGCGCCTGCCCGAAAATACCTGCCTGGCATTACCGTCTGACAGGGTCCGTAATCTCACGGTGCCGGTGGCCCCAGAGGAGGTGAAACACCTGCGACGCGCGCTCCCGTTTATGCTGGAAGAGTCGCTGCTCGAAGACGTTTCCGAACTCCACTTCGCCCACGCCCCCCTGCGCGATGGCTTGCAGGCGGTGGGTGTTGTAAAGCGCGCCACTATCAATCATTGGATGGAGGAAATGCCCGAACCCCTCAGGGAATTGCCCTGGGTGACAGAGGCGCTGTGTCTGCCTTGGGCAGCGGATCAGTGGACACTGTTGTTCGAATCCGAATCTGTGTTGGTGCGTTGGGGAGAGGCCGAGGGAGCGCGAATCGAGACGGCGTTGTTACCCGCACTGCTGGATAGTCTCAATTCAGAGCAGGACGTTATGGTGGCCTACGGAGAGGATGAAGCGGCTGCCAAGGCGTGTATCCCGACGCAGTTTCACGATCAGATGCAATGGCGTCAGGGGGGGCTGTCCGAGGCCTTATTGTTGGCAGAGCCTGTCCCGGCTGGGCCGGATCTGCGACAGGGAGAGTTTGCACCGCAACTGCCGTTAAGGCGTTGGTGGGGAGTCTGGCAACAGGTTGTCATCGCCTTAGGTGTGGCATTGATCTTGAAGACTGGCTTGTCCATTGCCGATTATCAGACCCTCAAGGCAGAGGACCTGCAGCTCAGACAGGCAATTCAGGATAGTTATCGCCGCATAAACCCCACAGGCGCAGTCGTGGACGTAGAGAAGCAGCTCAATCGTCAGTTGGCAGAGTTGGGCGCCGGTGCGCAGCACCGAGCATTCACCCCAGTATTGGTGGCGCTGCTCAGTGCAGCGGGTGAGGTCCCTAATATTACTCTGACTTCAGTCAACTATAGCGGTGGACGCGAGATTCGTGTCAATTTGTCAGCGCCGAACTTCCAGTCTGTAGAGCAGGTTCGGGAACAGCTGGGCCAGCGCTCGCTGGCGGCGAGCCTCGAGAGCTCAAACGCCCGGGGGGACGGCGTCGTGGCGAGACTACGGGTGGAGATCTGATCGTGCGTCAGTGGTTTGAGTCACTTCCCAGTCGGGATCAGATTGCCCTTATGGCGCTCGTCGCAGCCTTGGGGTTGTGGCTCTTTGTGCAGCTGATTTTTATTGAACTTGATGGGCGCCGGGCGCGTTTGACTGAAGGTAATCAGGCGCTGGCCGAAAAGCTGATGCGCGTCGACGTGAGGGTAGAGCAACTCGCTGCGTTGCGCGCCGGCGGTGGCGATCAGAAAATCAACCTTACTCGCACTCTCAGTCAAGCCAGCGAAGCCAATGGCCTCTCTGTCAAGCGGTTACAACCCAACAGCCGAGGCGAGGTGCAAATCCGTTTCGAAGGCGTGGCGTTCGACAATCTGTTGCGATTTCTTGAGCAGATAGAGGGCGTATCGGGCCTAGCAGTGCTGGATGCTTCGGTCAGTAGCGCGGGCCGCAGCGGCGGTGTGAATGCCACTTTTAGGGTGGCGGGGACCTGAGGTGAAGTGGCTCGCGCAACACCATCGCCTCGTAGCAGCCGCACTCTTGTCGCTGCTCATGCTGTCGCAAATTCCGGCGCGGGTACTTGCCGCATTTTTGCCACCTACTCTCACGCTCACGGGTCTCTCGGGGACGGTATGGTCGGGGCGGGCCGTCAGGGCATGGGCCACGATCGATGGTCAGCCACTCATGCTGGGACGGGTGCAGTGGCAGCTTCAGCCGTGGCGACTCGGTTGGGGTACACCGTTGACCCTCACCAGCGAGTGGGGCGATCAGGTATTTACTAGTCAGGTGGGTATCGGTCTATCGGGCCTCACTGTGCTCCGTAATGTCAGCTTGAGCCTCGATACGGTGGCCTTGCGCGCAATCTTTCCACTGTATTTGGGCGGCACATTATCGGGGAGCTTTGAGCACATTGAAGTCGAGCAGGCAGGCCTGCGGCAGGCTCGAGGCACCGTGTATCTTCAAAACGCGGCCTGGACCGCGAAGAGTGGCAACATACCCTTGGGTGATTATCGTATTGATGTGACGGGCGCCGCAGAGTCAGTCGACGGGATTGTGGGCTCCGTCGTCACAGAGAACGGTGCGCTCCTGCTGGCCGGCGACCTTAAACTTTATGCCGATGGCTATGGGATCAAACTCAGTGCCAGTGGTCCGGTAGCGAGAGACGACAGTTTTCGACGCGCGGTATCAATGTTGGCGACGCCCACCGCCGAGGGCTTCGACATCGTGTTGCAGGGGCAGTTATAAGGTTGTCATTGGGTAAGTCCTTACAGAGTTTCACTGGCGACGCGTGACACATAAATTGGCCAAGGCGACAGCTGTTGGCGAGGCAAGAGTAGGTAGGAGATCTTAATGACGGCAACGGGAAACGCGGTGTGGTCCAGCCGATTCGCTTTCATTATGGCGTCGGTGGGTTTCGCTGTGGGTTTGGGCAATATCTGGCGTTTCCCGTATGTGACAGGCGAAAACGGAGGCAGCGCCTTTGTAGTGATCTATTTGCTGTGCGCCATCGCTATTGGCATTCCCTGCCTGATGGCCGAGCTGTTGGTCGGCAGGCGTGGAGGCGGTAGCCCGCCCACCTCCATGGCCGCGGTGGCCA
>CBFHSJ010000021.1:10546-23942 GCA_965658485.1 Luminiphilus sp.
GCGAATCGGGGCGGAGCGACCGTTGGAAGGTAGTGGGCGGCTTGGGAGTGGTCACCGCTTATACCATTGCGATCACCTATGCAGTGGTCGTGGGTTGGGTGCTCTGGTACCTCGGGCGTGCCTTACTCACAGGGTTCGCTGATTTTGATGCAGGGGTAGCTGAGACTACGTTTGCCGGTCTGTTGGCGGACAACCAGTCGATGGTGATATGGACTCTTATCGGGAATGTGATCGTCGGTACGATTATCTATGCGGGTGTAACCTCCGGTATTGAGCGCGCCGTTACAATTATGATGCCGCTGATGTTCACGCTGCTGGTGGGGCTGAGTATCTACAACTATTTTGCTGGCGGCTTTGTCGAGACATTGCAGTGGTTGTTTACTCCGGATTTCAGCAAGGTCACCGGCGCCACTTTTCTCGCGGCAGTAGGGCAGGCTTTTTTTTCCATTGGCGTGGGCATGGGCGGCATGATGACCTATGGCGCTTACTTGCCGAGGGATTTTTCCATCGCCCGCGGGGCCGGCATGATTGTGCTGGCGGATACGTTCATCGCGCTGCTGGCTGGTTTTGTTGTTTTCCCCGCGGTGTTCCATTTCGGCCTCGATATGGCGAGCGGCCCCGGCCTCATCTTTCAGACTTTGCCTGTGGCATTTGCGCAAATGCCCGGTGGTGGGGTTTTTGCCGTGCTGTTCTTTGTGATGTTGGGGGTGGCCGGCGTCACTTCGATGGTCGGCCTTTTAGAGAGCGTGACCAGCTGGACCAAAGAAAAACTCGGTGTCTCGCGGCAACGCAGCACAATTTTAGTAGTGGGCTCAGTAACCTGTCTGAGTGTGATTTCAGTGCTCAGCTACAACATCTGGGAGGACTATCGCTTGCTCGGTATGAACTTCAATGAGCTCACTGAAGCGCTCTATGACAAGCTTTTCCTGCCGATGGCAGGTTTATTGGTCGCCCTGTTCACAGGCTGGTTCATGCATCCGGATCACAGCTCCCATGAACTGCGGGACGAACCCCAATGGCATGGACCTTGGCGGGGGCTTACCCGGTTCGTTGTCGTGCCAGCGGTGGCAGTTATTCTCGTCACCGGATTGATCTGACCCTTATGCTCATGACCATCACGGACTGGCTCTGGTCCTATGTGTTGATCGGTGCTCTGTTGATCGTGGGGGTGCGGTTCACAATTGGCTCCCGGTATGTGCAGATCCGACTGTTCCGCCGCACCCTTGCAGTGTTATCAGATATCGAGTGGCGGGGTTCGGAGCGGGGTATCTCCAGCTTTCAAGCCCTGGCAGTGAGCGTTGCTGGCCGGGTTGGCGGCGGCAATATTGCGGGCGTCGCGGTTGCGATTACGCTTGGCGGGCCCGGTGCCCTGTTCTGGATGTGGCTGATCGCCTTATTGGGCATGTCGACCAGTTTGTTCGAATGTGCGCTGGCACAACTGTATAAGCGGCGGCACGGTGAGGAGACGTTTCGCGGCGGCCCCGCCTATGTCATGCGATATGGATTGGGGTGGCGTGTGCTCCCGGTGATCTACAGTGCGCTGCTATTGGTCACGCTCGGATTTGGCTTCAATGCGGTACAGAGCTACGTCGTCACAACCTCTATCGAATCGGCTTTCGGTGTCCCCGCCCTCGCCAGCGGACTGGTGATGACCGGGTTCATGGCGGTCATTCTGTTCGGCGGTATTCGACGCCTCGCGCTGGTTTCCGAAATTATTGTGCCCGCTATGGTGGCGGGTTACCTCATGCTGGCCCTACTGATCTTGGCGTTGAATATCGCGGAGATCCCGAGTGCGTTGTGGTTGATCATCTCATCGGCCTTTGGTCTGGAACAGGCGGTAGGCGGTGGCGTCGCGGCCGCTATCGCGCAAGGCGCGCGCCGGGGTTTGTTCTCCAATGAGGCGGGGCTCGGTACCGTGCCCAATGTCGCCGCCGCCGCAGACGTGCCGCACCCCATGTCTCAAGGGTTGGTCCAATCTTTGAGCGTGTTTATCGACACGATCATCTTGTGCACCGCGACAGCGCTTATCATCCTCATGTCTTCCACTTATGGTGCCGAGTCAGCGCAGATGCAGGGCGTGGTCATGACTCAGATGGCGGTGGCGGAACACATCGGCCCCTGGGGAGAGCCCCTGGTGAGCCTCGCGTTGGTGCTATTTGCCACTACAACCATCGCCTATAACAGTTTCTTGGGTGAGAACAGTATCGCGTACTTTGAGCGATTGGGACCTAGAGCCATTCTGGTATTCCGACTGGCTGTGTTGACTATGATAGCGTGGGCATCGGTTCAGGATCTCGGCACGGTGTTTGGCTTCGCCGATCTCACCATGGCGCTATTGGCGCTAACCAATTTGCTGGCGCTGTGGGCCCTATATCCCGTTGCGCAGTCGCTGCTCGCTCACTTTGAGTCGCAATTGGACGCAGGGCAGCTGCCGCGGTTTAGCCGTGATCAACTGCCGAACGAAACTCTGGACCCCGCCAGTTGGCCGCAGCACCTGACCGACTAATTGTGCGATTACTGGACCTCGGATAACTCCACGCTGAAGCGTTTCTCCTCGCCGTCGCGCGTAGTCACAATATCAATGGTGTCGCCCACTCGATGCTGTTCCATAGCCGAGAGAAACTCATCGTTGTTGGCGACCTGCTCGCCATCGATTTCCGTGATGACGTCACCGAGAATGATTTCTCCCCGTGAACCTCGCCTTGCACCGACCATTCCAGCGCTCTCGGCCGGGAAACCCCGGTAGGTTCTGACGATGGGTACACCTTCGACGCGGTAGCGACGCAGCCAGCGATCAGAGGCGAGCTCGACACCGAGCACGGGGCGCATGATCTTGCCGAACGCAATCAATTGCGGCACAACCTCGATCACCGTGTTGACGGGTATAGCAAACCCGATCCCCGCACTGCCGCCACTCGGTGAGTAGATGGCGGTATTCACACCGACCAATTGTCCGAGAGAATTCAGCAGCGGCCCCCCCGAGTTACCGGGATTGATTGCTGCGTCCGTCTGAATGACTCCGCGGATGGTGCGGTTGCTGGGAGACTGTATTTCCCTATCTAGGGCGCTGACGACGCCGACGGTGAGAGTGGTATCCAGCCCGAACGGATTGCCTATGGCCATGACCTTTCGCCCGACCGATAGCTCAGATGAATTGCCCAGCGGCAGCTCGGCCAGGTCGGCGGGCGGATCCGTCATGCGGAGCACCGCCAGATCCCTCTCGGGCGCTAGCCCCACGACTTCGGCTTGAAAGGATTGTTCGTCTGCGAGGGTGATGGCCAGACGGTCAGCGCCGGCGACGACGTGGTAGTTGGTCACGATGAGCCCGGAATTGGCATCCCATACGAAGCCCGACCCGGCGCCGCGTGGGACTTCCATAACGTTACGGGTGAAGCGTTGCCGGCGAAGCTCGCTGGAGGTGACAAAAACCACTGCCGGGCTCGCGCGTTGAAAAACCTCGGTGGTGTTGGCCTCGTCGTCAGTCGAAAAGCTCAGATAGTCGGGCGCTTCCTGAGCTGACAGTGGCGCGAGCTGCCATGGCAAGAGGGCAGCTGCGAGGCACGCTATCCAGAGCGAGCCTCGCTTCACGCGTTTTGTAGCGCGAGAATGCGATCATCAAGCGGCGGGTGTGAGCGCAGTAGTGCAGATAGTCCCGAGCCGGTGTGGGATCGGATGCCGAAGGCGGTCAGTTCGCCGGGTAAATCCCCGGGCAGACCTTGTTCTGCTTTCAGCCGCTGCAGGGCAGCGATCATACCCTCGCGGTCAGCGAGTCGCGCCCCTGCCGCGTCGGCGCGATATTCCCGGTAACGGGAAAACCACATGACGATCATGCTGGCGAGAATGCCCAATACAATTTCGGCGACAATCGTCACCACAAAGTAACCCATGCCATAGCCGCGCTCGGTCTTGAAAACCACACGGTCTACGGTGTGTCCAATGATGCGGGCAAAGAACATGACGAAAGTATTGACCACGCCCTGCACCAGAGAGAGCGTAATCATGTCTCCATTGGCGACATGACCGATTTCATGAGCCAGCACCGCACGAGCCTCCCGTTCCTCAAAACGCCTCAACAAACCGCTACTGACCGCTACCAATGCATTATTGCGATTCCAGCCGGTTGCAAAGGCGTTCGCCGCATCCGAAGGGAAGATGCCGACCTCCGGCATCCCGATCCCAGCGTCGTCCGCCAGTGCTTTTACCGTGTCTAGCAACCACTGTTCCTCCTGATTACGGGGGGTTTCAATGAGCTGGGTGCCTGTACCTCGTTTGGCCATGAACTTGGACAATAGCAATGAGATCAGGGAGCCGCTCATGCCAAACAACCCACAGAAGATCAGCAGGCTAACCAGATTCAGGTCAACGCCGTTATTGGCGAGGATGCCCTCGAGCCCCAGGAGGTTGAAAATAACGCTGACCAGCACCAGGACCGCCAGATTGGTCGCAAGAAATAACAGAATTCTCATCGTGTTCGCTCCAGGTAAGACACTGCACGTTCACTCATTTATGGGGTCTTCCTCATCGTTTTCAAGGTCGCCGCCCTCATCGGGTTTGGGCACAGGGTGCTGGCTAATTTCCAGATTTTTGGGGAGCTGGTCCTCGGTTTCGGTCAGCATCACTTCGCCGCGAAGATCCGTGTTTTGAGAGCCCAGCTCGAACAGGGTATTCACGGCTTCGTCCCTGTGAGTCCAGCAGGCTACCTGCCCAGCCCGTGCTCCCTTGACCCAAATGCCCGACTTGCCCCAGTAGTGGCCCAACTGGTTGCGTATGACAAACGCACCGCTCATGGTCTTGCTCCTTTATGCGTCACTTTGGGCCCGCCGAATACCCACCTCGGCAATCTATGGCCGCTCAATCGATTAAAAAATCCTTGGCTTCGTTTATTTTCGCCGCCAGATAGTCGTTCCCCCCGCGATCCGGATGCAGCTTCTGAATCAGTGCGCGATGTGCCGCTACGATGTCCTCCTCGCTGGCTCCCTCTCCAAGGCCAAGCACCGCCAGGGCCTCCGCCCGCGTCAGACCGGTCGTGTTGACAGAGCCCGCGTGGGTATTGTGCTCGGTATGACCCGCGTCACCGGCGAATCTCTGCTCAAAATAGCTGGCCAATAGCTGCGCGGAGTCGGCATCTTCTCTCTGGCAGAACGCCATCAAATCATCGAGTTGTTCGCGATCCAGTTCTTCGAGCAGCCAGTCCCGATAGGTGCCCTCGAGTACCACGCCACTTAGATCGCCGCTGTCATGATCAAGTGTCATTTTCAGAATGCGCGACGCCACCTCAGATTGTTTTCCCGCTGCATGGGTGTTTTGACCGCGCAACCCTCCCAGCATGGGCAGAATGCGGATGAGTAAAGGCAACGTTTGACGGGCAAGTACGAGGGCTCCGGTCAGTGCGGCACCGATCCAATGCATCTTGCCCATGAAGGTCAGAATGATGACCCCAACAACGGCACTGCCGAGGATAATCTGCAGGTACGCCCCACGCCGTTTGTGAGGCGGTTGCTGCTGGGCACGCCGGATCAAAATGACTAGGGTCAGGGCGACGGCGAGAAGCAAAATCATTCTTGGCACGTGACTCAGGTTTCCTGTGTGGTGGGTCTGCTAGGCAACGTATTCGTAATGATATCGGTTTTGGTGCAGCGCTACGGTCCTTTTTCCAATTGTTCCAGTAGTAGTCGATCGCCTGCAGTGCCGCTGTGCCGGAGTGCTTTTAGTCCGCCGCGTGCAAATCGCGCCACGGCGCCCAAAAGGTGTCGCAAACGATCGGCACTGCTGGCATCAAACGGCACGGTGGCGCCGCCACTGACCTGAGCCATGCGCTGGAACACGGCGCGGGTGGTGACGTCGTTGCCTTCCTGAAATAGGAATAGCGGCAGTTTTTTGATGCCGCACTGCCCGGCAAGTGACAATAGGGGTTCGGGTGCCTCCTCGCAGGCATCACCGACAAAGATGAGAGCGCGAATGGGCTGTGATGCAGAGCCCGCGGCCAGCGCATGCTCTAGGACTGCGCTGATCTGCGTGATGCCGGCTTCGCAGGTTACGCCGCTCATCTGGTCAAGTAGCGCGCCCGGTTCAGTGAGCCAGTGGCTAGACTGGAACTGACCTATGCCCCGGTAATAGCATAGCTGAACCACCAACGAAGTGGCTTCTGCGGCGGCACTGAACAGTTCGCTATGCAGTGCTCTTGCCTGCGCCCAGGTCGGCTCGCGGCTTGCGGTGGCATCGAGGGCAAAGATCAGGCGTGCCTGGCGTTGCGTGACCGCCTGAATGGCCCGGGTTTGTCTTAAGAACGTCGCGACGTCGCCCGAGCGGGGGCGGTCAAGATCTTTTGGGATGAGAGTGCCCTAGGACGCGCGCGGCGCAAGTAGCCCGCGATCACGGAGCTCACGAAGATAGTGGCGTCGGCTTGCTAACTCGGAGACCACTGCGTCGAGCGCCTCTTGGTCGAGTGTCAGGCGGTTACCATCACGATCGCCGCTGACCAACTCCATAAGCTTGCGGCTCGAGAAGTCACCTGCGTTAAAGGGTTCGCGTTTAGTCTGTGTCATCATGTTTTCCTCTACCGCCACCTGCGTGTGCAGGTTTTCCTGTCGGGCGGCTACCACTGGCGTAGCCTCATCCCCCGGGCGGAATTCTCTGTCAGTCGTCAAAATAGCCGGCTATTATGACAAAAATACGGCAGCACCCGCCACTGATCAGATTATTGAGGTAAAAATATGAATTGGATGGATATTCGCAGGCGGCACGCGCTACCGGATGAAGATAGCGCCTTACCGGGCCGGGCCGAGGCGATGCCGGTCACAGATCGGCACGCGGTATTAAACGGGCCGTTGCTGCCGCCTTATGCGGCGCACCTCGAGCAGGCGCTCTTTGGTATGGGCTGTTTTTGGGGAGTAGAGCGGTTGTTTTGGCAGATTCCTGGGGTCGTCACCACTGCGGTCGGCTACGCCGCAGGCCAGACACCGAACCCGACTTACAAGGAAGTATGTAGCGGCCAGACCGGTCACAACGAGGTTGTGCTGGTGGTTTTCGATCCCGCAGACGTCAGTTACGAAACGCTCCTCCGGACTTTTTGGGAAAACCACGATCCCACCCAGGGTATGCGGCAGGGCAATGATTGGGGTACCCAGTATCGTTCGGGTATTTATTGCTACGGCGACGCACAAGCGACCGCAGCGCGGGCCAGTCTCGACGCCTATCAGCCGGCGCTGACTTCAGCGGGCTATGGCGACATCACCACAGAGATTCTGCCGGCCCCGACGTTTTATTTTGCCGAGGACTACCATCAGCAGTATCTGCATAAAAATCCCGCCGGATATTGCGGCATGGGTGGGACCGGTGTCGCGTGTCCGATTGCCACGGGCGTCGCGGCAGAAGCAGGACACTAGCGCGCGAGAGCAGATTGGCTCAGCGCAGCGGTGACCGCCGTATCAACGCTCAGTATCCGGTCGCTTAAACGCACAGCTTTGGCTCCCATAGATTGCGCCAGTTCTACCTCGTAAGGAATAAAACCGCCCTCTGGACCTAGCATGATCAGCGCTTCACTTGAGTGAGTTGCCAGCGCCTCGGGTGCACCGGGGTGCGCGATCCAACACGCTCCCGATCCGATGAGTCCCGGTAGCTGATCCTCAATAAACGGTTTGAAGCGCGGGTGCAGATGAACCTGCGGCAATACGGTATCCCCTGCGCGCTGCAGCCCGGCGGTCAATGCTGCGTCGACGCGATCAGGTTGCAATAGTGGACTCTGCCAGTAACTTTTCTCTACGCGAGCGCTGTTGATCAAGTAAAGGTGAGCGACTCCCATTTCAGCTGCCGTTCGGAACACTCTGCGCAGCATTTTCGGCCTAGGGAGAGCCAAGATGAGGTCACAGGGGTGCCGGGGCAGCGGAGGATCGACGAGGTCAACCTGAAGGTGGGTCTGCTCGACAGACAGTTTGACCACTGTGCCGCTGCCTCTCAGCCCACCCAGCAATCCTACTCGCAAGGCGTCACCGATCTTGGCCTTTAAGACCCCACGAATGTGCTCATGCCGGCGGTCGTCTAGGCACACTGTGGTCTCGTCGAGCCAGTCTTCGGGCGCGAGCAAAATAATATTCATGGATGACTGACGACGTTCATGACACCCAAAGGTCATATTCATCGGCACCGGTGATCTCGGCCTCCACCAGCTCGCCTGGCTGAAACTCGGTCACACCCGGCAGGTGAACCACGCCATCAATTTCGGGTGCGTCAGCCCGTGTGCGGCCCGTTGCCCCGTCGCTCGATACCGTGTCAATCAGAATCTGTTGCGTCGTGCCCACTTTGCGCTGGAGCTTGCTGGCGCTGATCGACTGCTGGAGCGCCATGAATTGCTCCCAGCGCTCCACCTTAATTTCTTCAGGAACCGGGTTGGGTAGCGCGTTGGCTTCAGCGCCTTTAACAGCCGAGTATTGGAAGCAGCCAACGCGATCTAGCTGTGCTTTCTCGATAAATTGGAGAAGTGTCTCGAACTCTGCCTCGGTCTCCCCGGGGTAACCGACGATAAAGGTGGAGCGGATTGTCAGATCCGGACATAGATCGCGCCAACGCGCGATGCGATCCAGGGTTTTTTCTGTAGCTGCGGGTCGCTTCATGCGTTGCAATACGCTTTGAGCGCCGTGCTGGAGCGGCATATCGATATAGGGGAGCAGCTTGCCCTCGGCCATCATGGGGATCAGCGCATCGACATGGGGATAGGGGTACACATAGTGCAGACGAACCCAGATGCCGAGCTCTGACAGCGCTGAGGCCAGGCTTTCCAGATTCGATTTCAGTGGCCGGCCCTGCCAAAAGTCGGTCTGATATTTGAGGTCCACGCCATAAGCGCTTGTATCCTGGGATACGACCAGTAGCTCGCGCACGCCAGCCCGGGCCAAGCCCTCTGCCTCACTCATCACCGAGCCAATGGGACGACTGATCAGGTCGCCGCGAATGCTGGGGATAATGCAGAAGCGGCAGCGGTGGTTACAGCCCTCGCTGATTTTGAGATAGGCGTAGTGTCGTGGTGTCAGTTTGACGCCCTGTGCGGGAATAAGATCAACCAGCGGGTCGGGCTGATGACGGTGCGGCAACACTTCTCGTACCGTCCCCAATACTTCTTCGTAGGCGGCCGGTCCGCTGATGCCCAGCACTTTGGGGTGCCGGGCGCGAATCGTTTCAGCGTCTTCGCCGCGACCCATGCAACCAGTGACCAACACACGGCCATTCTCGCTAATTGCCTCGCCTATGGCCTCGAGGCTCTCCTCCTTGGCGGCATCGATAAACCCGCAGGTGTTGACGATGACCACCCCCGCGTCTTCATAGTGAGGGGTGATTTCGTATCCCTCCAGCCGGAGCTGGGTCAGGATGCGTTCGGAGTCGACCAGCGCTTTGGGGCAACCCAATGAAATGAAGCCGACTTTTTCGACGACCTTCTCGCCACCTTCTGTGCTGGGCGTGCCTGCATTGGAATGCGTCATCGTTTCACGCCTTGATCGAACTATCTCTGCTGTGGGTGCGAATACGCAGCTCTGTCCGCAGCAGACTCAATAATTGCAGGGTTTCCTCGCGGTTGAGGAAGTCACCGATCCGGGTTTCGGAGAGACGGTCGTGCACCGACAGTTCTGGACCTTGCCACTGATGAGCCTCAGGTACCACGCGCAGGGACGACTCGTCTCGGGCAAAGCGCCAACTGCGTTTTGGCACGAAATAGCCTTTATCGATTGTGATGAGTTCATCTGTCAGGCGAATCACATGCCGATACTCGAGCTTCCAGTTGACCCAGTACAGTGCGCCCGTCAGTGCGGTCAGCTCAAGGCCTGCCAGCGGCAAAATGGGCCAAGCGCCCAGAAGCGCGAACCCAATACCCGCGCCCAGCGACGGCACAGCCAGCGCGGCGAGCAGCCACAGGTTATGGCGCCAGGTCGCAGAGTGGTTTGGTTTAACCACAATCACTTTTTCTTGACCCGCTTGGTTGACAAGGACCACGGCGCTCTCCGGATAACGCGAGAGCGCATGGTAATGCATCTCGCTAAAACCTCGGAATGGGAACTTAAAGTTGATAGAACGCGGCAGGTGCCGGCGAGTGGGCGGTCAGCACCTCTCCCGACAGCGGGTGGGTAAATCGCAGTGATGTCGCGTGCAACAACAGTCGAGGCGCCGCACTCAGTACCGCCTCGGGCGCATAGAAATCGCAGCCCAAAATAGGGTGTCCTATCTCTCTCATATGGATCCGCAGCTGATGCGATCGACCAGTCACGGGGGTGAGCGCCAATAGCGAGCTGTTGTGGTCGCGACTCAGTACTCTCCAGCGCGTTAACGCCTGTTTCCCCGTCTCGAAACAGACTTTCTGTTTCGGTCTGTGGGGCCAATCGGCGATGAGTGGCAGGTCGCATTCACCGACGTCGTGGGCAACGTGACCCGCGACGCGCGCGATGTAGGTTTTATCGATCCGCCGTTCCTGAAACTGGCGCGCGAGCCGCGACAGTGCCTCGCGGTGACGCGGAATGACCATCACACCCGAGGTATCGAGGTCCAGGCGATGGACGGCGGAGACGCCCGGATAACGGGTGCTGAGTCGATTGAGCAGGCAGTCGTGGTTCAGTGGATGGCGACCGGGTACGCTCAGCAGTAAAGTGGGTTTGTCGACAATGAGCAGGTGAGGGTCGCGAAATAGCAGCTTGATCGACTCCTGCGAGTGCGGCACCTGATAGGGCGGCGGTGTGTCGTCAGCAGATGAATTGACTACGGCCAAAGGCGTCTCGGCGCTATAGCGCGCTCAGCGTCTCAAGATAGCGACGCACGGTTTCGGGAATGCCCCAACGCAACGCATCAATAGTAAAAGCATGGCCGATCGAGACTTCGAGCAGGTTGGGGATCCGGAAATCCCGCAGATTAACTAGATTCAGATCATGCCCCGCATTAATACCCAGTCCGCTGGCGGCGGCTGCAGCCGCCGCCTCCTGAAACTGCGCGAGTACGGCTTCATACTCGCCTCGCTCGTGGGCTCGGGCATAGCTTTCGGTATAGAGCTCGATCCGGTCGGCGCCCAGCGCCGGGATACGCTCAATCTGCGAGGGCTCGGGGTCCATGAAGAGACTGACGCGGCATCCCAGTGACTTCAGTTTTTCAATCACCGGGGCGAGGCGCTCCCCGTCGCGGGCGATATCGAAACCGTGGTCCGAGGTCAGCTGATCATCTGCATCGGGCACCAGCGTCACTTGATCTGGCCGCACGGCCTCAATGAGTTGCAGAAAGCCTGGATAAGCGCTGACGCCATCGCGGCTTGAGGGCTGCGCCGCAGCGAAGGGGTTGCCCTCTATATTGAATTCGACGCCGGCGGGGGCGCTTTGCCCGGAGGTCTTGTCCGGATTGAACCCGAGTGAGGTCTCTGCCAGCGCCACACAGTCATCGGCGCGAATATGGCGCTGATCCGGCCGTGGGTGAACCGTCACCCCGTGGGCGCCGGCGCGAATAACGTCTGCCGCGAACACACTGGGGTCCGGATGCCGGGTGTCTCGAGCGTTCCGTATCAGCGCAATCTTGTTGAGATTGATGCTGAGTTGAATCACGGGGTCAGTCGGGTCACGGAGAGAATAACGATAGGCTCTGCCGGCACATCCTGAAAAACGGTGGGGCCACGCGTTGTTTGCGCCTGCGCCGAACCGGTGTCCGTCAGTGAGATGATGTCAACAACCTGCATCCCGTCGATGACCTCTCCGAACACGGTGTAGCCGTCTTTGCCGCCTGACCAGTCCAAACGCAGATTGCTGCGTTGATTAATGAAAAACTGCGAGGCGGCCGAGTCCGGGTCACTGGTGCGCGCCATGGCCAACGTGCCGCGCGTGTTGTGCAGTTTGTTTTTGGACTCGTTCACGATGGGGTCCCGTGTCGGCTTCTCCTTGAGTTCGGTATCAAAGCCGCCACCCTGAATCATAAAGTTGGAAATCACGCGGTGAAAAACGGTGCCGTCGTAGTGCCCATCGTCGACGTAACGCAGGAAGTTCTCGACGGTAATCGGTGACTTATCTGCATATAACTCGATCGTGATATCGCCATCGGTGGTTTTCATGAGTATCTGGGGATTCTCCGCCGAGTCATCCGAACCCGCGCAAGCTGCGCTCATGGCGGCGCTCAGGATTATCGCGACCATGCCGCTCAATAGTCGGGGTAAAAGGATTGCTATGTTCCTCATTCTCATCTCCGTTACGACCAGCCGTCCTGGCGCTTTTTCTTTGGCCACAGTCTGGGTGCAACCACAGCCAGAATGACGCCCAACAGTACGGCAAGGGCCCCATCCATGATTTGGTTATTGGCGATGCGTTCACGCAGCCTCACGTTCTCCAACCGCAGCAGATCCGCGTCGGATCGCTCTGATTCAAGCTCGGCGACCAGTTGTTGATTCATCAGGTCGAGATCAAGTGCCGCAGCAGAAACACGTTTGACCTCTGTCAGTTCCGCCTCGGTACTCTCCAGTCGCGTGGTCAAGCTGACAATGGTCTGGTCGGCTTCATCGACTTCGCTGGAGCTCTGGTTCAGTAGACTGACCACGCGGTCGCGCTCGTCCCGTACCTGCTCGAGTTCCAGCCTCATATCGTTGATCAGTAGTCCCGCCGGCGGCTCTTTCTGGAGGTACTGGGTTGGAATCCAGCCACGTGTGCCACCGCGGGTTTCGATTTCTGTCCATTCGCCGTCTTCGCTTTGTCCGAATACAAGCAACGCGGTACCCGTTGGCAGTCCGCGATTCACGATACGAAACTTCGAGCCGGCGCCGCTGCGCAAGGGAACCAGAACCATGTCGCTGATGTATTGGGTGTCCTGGGCATGGGCCGCAGGCAGGCCGATCAGATTCATAGAGAGTAACAGCCAAATTAAGGCGCTTTTTCTTGGGGCGAGCATTGCACAGAGCGCCCTGTCGATAGAGAGCGCCATCACGACCCCTCCGCCTGTTCGCTTTCCGCTATCTCGTGTTCCTTGAGGTGCGGGGCAGCGATGAGGATCGTCAGTAACATCAATCCGACCGTAAAGCCGATACTGGAATACAGCTTGTAGGACACCCAGAAGGCTTCCTCATAGCGGTAGGCCACGAATAAATTCAGAGCCCCTACGACGGTGAAGTTTCCGATCCATAGCGTATTCAGTTGCGTCCAGACCTGGCGGGTCAGAGACAGCTGACCGCCCAACAGACGTTCAAGCAGATTGCGCTCGCCTATGAATTGGGAGCCGAGGAACACCGCCGCCAGCACCCAATTGAACACGGTAGGCTTCCACTGAATGAACCGCTGGTCTCGCAAAATCAGGGTTACAGCACCGAAGACCACCACGGCAATCGCCATCCACATCAGGCGCCGTTCGTTGCGCCTCGACAAGGCAGAGGCCAGCAGCCAAACGATGACGCTGCTTA
>CBFHSJ010000022.1:0-23676 GCA_965658485.1 Luminiphilus sp.
ATACAACACCGAGAACCAGAGCGCGATGGGAATCGACGGCACGATCAGCAGTAAGAGCAGCAACTGCCAGGCTGTGAAGCCACTCACAAAACGCGAGACGAACTGGCCGATCATGATGCTCCAGGCAAACCACCAGAACAGATAAAACGCATGGTAATCATTGATGGGAAACACAAAGCGCGGCAGTTGACCGAAGTAATCGCCCAGCTGGCCGACCGTATCCGCGAAGCCCGAAACCCCCATCCCGGATGCCATGAAAGACCCCGCAATTAATGCAAAGAACAGCCCGCTCGAGGCCAGACTGAGCGCCTTCACAAAGCGGATCTGGGTGCTGGAAATCACGGCGACCAGCACCGTTCCTGCCACTAAGCCATAACGCACGGCATCGGGAATGCCTTCGATGTAACCGGGTAGGTAATGCAGGAACAGGTAGCCGGTGAAGGCGCAGGTGCCAATGATGGTGAAGTTATTGATCAGCTTGATCGCCGGAAGCTCAAACAGCTGCAACCGGGGCTCAACCACGCAAAAGTAAAAGGTGGTGAGGAAATAAAAACCCCAGACCAAAAAGCCCCAGAAGCCGAACTCCAGCGCCAAAGGATTGGCAAAGGCGTAATCGGGCTCGCTGGCAAAAATCTCGAAGTCGACCATGGGAAACATCAACAGGCCCACGTCGAGCCCCGAGGTAAACAACACCGCCAAAAACGTCACCAGCGGCATGGGGGCACTGCCCTCGATGCGGGTATTGCCGTAACGCAATACCAATAAGAGCGATGTCAGCGTGGTCAGCGCGATGGCGATGGAGAGAATGGCGTTCAACGGCGGGCCATCATGCGGCGGGGCCCGCGGGAACCGGTCGCACCGGCGCGCCCTCGCGCTGCCGGTGCTGCCACTCGGGCGCCTCCCAGACGGTCACCTCCTCGCGCACCGGGATCTTGCCACGAATCAGATCAGATGCTCGCTCGGCCACCATGATGGTCGGCGCATTGAGGTTGCCGTTGGGAATGGTCGGGAAGATCGACGAGTCGACGACGCGGAGTCCATCGAGGCCGCGCACACGACACTCGGGGTCGACCACGGCCATGGCGTCGTCTGCCGCGCCCATCTTGCAAGAGCAGGAAGGGTGATACGCCGTCTCGACGTTGTCGCGCACCCAGCGGTCGATCGCGTCGTCATCCGACAAATCAACCGCCGGCTGGATCTCGTCACCGCGGTAATCATCGAGCGCAGGCTGCTGAAGAATCTCTCGCGTGAGTCTCAGGCAGGTGCGCCAGTCCTGGCGGTCCTGCTCGGTAGCGAGGTAATTAAAGAGAATCTTGGGTTCATCTCTTGCATTGGGGCCAGAGATACGGACCGTGCCGCGACTCTCGGGTTTGTTGGGCCCCACATGCACCTGAAATCCGTGGCCTTCGAAGGCTGCCTTTCCGTCGTAGCGGATCGCGGCGGGCAAAAAGTGATACTGGATGTCAGGCGAGGCCAGCCCCGCGCGTGAGCGAATAAAACCACAGGATTCAAAGTGATTGGTCGCACCCAGCCCGGTTTTGGTCAGCACCCACTGCACACCGATACGCAGCTTGGCCAACCAGCCAAGATGACCATTCACCGTAATGGCTGCTTTGCACCGGTACTGAAAATACACCTCCAGGTGGTCCTGCAGGTTCTCACCGACACCCGGCAACTCGTGCTGTACCGGCACACCTGCCTCAGCCAACACGTGCGAAGGGCCAACGCCGGAGCGCTGCAAAATCGCAGGCGAACCAATCGACCCGGCGCTCAAAATCACCTCTCGGCGGGCAGACGCCTCACACATCTCGCCTCTGCGCTGATACCGAACTCCCGTGACCTGCTTGCCCGACAGGGTCAACTTGTCGACCTCGGCCTCGGTTACCACAGTGAGGTTGGGCCGCTTGCGAGCGGGCGCCAGGTACGCCCAATCCGTTGAGCATCGCTCACCGCGCCGCACCGTCATGTGCATGGCGCCAAAGCCCTCCTGACGGTACCCGTTGTAGTCCTCAGTGCGGCCGTACCCCGCCTCCTCTCCTGCCGCAATAAACGCCGTGTAGAGGGGGTTTTTCATATTGTTTCCGTTACAGGTATCGACCGGCCCCTCACCGCCCCGGTAGGCATCTTCTCCACCCATCCAACGCTCTGCGCGCTTAAAGTAAGGCAGGCAGTCGGCGTAGCTCCAGCCGGTGGCCCCTGCCTCAACCCATTGATCAAAATCATCGGCGTGCCCGCGGACATAAACCATGCCGTTAATCGCTGAAGAGCCCCCCAGCACTTTGCCTCGAGCGCAATCCATGCGACGCCCATCGAGCCCGGGCTCGGGTTCACCCCAATAGCCCCAGCTGAAGCGCGGCGTGTTCATGGGGATCGACAAAGCCGTGGGCATGCGGATGAATAGGCTGCGGTCATCCTTGCCTGCCTCGAGTAGCAGCACCGAACGCGCGGGATCTTCACTCAGCCGATTGGCGAGCACGCAGCCTGCCGAACCGGCACCGATAACAATGTAGTCGTAATCGCTCACGGGCGATTGATTCATGCCTGTCCCTATTGGATAAACGACGCGCCATCGAGGTGGCGCGCGACCTGTTCAGGGATAGTAATCCCCAAGTGCGTGGCGATAGAAGGATAGATGTCGACGATTTCGGGCATCGCATGAAAGTCTGGCGTGAGTCGCTGACTATTGGTGGCGATCCAAATGGTGCGCTCGCGCTCCGTCTGTCCTCCATGGTCACGGCCGGTTTCTGCATCGCGCCCGTGATCCGTGGTGATGATCATCAACCAATCTTCATCGAACGCCTTTTGCCGGGCCCTCACGCCAGACCAGATCAAGCCCACCCGCGCATCCATATCGACTACCGCCTGATCGAGCTCCGGGCTATCACCATGTTCATGGGCCACGTCGTCGGTGTATTGCAGATACACCCATGACACATCGGGGCTCTCGGACTCAATGAGTCGGGCTGCCTCGCGGCTCACTGCGTCATCAACATCGGCAATCTGTGCATCCAGCGGCTGGGGCGGGAATCGTGTCTCATCCTCTTCGAGACCATCCACAACCACATCAAATCGCCAGTTGCCCGCCCCGGCCAACCCCTCCCCTAGGAGCACTGTGCGGTTGTCAGTCCAAGTAGAAAAAATGCCCAACCGCAGCTCGGGCTTTTGATCACGTGCAAGCCGAAAGAGATTCCAATAGTCATAATCTGGGCTGATGCCGTAGTTGTCGTAAACATTGTGCTTATTCGCCCAGGTGCCCGTCACTAGGCTCATGTAGCCCGGCGCTGAGATCGTGGGCGTTTCACCCGATGTGCCTACCGGGCCACCCACGGTAGCGCGGCTGTACCCACCTCCCGCGGCAATGGCGTCAATTGCCGGCGTGGGCACCCGCTCAATCACGTCCGCCGGAATACCATCGACAATCACGAACACCACTTTGGGGCTCGGCGCGGGTTCGGCCTGCGCCGAGCCATGAAGCAATAACAGCGAAAGGCAGATCAGTGCAGCCCTGTAGCGCCAGAGGTTCAGCATGGCGGTTTACCCGTGCCCAATTTGGGCAAGATTATGCCGACTGATTGAGATGGGAGGGAAGCCCGAACTTAGCGCTAATCCGCCGGCGAATCAGCCGCTTTACAGCCCCACCCTCGCTCGTCGAAGATTCGCCGCAGGCACACAACAGTCTGTGCGCCGCTACCCGCTCTGAGATCGCCATGGAAACCCAGCCGAATGCCCGCATCGCTCGCCATCCCGACGATTGATATCAAACGAGAGGATTGGGAGATTCTGCCCACGCTGGAACGCGCGCTCTGCGATATCGGCTTTGTACTGGTTAAGGGGCATGACGTGCCCGCTGAATTGGTGAGCGATCTGCGGCAGCATCTAGTCGACTACTTTGACCGCCCATTAGCCGACAAGCTGAATGAACGCATCACGCCGGACAACTACCGGGGCTATATCCCTTTGGGCTTCTTCTCACCCAACACCGAGGGCGTCGCGCCCGACCGGTACGAGGGTTACAAGCTCCACGCGGAGGTCGCGGCCGACGATTCACTGTGCGCAGCCTGTGACCTTTATGGTTCCAACCGTTGGCCAGGCGAGCCGGCGGGTCTGCGGGAAACCACCGAGGCCTTTTGGCAGGCCTGCGAGGCCACCGGTCAACGGCTACTTGCTCTGATCGCAGAGATCATGAAGGTGGACGTTGCTGATTTCCTGGCGCACTTTAATCAGCCTCTGACCAACATGACGCTGCTGCACTATCCGCCTAGCGATCCGAACGATGGCTTTGGCATTCATCCGCACAAGGACACCGATGCCCTCACATTACTGTTCCCAGACGCGGTGGGCGGTTTGTGGTTGCGGCCCCATGATCAAGCCGAGTGGCTCGAGGTTGAGGCGCCGCCCAATACCATGGTCGTCAATATCGGCGATCTGCTGGAGCTGTGGTCCGGCGGTTACTTTACCTCCACCCCCCACAAGGTAGTGAATGTCTCAGGTAAGGAGCGCTATAGCTTTCCGTTTTTTATCGTGCCTCGACACGACGTGGTGGTGGCGCCTTTGATCGACTGCCAGCCCGGGTTTGAGCGCGCCCCGGTCCCGGTCGGGCCGGTGTCCCGCGAGGTATGGCGGACCAACTGGCCCGAAGCCATGCCCGAAGACACCGGCTTTGATTTGGGTACGTTGCCCGACTGAACGGTCAATCCCGGGCTAAAAATCGTTCGGGGAAATCGGTCATGACCATCGATGCACCGAGCGCAACGAGTCGCTGGGCCTCTTCAACGTCATTGATGGTGTAACAGCGTAGCGCTAGGTTGGCCTCTAGCACTGTGCGCGCCGAGTCGTGAGTGACCTGATGGCCGTCGAGATGAATCCCTTCCAGCCCATGCTCCTGACAAAAGGCAACGCCATCGCCGGGCAACGCCTCGGCAATCAGCGCCATGGGGATTGCGGGCAACTGGGGCCTGAGGGCAACTAAGACATCACGACTGAAGCTCGAGACAATACAACGATGATCACCGATATCGGCGAGTCGCTGGGTGACGGCCGTAACGGCGGCATCTACCGCCGCAGGGTCATCGTCGCACTTCACTTCCCACACAATGCCCAGTCGGTCCGACGCCTCAGCCTGCCAGGCAATCAAATCCTCGCAGCGCAGGGGTCGCTCTGAAGCAAATGCATCGCCCTTCCAGCCGCCAATATCCAGTCCAGCCATGTCAGGCCAAGACAGTAAGGTGACCTTTGCCGACCCCGATGCTGTGCGCCCCAGATGGTCATCGTGAAAGATCACGAGCTCGCCATCGGCGAGGCATTGAATGTCAGTCTCGATCCACCCGGCGCCAACACTGGCCGCAGCATCAAAGGCGGCGCGGGTGTTCTCGGGATAGCTTCCGCTGGCGCCCCGGTGGGCACAAATCTGCTCGTTGGAAAAATTCGGTGTTGCCAACTCGATGCTCATCGCTAGCGTCGATGGGTGATCAAATCAGGCACTGGAAGCCCCGAGGCGATTGAGAAACGCGCCGGCCGCAGTGTCTTCCTTGCGCAGCGCTTTGAGCATGGCCACCAGATTCGCGTCGCGCTCATCCTCGAGCTCGCTGACCGAGCGCCCGGCGGCTTGTGCATCGGACTGCTCAACAATGCGATCGATCAGTTCTTCGTCGAGGTCCGGCACGTCGGTGAGCTTGGTCCACGGCCACTGCAGACAAGGACCAAATTGCTCAAGGAAGTGCTTCATGCCGGCCTCACCGCCCGCGGTGCGATAGGTTTCAAATAATCCCTTTTGTGCCCATCGCAGACCGAAACCATGGGTCATGATGTCGTCGATTTGCTCGGTCGTCGCCACGCCGTCTTTGATGAGCCAGAGCGCTTCGCGCCAAACAGCCTCCAGCAAACGATCTCCAACATGGGCCGGGATTTCTGCCCGCAGCGTAATCGGCTTCATGCCAATGTCGCGCAGCAGCGCTTCCGCGCGCTGCACCGTCTCCTCGGGCACCGCCGCTGAAGGAACCACTTCCACAATCGGCAACAGATAAACCGGGTTATACGGGTGGGCGACGAGAATCTGCTCGGGCCGAGCGCTACCTGCCTGCAATTCCGAGGGCATAAAGCCCGAAGTAGATGACGCAACAATTGCCTCTACCGCACAGCTGGCCTGAACCTCAGCCAGTACCGCCTGTTTGATCTCAAGCCGCTCAGGCGTGGACTCCTGTATCCATTCTGCACCCGTCGCGGCATCGGCAATGCTGTCGCAAAGTGTCAGGGCGCCCTCTTCCGGGAGTCGGTCGTACACTTCAGGAACCCAACGGCGCGCTTTATCCAAAACAATGTTAAGCACAGCCGCGGAATTGGGTGCAGGGTCGTGAAATTGAACATGCCAGCCGTTGAGTAAAAACCGCGACGCCCAGGCCGAGCCAATCACCCCACCGCCAATAATCGCCGCCGTTGGCATCAGGGCAGTGCCCGCTTGGTCAACTGTAGCTCGGCGCGAACCTCATCCGGTTTCATGATCTGCACGCCCATCGCCTCAACGATTGTCACCGCCCGGGCTACCAACTCGGCGTTGGTCGCGAGGTGGCCTTTTTCCAGCCAGAGGTTGTCCTCAAGCCCCACGCGCACGTTGCCCCCAGAGAGCACTGCCGCCGCAACGTAGGCCATCTGATGCCGACCGATCGAGAAGGCGGAGTAAATCCAGTCTGATGGCACGTTATTCACCATCGCCATAAAGGTATTGAGGTCATCCGGCGCGCCCCAGGGAATGCCCATACAGAGCTGCACCATCACCGGCGCAGGGATCAGCCCTTCACTCACCAACTGCTTTGCGAGCCATAAATGACCCGTATCGAAGGCCTCGATCTCGATGCGAATACCCAGATTGGCCATTCGGCTCGCCATATCACGCAGCATGCCGGGGGTGTTGGTCATCACATAGTCGGCCTCAGCGAAATTCATCGTGCCGCAGTCGAGCGTGGCGATTTCGGGCAGGCAGGCCTCAAGGTGCGCGACCCGCTCCGCCGCCGAGACCATGTCGGTGCCCTGCTCGCTCAGGGGCAAAGGCGCGTCAGTCGGGCCAAAGACAATATCGCCTCCCATTCCGGCGGTGAGGTTGATCACAACATCGGTATCAGACTCCCGTATGCGCTCCACCACCTCGCGGTAAAGGTGCACGGCGCGATCTGGGGCGCCCGTTTCCGGGTCGCGCACATGGCAGTGCACCACCGCCGCTCCCGCTTTGGCCGCATCGATAGCCGCGGTCGCGATTTGCTCAGGGCTGCGTGGCACCTTGTCGCTGCGGTCCTGCGTGCTGCCGGAGCCCGTTAACGCAGCGGTGATGAAAACTTTGTCTCGCATGGCCAGTGGCATGGTGCGTCCCCTGATGTGTCGTTATGGATATGGGTTGTGGGAAACCGAAGATGCGTTACGGTGCCTGTCGCGCAGCGCGGGCCCGATTGACCGCCCGCGCGGTTGAGAGGATCTCGTCGCGATCAATATACACCCCCTGCAGGTGGCGCTGACCCGAGCCTGAAAACGCTTTACGACCGTGCATCACGCGGCGGTTATCGAAGCACATGATGTCCCCGGGACCGAGCCGGAAGATCAGCTCAAAACGAGGGTCGTCGGCCAAGGCATGGAAGCGTCGCAAGGCGGCGTAGGCCTCACCCACGTCGGCATCGGGCATATCGGGAAAAGCTCGAACCGGATAAAAGGCGCGAATGGTCGGCACACCGTCGCCATTCAGCGGGTCGATGATGGGCGCCGAGAAGCGGTGATCAATGCCGGGACCGCGGTTAAAAAACACCCAGCGCCGGGTGCTCAAAATCTCGTAGTCCTCAGGCCGGGTCGCCTTGAGTTCTTCAATCAGTGCGGCGCCATCGGTCAGCGTCGATTCCCCACCGTCAGCCTCGTTGATCAGGCAATGCAAAAACTGGAAGCCCGGCGGGATTTCACGCGTGGGTAAATCGGTATGCGGGCCCAGCCGAAAACCTGTGTTGGCCGTGGTGTTGGTTTTGGCATCCCCCGCCAGATTCACGTCGGCTTTGACATCCCACAGCAAGCCAAAGTTGCTGTCGCGCACCGGCCCGATGCGCGCGGCGAGTTCGTTGAGAAAACCTGGCTCGGTGGGCGCCTGCTCCACCACACAGACACCCCAACGCAACAAGTCGTTGAGCATGTCGCAGAGCACGATGTCATCTTTGAGCACCGCGTCGGCGAGACGGCGCGGCGGCGCGGGCAGCGTTGAAGCGTTCCAGGCCTCGGGTGCCGGCACCCAGCTCTCGGGTAAGTGTTGCCCCTCCGTAATGTGTCTCAACCACCCCGAGTGATAGGTGCTGACCACACCCTCATCTGTGCCCTCGGGTGTCCACGTCACGCGCAAATCCCCAGCGTCGGTGAGCTCAAATGCCGCAATCTGCATTGCGTCTGATAAGTCAGCGGGGTCCATGATGCCTTCGCGGGTGGCGGGGTCGATGCCGCCGTGACCCAGCGTGTTCTCCCGAAGCCAAAAACGATGGCAACTCAACTGACGGCCATCGGGCCAGCTGACAATGAGCGCGTCATCGCTCGCAGTGATCGCCGCAATCGGTGCGGCTGCGTAATGATAAAAATCGGGGGCCAAAAGCTCCGCGGAAAGGTCGTGTTGCGCCATCACGATGCACATCTCCCTCGCAAAACCACTGTGGTGGTCGCGTGATCCGCGGTGCCGAGCATCGCGCGTTCTGGTGCCACAGGTGCTATGGCATCGCTGTGTCCAAGGCACCTGTCAGTCGGCGAAAATGTAACCGAAGCCGCTGGTGGTGGGAAGAAAAATTGACGTCCGAACGGACTGCATTGAAGCAACGAAGGGCAAACTATTTTTCGGGTGCCAAATGAGGCGGTGACGAAGGCGAACGGTGCTATATTGCTTCGTACTTGCGGGATCTCAAGAAGGCCCGACAATGCCGTTATCACTTCTCCCTCGCTACTCTGCAGGTCATGACCCAGCAGCGCACAGGACAGCCCCATGAACAATCTCTGCCGCAGTGTCATCTTTTTTTGCGTAACCATGGCGTTAACAATGCAACACAGCGTCGCCAGCGACGGCGATGCCGTTGCCCAATATAGCGAGCGGGCCATTGAGCTTCTCCGCGATGCGATCAGTCGTGAGACCGCACACGGTCAGGGGCTGGTGCCCGCCTATGCGGAGTCTTTGCGGCAGGTATTCCTCGAGGCCGGGTTCTCTCCTGAAGCCTTGACCATCGTGCCTTATGGCGAAACCGCTTCACTGGTGGTGCGCTACGAGGGCGACGGTAGCAGCGGGCGGAAGCCTATCCTGTTTTCCTCCCATATGGACGTCGTGCCCGCCGACCCTGAGAGCTGGCTGCGACATCCCTTTGAGCTTCAGGCAGATAACACTTTTTTTTACGGCCGCGGGGTGCTGGATAACAAGTTTGATGTGACGATCCTCACCACCCTGTTCATGTGGCTAAAGGAGTCTGGGTTCGTACCCAGCCGAGATCTCGTGATTGCCTTCACCGGTGACGAGGAGTCGTTTCAGGAAACCGTGCAACAGCTGGCCCGCGACTATCGCGATCTGGTGGACGCCGAATATGCGCTGGTTGTTGATGGTGGAGGTGGTGTGCTGAATGACACCGGGGAAGCCGTTCAGTTTCAGGTGGGCTTTGCGGAAAAGACCTACGCAACATTCTCTATGACGGCCAAGAATCCCGGTGGCCACAGTTCCATGCCGCGGGCAGACAACGCGATCTATGATTTGGCTCGCGCCATTCAGCGCCTCGAGGCCTACACCTTCCCGGTCGAGACAAATGAGATCACGCTGACCTACTTTGCCCGCACGGCGCCACTACTCAATAACGAAGTGGGTGAGGCGATGGCGCGTGTGGTGGCGGATCCGACTGATGCTGAGGCGATCGCTATGCTGCGGGCACAACCTCAGTATGTGGGTACGCTCGGGACGACCTGCATCCCAACTATGTTATCGGGCGGGCACGCAGAAAACGCGCTGCCCCGAGCGGTCACCGCGGTGGTGAACTGCCGTATTTTCCCCGGCCACTCGCCGTCGGAGATCATGCGAGAGCTGCAGCGCGTTACAGACAACCCTGATCTGGAATGGCGGGTTGTCGGTGTGCCGGTCACCAGCCCCGCCTCGCCCTTCAACACAGAAATTATGGCGGCGATCTCACGTTCGCTTGAGCCGATTCACCCGGGACTACCGATCGTGCCAAAAATGGGTTCTGGCACCACCGACGGCGCCTATTGGCGCGCGGCGGGCATTCCCAGCTACAGCTTGACGGGGATTTTCATCAACCCAAAAGACAGTTTTGCCCATGGGCTGAATGAGCGTGTGCCAAAGGCGGCAGTCGGCGAGTCGTTGCGGTTCTGGCGGGCGATGATCGATGAACTGGCATCGCCTAAAGACTGACTAGCGGGTACTAGCGAGCGCCGCTGACCGCGAGTGCCGACTGAAAAACTGCCACACGAGCTCCATTCCCCACCGCTCCTTCAGCGGCGAAATCGCCGGACAGATTGGCTGCCTCGGTAAATCCTGCTTCTGCGCCGGCGCAACACAATCCGCCGGGATCGCGTCGATGCGCTGAGCCGCCCACTCATGACCTGCCGCCGGGTCACCACAGCTCACCACCGCGGCACCCTCAACCTGACAATCGGTGTAAGCCTCGCACTGGAGCCCATTTTCCTGCGCAAGTGGGGTCTGCCAGGATACGGCGGGGCCGCTACACCCCATGGTCTCAGCCCAGACGCGGGTGTTGTCCTCAGCCGATGTGTACACCCATCCATAGGGTGACGGCTTCCCATCGGGCGGGACGCCGTCGTCCAACTCAGCGTAGTAATGAAACATGGGCAACGTCTCCTGAGGTCCACAGGCATGGCCCGGAGGCATTTGGTAAATCATAATGCCGATAGCAGCATAGTGCTCCGGATAGTCGCAGCCGAGGCGCTGCACCATGCTGCCGCCGTTACTGTTACCCAGCAGATAAAAACGGTCGGGATCGACAAGCAGACTCTCTTTCACTGATTGAGTGATCGAAAGCAGAAACCCCACGTCGTCTTCACAGGAGGTCCAATCGCAGGCCTTGCAGTCACCGCACTCGGCATAGCAGGGGTAATCGAGCCGGTCCGGCAAACAGTGGGGGCCGGCCTCAGTAGGGACATTGCTCGCCAGATCGTTCCATGAGCTCACCAGCGTTTCATCACTCTGCCAGGCGACTTTTGAGTAAAACCCGGCCCCCTGGGGATACACCACAATGTAATCATTGGCGTTGGCATGGGGATTCATTGCATGGGCAGTAGCGAGCCCCGTAGCGGTGGTCCCATAACCGTGAAGCGCGAGCACCACCGGTAATGGCCGGCTGCCATAGGTCTCGGGCAGATACACATAGTACTGCCTGGATTTTTCTCCGATTGTCATCGTGCGTCGCTGGAACTGCGCTTGATCAGGACCACGCAGAAATGCCGAGACGCGCTCGATCACCTGCTGCTGGTAGCACTCTGGATTAGAACCAAAGTGACCACAGTCACCAGGGATCTCGACCACTTCAAAACCCAGCTGCTTGGCGAGCGCCTTATTGGGCTCCGGGTTGACGGTCATATCTCGCTCAAACACCACGGCCAGCACACTGGGTCTGCCCATTGACTTTAGTCGCGCGTCAAAATCCGGGCGACCCCGCCGAATGTCGTGTTGCGCGCTAGCCGCGTTCTGACTCGCGCGGTCACTGATGGCCGCGGCGTTATCAAACCGCGCCATGCCCGCTAACCACTCGTCAAACTGCTCAATTGATCGCTCACGATTCAGATAATCGGGTGTCCAGAACACCATGCCGTCGATCAATGCCAACAAGTGCGCCTTGCGCTGTATTGCTTCAGGGGAATCCTCGGGCAGTGCCAGCACTTCCTGCCAAGCGCGGCCTTTCAGACGGTCATAAAACGTGTACCAGGGTGTGCCTTCAATCGGCACAAAGTGGGTGGCGAATTTGGGATACATCATGAGCCACTCATAGGTCTGGTAGCCACCCATCGAAGCGCCGACCACGGCGTGGAGATGCTCAACGTCCAGATGCTCGGTTAATAACTGATACTGCAAGCTGACCTGGTCCCGAATGGTGAACGCCGGGAACGGTCGCTGCGCGCTGTTAGAGGGAGACGAAGAGATACCATTCCCCAGCGCGTTGACAGCGATCACAAAGTAGTCGTCGGTATCGACAATGCCATCCGGGCCGAGGTAGTTGTAGGTGGCCAGCCCCTCTGCATTGCCGTTTAGCCAGGTGGGCATGAGCACAATGTTGCCGAGATCAGGCGCCAGCCGGCCGTAGGTGCGGAAGGTCAGCCGGCAGGCCTTAATGACCTCGCCATTCTCCAGCAAACACTCCCCCAGCTCTGCCGTATGAAGCGCACCGTCATGGGTTTCTGTCAGCCAGTCGTCGACCGACACTGCGCCCGCGAGCGGGCTGATCATCATCCACAGCGTGGCGATCACACTGCACAGTGTTGGACCTATCAAATCGTCACGACGACGCATCCGCGCACACTCCCGACTTCAATCACCTCGTGGGCCGTTGCCATCTCATCGAATGGCAGTGTCTCGGCAACGCGGTGCTGCAGACCACCCTCAGTGAGAGCAACTTGGGTATCCGCCACCGCCTTCAATTTGGCCTCTTCCGGCATGGCATACACAATGACCATGCGGACCGTGAGGTCCATAAACATCATGGTTCTGAAGGGCAGCACGGGTTCGGGCACCACGGTACTGGAGTACGTCGCAATCGTGGCACCGATCCTCACGCAGTGAAGCAGCTCGGGCAGGTTGGCACCGAACTCCACATCGATCACCCGATCCACCTTTTGGCCCTCGGTGAGATCCAGCACCGCCTGCCCCCACTCGAGCTTGCGATGATTGACCACCGCCTCGGCACCGGCCTCCCGGCAGGCCGCGGCATCTTGGTCGTTACTCGCCGTCGCGATCACGCGCGCGCCGGCGCGATGCGCCCACTGGATGGCGTAGTGACCGACGCGGCCGGCGCCCCCCGTGACCAGCACTAGCTGATCAGCAACAGGGCCATCCGCGAATACGCAGCGGTGGGCGGTCATGATGGGAATGCCGATACACGCTCCCACCTCAAACGAAGTGTTGTCGGGTAGCACTGGCGCGCGCGCACTGTCGAGCGCAACAAATTCCGCCGCGGTACCGAGCTGGCGGCCGTATTGAGCCTGATACACAAAGACCCGCTCACCAACTCGTGAAGGCAACACACCCTCACCCACCGCCGTGACCACGCCCGCGCCATCGCTGTGGGGTATCACCGGCCCGGCCTCTAATAAGTCAGGAAAGGCCCCAGCCCGTTTTTTAACATCAGAGGGATTCACCCCGGTGGTCTGGAGCTGCACCAATACCTCGCCCGGACCGAGCTCAGGCGTGGGCCAGTCACCCTGTTGCAGCACGTCCTGCGCCGCACCGAATACCTCAAACCAGCACGCTTTCATCGATCAATCCTTATGGGTCCAGCCAGTTAGCGAGACTCTCTGTATGGCCATCGATACCCAGCGTCTGGCCAGAAATCATGCGACCGCCAGGCCCCGCAAGAAAACACACCATAGTCGCGATGTCCTCGGGGCTCACAAAGTCTCTGAGCGAGCTTTGGCGTTGATAGATCTTGCGGATCTCATCGGGCGTCACGCCACGCTCAGCGGCATCGCGATCAATCACGCGATCGATGCGCTCACCACCAACACTACCCGGGCACAGCGCGTTGACCCTAATATTCCAGGGGCCCAGCTCCATCGCCCAGGTTTGGGCGAGCCCAATCACCGCCCATTTGGCCGCCACATAAGGAGAGCGCATCGGGCAGCCGTATCGCCCTGCACTAGAGGACATGTTCAGGATGAGGCCGCCGCGCCGGGACTTCATGATTGGAATCACAAGACGCGTCAGATAGAAGACGCTGTTGAGGTCGGTATCGATTGTCGACTGCCACGCCGCCACCTCGATGTCTTCCACAGGCTGCTGTGGGCCAGCAACGCCCGCATTGTTGAGCAGCAGATCAACGCGCCGGTGGGAATCAATCAGTGAATGAAAGGCCTCTTCGACCTGCACCGCATCCGCCACGTCGCAGACCACTGCGCTACCCTCGCCGAACTCATCCTGAAATCGCGCGATCGACTCAGCATCAATATCGAGGGTCAGTACCCGATGGCCCGCCTCGGCCAGCGCTCGCGCGCAGGCCAGCCCAATGCCTGAGGCACCAGCCGATATCAGCGCAACGGGTTGGTCTGTCATGGTACGAGGTAACTCCTTCATTTCAGGCTATGGGCCGACCGCCGTTTCCGAGCGGTGCTCCACACTGCGAGTATCAAAAAGGCAGCGTGGCCCGCAAGGTATGCTGTTTTATCGCGGAGGGTGGTCGGCGCGCAACGATTTCAGCAGGGCGATGCCCGACAGCCAGAAAGTAAAGGTCAGGGGTAACGAGACAACCAGTGTGGCTGTTTGCGCCTCGCGCACACCGCCGGCGTACATCAGTCCGATTGGCAGCGCTGCAATGGCAATCGCCCAAAACAAGCGGTGCCAGCGCGCCGGATCCTCAGACGGTCCCATTTCAGTTGAAGCAGTCGCCGCCAACGTATAGGAAGCGCTGTCATAAGTGGTGGCTACAAAGATCACGGCAACGAGACAAAACAGTCCGATTGCCACGGCCGCCAGTGGCAGCACATCGAGCCCCGCCACAATCGCTGCATTACCGTTTTCAGCGTTCATCACACCGATCACATCGACTTCACCGCTCAGCTGCACCCCCAAGGTGTGGTTGCCCAGCACAAAGAAGAATAGCCACACGCCCAGAGAACCGAGGCACAACATGCCAAGCACCACCTCGCGCAGGGTGCGCCCTCGCGATATACGCGCCACAAAAATACCGACGAATGGGCCGTAGGCAATCCACCATGCCCAATAAAAGACCGTCCAGTCACCGACAAAGCCCGTGTTCGCGATGGGGTCCGTCCAGAAGGTCATCGCCAAGGTGTTCTGCAGCAGGTGTCCCATCGAGTTCACCGCCATGCGTAAAATAAATAGCGTGTCGCCGGCGAACAAAATGAAAAGCAGAAACAGGAATGCCAGCGCGATGTTCAAGTCACTCAGCCTGCGGATACCGCGACTCAGCCCCAGCCAAACACTGAGCGAGAACAGTGCGACGCAGACGACAACCACTGCGACCTCAAGGGCGAATCCGTCGGGAACGCCAGTGAGTCTTGATACAAAGGCCGATATCAGCGGCGTAGAGATCCCCAGAGAGCTCCCCGCGCCGCCAATCAGGGCAATCATAAAGAAGCTGTCCATGAGCCGAGCCGGCCAGGAACTCTCCCTGCCCTTCAGCCAGTACTGGGCGGAATTACTGTATTTCAGCTGCGGTACTTTGCGTACGTAAAACGGGTAGGCGATAGCCAGCGTCGGCAGGCTGTAAAAGGCCCAGGCGACAAAACCCCAGTGGTGTAATCCATAGGAGGCCGCCCAGTCATAGGCCTTATCGGAAAAAGGCTCGGCGCCAAAGGGCGGTGCCTGCACGTAGTAGGCCCACTCAATGGCGCTCCAGTAGAGCATGCCCGAACCAATGCCTGCACCGAACAACATACCCACCCAGCTGAGGGTGGGGAATTCGGGGGCATCGTCACCCAAGCGGATGGTGCCGTAGGGACCGAAAGCAATGTAGAGCACCAATCCGAAGGTGGCCGCGCCGGTCAGTATGTAGAACCAACCGAAGGTGTTGGCGATCCAGGTATAGGCGATAGCGAGGGCCGCAGCGGTTTCACTGGGGAACATCAATAGCGGCAGCGTCAGACCCAGCAGCACTGAGACCGAGAGCCCGAAATTCACCCTATCGATTCGTTGAGTCAAAAGTACCGCGCTTTTTTATTCTGTGGCGTGCTGCCCTCGCAGACGAGTATACACAGGCCCGCCCTTTTGAGCCGGTTGGCGCTTTCGTGAACTCGCAAGACGACGACGGCGCAAGCTAGAGAATCATCGCTCAAAGTTTATACTCCGCCCCTTGCCGATTAGCTCGAACCCCAATGCGCTTAGTCCCCACTGCCCTCTTGTGTGTGCTGTGCCTGCCCGGCGATATCAGCGCACATCCCGTTGAAGAAACACTCGAAGAGCTCGTAGTCACCGGCCGACGAGAACACCTCGCGGGCGAGGCCCGCAGTGCATCCGAGGGGGTCGTTGGGCAAATGGACCTCGCCATCAGACCCCTTTTGCGGCCCGGTGACGTGTTGGAAGCCATACCCGGTCTGATCGTCACGCAGCACAGTGGCTCAGGCAAATCGAACCAGATGTTCCTGCGCGGCTTCAATCTGGATCACGGGACCGACTTCTCCACTGCGATCGACGGCATGCCCGTCAATTTGCGCAGCCACGGCCACGGGCAGGGCTACACCGACATCAACTTTTTAATCCCGGAAACCATCGCGCGCATCAACTTCGTGAAGGGCCCTTACCACGCCGAGCTCGGTGATTTCTCTTCAGCAGGTGGCGCAGAGATTGAAACCGCGGATGTCTTCAGCAATCAGGTCGCGTGGACGGCAGGCGAAAACGGTTTTCATCGCGGGCTCGCCATGGGTAGTCTGACTGCAGGCAGCACGCGACTCGCTGGTGCCCTGGAGGTGCAGCGCTATGACGGCGCCTGGACCGATGTTGATGAGGATGTCAAAAAGCTGAACGGCCTGATCACGCTGAGTGGCGGCGATGACGCCACACAGTGGCAAGCCAGCGTGATGCACTACGATAACGAATGGAATGCTGCCGATCAAATACCCGAACGGGCCGTGGCTGCCGGCGTGATCTCGCCGCTGGGCTCGATTGACACGACGCTGGGGGGCGATACCCGGCGCTCCAGCCTCTCTGGGGAGTATCAGCGCAGTCGAGGTGATCACAGGACGCGCTGGACCGCTTATCTCGTTGACTACGAGATGAACCTGTATTCCAACTTCACCTATCGACTGGATGACCCGGCACGGGGCGATCAATTTCAGCAGGTTGACGATCGGCGTATTTTCGGTGGGAGCTACCATCATCACTGGAACCCCAGTGATACGCTGCAGCATCGCTGGGGCGTTGCGGTGCAGCATGACGATATCGGCACAGTCGGCTTGTACCGCACTCAAGCGCGAGAACGCACTGGCATCGTGAGGCAGGACGCGGTCGAGGAAGCCAGCCTAGGCGCGCACTACGAAGCCATCTGGTCACTCAGCTCGGGATGGCGGGCCGTGCTGGGTGCCCGGGCCGATCACTTCCGCTTTGATGTGGACGCAGAAGACCCGCGCAACTCAGGTACCGAGCAAGACACCCTGATCAGCCCGAAAGCGAGCCTGATTTACCGCGCGAGCCCTGCCACCGAGTGGTATGCGAGCGCAGGGAGGGGCTTCCACTCCAACGACGCGCGGGGTGCGACCCAGCAGGTTGATCCCGTTACCGGCGAAGCCGTGTCTTCGGTGGACCCTCTGGTCAGTTCACGTGGCGCAGAGCTTGGGGTGAAGAGCCAATGGCAACAGCGCTGGAATCTCGCGGCAGCGCTGTGGTACCTGGAGCTGGATTCGGAACTGTTGTTCGTGGGCGATGCGGGCACCACCGAAGCGACCCGGCCCAGCGAGCGGTGGGGCCTTGAGCTCAACAACTTTTGGATGATTGACGAGGTGTGGTCGCTCGAAGCGGATATCGCTTTGACCGACGCGCGCTTTAGCGACAATGCGGTCGAAGGGCGTCATATCCCCGGGGCGCTGGAAACCGTGGCCAGTGCCACTCTCTCAGCGCAAACCCCCGCTGGCTGGTTCGGCGCACTGCGAGTGCGTTACGTCGATGGCGCACCGCTGATCGAAGACGGTTCCGTTATGGCACATAGCGCCACTCTCGCTCACCTGTCGCTCGGGTGGGCGGGTCAGCGATACGCACTGCGCGCCGATGTGCTGAACCTGTTCGACTCCGATGACCGGGATATCGAATACTTCTACCCCTCAAGACTTGAGAGTGAGCCACTGGAGGGCGTCGAGGACCGGCACTTTCACCGCTTTGAGCCCCGTCAGGTGCGCCTCACGCTCACGATCAACCTATAAGCGGGGTCACCCCCCCGGGTCTAGACACAGCGAGGCCAGCACGCTGCGCTGGCCCGAGAAAGGCCGACGACCATGCATGACCTGATAGTTATCGATCAACGCCACATCGCCAGACTCCCAGGGGAGGTCGAAGACGAGGTCGTAGGCAATCTCGACCGCGGATTGCACGTCCGCATCGTCAAAGGCAGAGCCATCACCATAAGTGACCGAGCGGGTGCCCTCGTTGCGCTGATCCTGCCAGCCACAAAACGCAGCGATGAGCTGATTGAAGAAGACCTCGTTGCCCGAGGGCGCGTGCCGGATGAGCGACAGGGCCGGCGTGGTGGTGCGGATCGCATCATCGGGTAACCACTGCCATTCGTACTCCAGCGCCGCCAACCTTGCCTCGGCCGCCTGTTTCGCGTCAACATTGAGGGTCTGGCGCCAACTTCTGCCCTGCCCTGAAGTCGCGTCGGCTTCGGCGGGCATGGTGAGGGAATAGCGCGCGCCGTGCGCTCTGCAGCGGGCCACAAACTCGGGTAAGTGCTGTGTCAGTTTCTCGAGCAGCACATCAGAGCGACAAAGTGGCGTAGCGCCGCCTACTGCAGCGGCCTGCTCACAGTGGAAAAACAGGTGACTCGGGAAGTACGGGGTCTGCGCCATCTCATGGTGCAGAAAAATCTCGACATCCTGCGGCGCCTCATTGGCGGTGAAGACGCGTGGCGTGCGGTTGTGCCGCACCGCGTTCGACAGCGACTCGTTATAGGGAAAATTCGGGAGGTCAAAACCGGCAACGAAATCATCAAAGGCCTGCGCATCCGTGACCCCGCAGCCACGAAAAAGGATGGCGCCATGGGTCGCCAGGTGGTCTATGAGCCCCGCTGACTGGGCGCGCAGATCTTGCTGCGACACCGGGCCCTGGGCGACCAATACCAGCGGGAAAGCCGCATTGTCATGACGCTGCTGGTCGGTAACGGGCTGAGTTTCGAGCCTCAACATGCTGAACCCACTCGGGGCGCCGCAGGATGTTTGCCGACGCTCGCAGCCATCACCCTGCTCATGCCCATGCCCATGCCCATGCCCATGCCCATGCCCATGCTTCTGAGCATGAACTTCGTGGCCGCCTCAATCATAGATGGGGAAAAAGGTGCCAAAGGCCTCCTCACAGAAGTGGCCCGGATCATTAAATCGCCGGTTACGGTTTAGGGCAGAGATCGCCGTCATCTCCGCGTCATTCAACTCAAAATCAAACAGCTGCTGGTTCTCTCTCAGCCGCTCCACCCGGCTGGTCTTCGGGATGACCGCCGTGCCCCGCTGGATGCCCCAACGCAACACCACCTGCGCAGGCGTCCGACCGACGCGCGCGGCGGCCTCTTTCACCGCGGCTTGCTCGAGCACCGACTCACCGGCATCAGCCATGTCGAGCTCCAGATAGGACAGCGCGCCCAAAGGCGAGAACGCGGTCACCGCGATATCGTACTGCGCCGCGGCGCGCAGCAGTCGCTCTTGAGTCAGATAGGGGTGGGATTCGATCTGCAGCATGGCCGGTTTGATCTGCGAGTACGCCATCAGGTCATGGAGCAGCCCAGTGTTGTAATTACAAACCCCAATCTCCTTGACCAGCCCCGCGCGCACCAGCTCCTCCATCGCGCCCCAGGTCTCAGAGAGCGGCACCCGTTCGGGCACCATCACGGGGCTCTTGGCAGCGGGATCAGCAATCCACTCCGGAGGATAACGAGTGTCGAAGTCGACGTACTGGAGCGCAATCGGAAAATGAATGAGATACAGATCCAGTTCACTCAGGCGGAGATCCGTCAAGGTGCGCTCGCAGGCCGCACGCACATGCTCGGGCCGGTGATAGGTATTCCAGAGCTTTGAGGTGACCCAGAGCTCGTCACGGCTCACGAGGCCCTCAGATAAAGCCGCTTGTAACCCCTCGCCCACCTCAGCTTCATTGCCATAGTCAGCCGCACTATCGAGATGACGGTAGCCCTCGGCAATGGCCGAGCGGACCATCTCCGCAGTGCCATCTCTGGCGATCTTCCACAGACCGAGCCCAATGGCAGGCATCTCGCCGCTACCCACCGAAATCGTTGCACTCACAGTCGTATCTCCTTTCGACCCCAGCATCGGGTCACATCATTACCGCGGGAAAAGGATCACCAACCAGTTCCTCACCGCCCCACGCTGGCGTTAGCCCATGGGTTTGGCAGTGAGCTGTTAACGTCCTTCGTAAAAATCACCGATGCCCTCTGCCTCACAAAATGCGCCGACGTCGACCTCACGCCCGCTCTGCATAGAGTGCTGGGCGGCGCTGGCCACAACCAGCGACCAGAGTGCCTGCTCGGGCGTGGCCGCGTCCACCGCCTGTCCCGCCAGCTGCAAATTAAAGGCGATGTGTTCAAAAAAGGTGGCGCCATAGTGGCCGCTGGCTTCAATCCAGTCAGGATAGCCAACCGACACACCCCGATAAGCGGGATGCTCCGGCACCTCCACAAGAAGCTCAGCTTTTGAGGGCGTATCGGGCTGAAAGCTGGCCTGCTCGCTGGCCACCAAACGGCCGCGCTCACCGACGACCACCAACTCTTCATACAGCTCCTGACAAAACATGTTGAGCGTAAAGCTGGCCCGCACACCGTTGTCATAGTCGATGATCACCATGGCGTGGTCATCGATGTCAGATGGCTCGCCCTGCCATTCAAAATCCAGAAAGTTCACCGCCCGGCCGCCGCTGGCATAGACCCGCCTCGGTCGTGACTGCGCGATGACGTTGATGAGATCAAAGTAGTGGCAGCATTTTTCAACCAAAGTGCCGCCACTATTGCGATTGAACTTGTTCCACTGATCCACCTTGTCCAAAAAGGGCGGTCGATACTCCGACATGGAAATAGTCTTCACCTGCCCGAGAGCGCTCTCTGCGGCCACCGCCTGCAGCGCGTCAACGTATTGCGCCTTAAAGCGATACTGCATGCCCAGCTGGACGACGGCGGGATAGTCCCGCGCGAGGCTCACGATGTCCATGGCGTCTGCCAAGGTCGTGGCCATCGGCTTCTCGAGCAATACGGGTTTGTGGGATGCGGCAACGGCGTGCAGCACATCTCGATGGGTGTGATTCGGCGTTGCGATCACGATCGCGTCTACCGCCTCATCCCCGCAGGCCTCATTCAGATCGCTATAGATCGTGAGCGGCGCGTTGGTGAGCAATCGCCAGTCCGTGCATGCCCACTCGAGGCTCCCACCGTCGGGATCGACAATGCCCTGCACGTCGGCCCAGCCGAGTAACTGCGACACACGCAGATGCTCCCGCCCCATCATGCCCGCCCCAACAATTAGCAGGCGGGGTTTGCGTTCAGTCAACAAGTAAGGGTTTTCGGGGGTCAGTGCGGCGACCCGCTCTGCTGCGCTACCCTCCAATAGCGACGAAGAATGTGTCATGCGCGGACTCCCAGCCCAGCCGCCAATCGGCGATGCCAACCGAACCAGAACGCCACGTTCAGCGCGAGTAGACCCAGCAAAACAGGCACAAAGAAGTTCGAGCCGCTACCGACTAAACCAATCGGTGAAAACACGACGTAGAGTGCCACCACGCAGGACAGTAAGGTGATCGCGCAGGGTTGCGCATAGGACCAAGGGGTGAGATCAACTTCTGCTATCTGACTAATCGCAAACTCCTCTCTTCTCGGGCGCCAGAAACCGATCGCAAGCATTATCCCAATCTCTAGCACAAACAGAATCGCGTAAAGGTGCAGAAAATGCACTGGCAACAGGTCCTTGAGGACAAACTGGAAAGTGCCATAGGCAATGATATGAAAAACAATCACCACCTTGGCCGCCACCGCGGGCACCTGTCGGGTAAAGAGCCCGATGATGACGATCGCGATCATCGGAATGTTGTAGAAGCCCGTGAAAATGCGAATGACCTGCCACAGCCCCTCGGCAGCAAACTGTAAAAGTGGCGCGACCAATAGAGAGAAGCCGGTCATTACCAGACCCACCCGCTTGGCCACCCTCACCAGTTCGGCATCTGACACCGATCTGCCAACGAAGGGCTGATACACATCAATGCAGAACAGCGTCGACGCACTATTAATGAGCGAATTGAAGGAGCTCAGCACCGCGCCCAGCAACACGGCGAGGAAAAACCCCGTGGCGTAGACCGGGAGCACGTCGCGCACCAGTTGAGGGTAGGCCAGATCAATCGATTGCAGCTCGGGCCCGTAAAGGTGATAGGCCACGACGCCAGGGATCATCATCAGCAGGGGCACCAGCACCTTGAAAAAGCCAGATAGCAGCACCCCCTTTTGCCCCTCGGCCAGGCTGCGCGCCGCAAGGGTGCGCTGGATCACGTATTGGTTGGTGCACCAGTAGAAAAGATTGGCAAAGACCATCCCGGTAAAAAGTGTGGCGAAAGGCGTTGGGTCGCTCGGCCCGCCGATGGCGTTGAGCTTCTGGGTCTCGGTGGTCAACACCATGTTGAGGCCAGCACCCACACTCCCCTCACCTAGTGCCTGCAGACCCAGCCAGGGCACTGCCACACCCACGATGAGCAAGCCAACGCCGTTGAGGGTGTCAGAGACCGCCACCGCCCTCAGGCCACCCAGGATGGCATAGGACGCACCCAAGGCGCCGATGACCACAATGGTCAGCACCAGCGACGTGCCGTAATCCAGGTGCAACAGCTCAGGCACGTCAAAGAGTTTGAGCACCGCGATCGAGCCGGAGTACAGCACGCTGGGAATCGTCACCAAGCCATAGCCCAGCATGAAGAGCACCACGGTCATGCGACGCACGCCCTCGTCAAAGCGCGCACTGAGAAATTCGGGCAAGGTCGTGAAGGCCCCGGCGAGGTACTTGGGCAAAAAGAAAAACGCCATGAGCACCGTAGCGACCGCGGCGGTCACCTCCCAACCCATGCTGCTCAGGTTGTAGCCATAGGCTGACCCATTGAGACCAATAAGCTGTTCTGCAGAGAGGTTCGTGAGTAACAAGGAGCCCGCGATAAATGTAGCGCCCAAACCCCGCCCTGCTAGGAAGTAACCGGCACCCGAATCGACCCGGCCGCGGGTCTGCCGCCAAGAGACGTATGCCACCAGCCCCATAAAGCCGATACAGCTCAGGATCGTCAGCAGCAGATCAGCAGTCATCTTTGCAGGAGAGCGGTCGACTGAGAAAAGGGGTGGTCACCATGACTGCAGGGTACGCAGACGCCCTGCAACCAGCAATATTAGGGGGCTAGTGGAGGCCTGTGACAGAGCACTGCGATTAAATTACTATACCGTCTGGACGGTCAACAAGTGGTGCGCCATGAAATCGGAACACACCCGCGCGCGCATTCGCGTTGCGGCGGCAAAAGTCATTGAACGCGAGGGTGCGGGACACCTGACGCTGGAGAAGGTGGCGGCCGAGGCCCGCGTATCGAAGGGGGGGCTCTTGTATCACTACCCCTCCAAGGATGCCCTACTACAGGGACTGCTGGATCACCTACTGGAAAATCGATCTGGGTTGATAGAGGACCTGGGTTCGGCAGAGGACGTGAGTAACGCCACGCTGCTCAACGGTCTGATCGATGCCGACTTCGACCGGCCTAAGGACGAGCGAATCATGGCG
>CBFHSJ010000023.1:0-19911 GCA_965658485.1 Luminiphilus sp.
TGGTGGCCTACGGTGATCTCGACTGCTCTGTCATCGATGAATTACCACCAGGCCGCCAACCGGTCACCACGACGCTCATGGACCAAACGCGCCGCGACGCCGTTATACGGCGCGTGGGGAGTGCCTGCCGAGAAGGCAGGCAGGCTTATTGGGTCTGCACGGCCATCGAGGAAAGTGACTCTTTGGATATCGAGGCGGCAGAAGCCACACTCGATCAATTGCGACACGCGCTACCCGATGTGCGGGTCGGCCTCGTGCACGGCAAGCTGAAACCCGCCGAGAAAGCCGCAGTGATGGCAGCATTCAAGGCCGGCGAACTCAAGCTTCTGGTTGCTACTACGGTGATCGAAGTGGGTGTTGATGTGCCCAACGCGAGTCTGATGATCATCGACAATGCGGAGCGTTTGGGGCTCGCCCAGCTGCACCAGCTGAGAGGGCGGGTGGGGCGCGGCGCCGTCGACAGCCACTGTCTGTTACTTTATCGACAGCCGCTCTCCGACACCGCTGAGCAGCGCCTAAAAGTAATGCAGGAGTCCCATGACGGCTTCGTCATTGCCGAGGCCGACCTGGCGATTCGCGGACCGGGTGAGTTGCTGGGAACCCGCCAAACTGGTCTCGCAGCATTCAGAATAGCGTTGCTGCCAGAACACGAACCCCTGCTTGTCGAAGCACAGGAAATAGCAGGGAGGCTGTACGAGCGGGACCCGGGCCGCGCGAAGGCCCTGATACAAAGGTGGGCCGGTGCGCGGGCAGATTTCGCCAGAGTCTGATCACGACCTGTCGCATCCCCCTCCGCAGGCCGCTAGACTGTGTGGCCTCGAGTCACGAATGCATTCCTTTGAGTGAGTTATCCCCCGCGTTAAATTCCTCTGGCGCCACGTCAAAATGGCGTGCTGCGTTAGAGATCATGCGCTTTGATAAACCGATCGGCACCTTTCTGTTGGCGGCTCCGACACTTTGGGCTATCGCACTGGCCAACGAGGGTTACCCGAGTCTGGAGCTGCTCGCCATCTTCTCGGCTGGCATTGTGATCATGCGTGCGGCGGGATGTATTGCCAATGACCTCGCTGACAGGAATCTCGATGGTCACGTGGAACGCACGCAGTTTCGCCCTCTGGTCACCGGCGCACTGACCGTTAAAGAAGCGCTGGCACTCCTCTTGTTATTACTGGCTACCGCGCTGGGCCTTGTGGCGCTGACCAATCTGCTGACCATTAAACTGTCCTTTGCGGGAGCAGGACTGGCGATGATCTACCCTCTGATGAAGCGGATCACTCACTTGCCGCAGATCGTACTCGGCACTGCCTTTTCATGGAGCATTCCCATGGCCTTCGCGGCAAGCATTAATGCCTTACCCACTGCGCTCTGGTGGCTGTTTACTGCCAACTTGTTATGGACAGTAATCTATGACACCCAATACGCCATGGTTGATCGGGAGGATGACCTGTCGGTAGGCATCAAATCCACCGCCATTCTCTTCGGCAACTTCGACGTGAGAATTATTGGTCTTTTGCAGTGCCTTTGCCTTATCGCTTTTTGGCGCTGTGGGGTCGCCTTCGCACTTGGCCCGATCTATTACACTGCTGTCGCCGCCGTTGGCATCCTGTTCGCCCGGCACCTGTGGCTGATCCGGGACCGCGACATTGAGCAGTGCTTCGCAGCCTTTAACCAGAGCAAGTGGATAGGTCTGATTATTCTCATGGGTCTCTGCGGCCACTTCTGGATTGGTGTCAGCTCCGGCTAAGCAAGATGGACGCCTTTGACGCCAAACTGCACCGGTCCATCGCCGATCTCGACCCTTCGCTGTGGCAGTCCTGCTTTGGTGACAGTGATCCCTTTCTGCGCTGGGACTTCCTGTATGGGCTGGAAACCTCAGCCTGCACCACTGCCGAGAGCGGTTGGCAGCCGGCGCATATCACCCTCGAGCAGAGCGGAGCGCCAGCTGGGGTGCTGCCCGCGTACCTCAAGACCCACAGTTACGGCGAGTACGTTTTCGACTGGTCCTGGGCGGATGCCTGGCAGCGCATGGGGCTTCGTTACTATCCCAAGCTCGTGACAGCAATTCCTTTCACGCCGGCTACCGGGCGGCGGCTGGGTGATCTGACCGGAGACGGTGCTGCGATCGCCACCATGGCGACGTGTGTCAAAGCAATGAGCGAGGAACTCGAGATCTCCAGCTGGCACGTGTTGTTTCTGGATGAAGCCACCTCACAGCAGCTACGCAGCTGTGAGATGCCACAGCGACTGACAACACAATTTCATTGGTTTAACCGCGACTATCGTGACTTTCAGGACTTTCTCGATCGCTTCAGCAGTCGCAAGCGCAAAAATCTTCGGCGGGAGCGTGAGCAAATCTACCGCCAGGGCCTATCGCTAAGAACACTGAAGGGCGAGGAGATTGGTCCCGAACAGTGGCAATTCTTTCATCGCTGTTACCAAACAACCTACGCCAAGCGCTCAGGGCACGGTGGCTATCTGACGGAACAGTTTTTTACTGAGACCTGCCCGGGGTTGGGGCAGGTGCCTGTAATGGTCATCGCAGACCGAGACCAACAGCCTGTCGCGGCGTCCCTCTTTTTTGAGGGGGAAAACACACTTTACGGACGCTATTGGGGTTGCCTCGCAGAGTTTGAGTTCCTGCATTTCGAGGCCTGCTATTACCGCGGCATCGAATACTGTATTGAGGCCGGGTTGTCGCGCTTTGACCCGGGGGCGCAGGGCGAGCACAAAATTCAACGAGGGTTTGAACCGATTTTGACCTACTCAAATCACTGGATTGTCGATGAGCGCTTGCGTGAAGCCGTGGCGCAGTTCGCGGAACAGGAGTCAGAGCAGGTCCGCGCCTACCAGCGTGAGGCCTCGTCGTTGTTGCCCTTCAAGCAGGAGAGTGATCAGCCCTGAGGGGGCGTGTCTCGCAAGAATACCCAGTTGTTCCCCTCTGAGTGTTCCTTGCTGTAGTAGTAGCCATCGCCCTTAAAGCGCTTAAGCCCTTCGGGTTCGTTGAGACCCTTCTGGATAATGTGACGGGCCATGACCCCGCGCGCCTTCTTGGCGAAGAAGGAAATCATTTTGTATTGCCCGTTTTTTAGGTCACGGAAGTGTGGCGTGATGACCTCAACGTCCAATAACTTGGGTTTTACCGCCTTGAAGTACTCATTGGAAGCCAGATTGACCAGAACCGGGCTACCGCTCGCTCTAAGGTGCTGCCCCAACGTCTCGGTAATGCGATCTCCCCAGAACTCATAAAGGTTTTTTCCGCCCGCATTGGCAAACGGCAAGCCCATCTCCAGCCGGTAAGGCTGCATAAGGTCCAGCGGTCGCAACAATCCATATAGACCAGAGAGAATACGCAGATGCTTCTGCGCGAAGGCCAGCTCGTCGGCACTCAAAGTCTCTGCCTGCAGCCCGGTGTAGACATCGCCCTTGAAGGCCAGCACAGATTGCTTGGCATTCTTCAGCGAGAAGTCGGGCTCCCAATTCATGAATCGCTCGTGGTTCAGGGTGGCGATTTTCTCCGATACCCCCATCAAACCCTGAATATCCTCAGGGTCCATCTTGCGGGCGCTCTCTATCAGCGACGCTGCCTGATCGATGAATAAAGGCCGAGTTGATTTTTTGGTGGTCGGCGCCGTCTCGTAATCGAGGGTCTTGGCCGGCGACAGAATAGAAAGCACGGGTTCGCCTCTTCTGCAATCTCTTAGACGAGAATGATAACCTTGCACGTCTACGATAAAAACCGCGGGATTCTCATGCCATCCGACGCCCCACCGGCGAGCACACTGGATCAAGGGATAGTTTGTCTGGGGCGCACCGTGTCTTGGTGCGTCCCGATCATGGCGCTGCTGGTGCTGGTGATCGTAGTGTTGCGCTACGGCTTCAATACTGGCGCAATCGCTGCTCAAGAGACCGTGCAGTACCTCCACGCCGCGATTTTCATGCTGGGTGCGGCGGTAGCCTTGCAAGCAGATCAACACGTTCGGGTTGATATCTTCTATCGGCGCTTCTCGGAGCGGCAGCAGGCCTGGGTCAATGGACTGGGTCATGTTGTCTTCACCCTGCCGCTGTGTTGCCTGATTGGCTGGGGCTCTTGGGACTACGTGATAGACAGCTGGTCTGCCAGAGAAGCCTCCCCCGAACCCGGCGGTTTGCCCTTCGTCTACTTGCTTAAGACGCTGATCCCGGCAATGGCCTTTCTGCTCGCCCTTCAGGCCTTGGCGGAGATCGCTCGCGCGCTAACGATACTCCGGCAGAGACGTAGCGCCTGATGGAAGGCCAATTGGCGCTCACCATGTTTATTGTCGTCTGCGGCGTATTGCTGCTGGGCTTCCCCGTCGCACTGAGCCTCGGCGGCACCGCGCTGGGATTTGCGGCACTGGGCATTCTGATCGGGCACTTTGATTCGGACTATCTCACCGCTCTGACCGGTCGCATTTTTGGCACGATGAGCAATGAAACCCTCGTGGCGGTGCCCTTGTTCATTCTCATGGGTGTCGTGCTGGAGCGAGCGAAAATCGCAGAGGACTTACTCGCCAATATGGCTGGTTTATTTGGTGAGCGGCCCGGTGGTTTGGGGGTCGCAGTCATTATCGTCGGCGCGCTGCTGGCGGCGAGCACAGGCATTGTCGGCGCCACAGTGGTGACGATGGGGGTACTCGCGCTCCCCTCCATGCTGAGAGCAGGGTATCAGCCGCAGCTGGCAACCGGCACCATCTGTGCCACCGGGACCTTGGGCCAGATTATTCCGCCATCGATTGCGCTGGTTTTGCTGGGTGACATCATGTCCAGTGCGTATCAGCAAGCGCAGCTCCGCATGAACATCATCAATACCGATACCGTGTCGGTGGGGGACCTGTTTGTGGGCGCCATGGTCCCGGGCGTCGTGCTGGTCATGCTCTACCTGACTTATGTGTTAGCGCGCGCTGCGTTACAGCCTGCCAGCGCCCCCCCCGCTATTGTGGATAAGACCGATGCCCGCGCAGCCCTTATGGCGGTGCTGCCGCCCCTAGGGCTCATCGTGTTGGTGCTGGGTTCCATTCTCGCAGGTGCAGCCACTCCAACAGAGGCCGCAGGCGTCGGCGCCACGGGTGCTTTGTTCCTAGCCTGGGCCCGCGGCGCGCTCTCACTCCATGTAATGCGTGATATCTCGCGCTCGACGCTCTACACCACGAGCATGGTTTTTTTGATTCTTATTGGTGCGGCCGTCTTCTCTCTCGTCTTTCGGGGGTTCGGTGGCGACAGTCTGATTGAGGCTTTCTTCGAAGAGCTTGGCGGCGGGCCCCACATGGCATTGCTGGTGGTCATGCTGGTCATGTTCTTGCTTGGCTTCATTCTCGACTTCATAGAGATTACGTTTGTCGTGGTGCCCGTGGTCGGGCCAGTGCTGCTATCGATGGGTTTTGACCCTGTCTGGCTAGGGATCATGATCGCGGTCAACCTGCAGACATCTTTCCTGACACCACCTTTTGGTTTCGCGCTGTTCTACCTGCGCGGCGTTGCGCCGGACAGCGTGAGTACCCGCGCCATTTATGCCGGTGTGCTGCCCTTTGTAGTGATTCAGCTTCTGTTGCTGGTGCTCATGTGGTGGTGGCCCAATCTTGTGCTATGGCTGCCGGGGCTATTGGGGCGATAATAGGTTTTGTCGGCCGCGGGCGGTGATACCGCCACCCCGCTCAGTATTTAACAAGGGCCAAAAAGCCATCAGGGGAGACACCATGACAGTAGAAGAGCTCGATACCCATCCGCTACCCTTCGGCGAGCTGGCACTGCAAACCATTGCCATGCCGAGAGACACCAACGCCAACGGCGACATTTTCGGTGGGTGGTTGCTGTCACAAATGGATCTGGCGGGCAGCATTACGGCGTCTGAGCTTGCCGAAGGGCGGGTGGCCACAGTGGCCATTGAGGGCATGTCGTTTCTCACACCCGTGCATGTGGGTGCCGTCGTCAGCTGCTACTGCGATGTGCTGGAGACGGGGCGCAGCTCAGTCCGGATTCTCGTGGAAGTCTGGATCAACGCCAAACAGGATGGCGAGCCCCTCAAAGTCACCGAGGGGGAGTTTATTTACGTGGCCATCGACGAGAACAAGCTTACTCGGCCGATTGCGCAGTAAGTGAGACCGGCGGTAACAGCCGGTTACGGCCGTTGAGATACGCTCGCTCGGAAATCTCGTGGTAAGTCCGCACTTTCGTCGCAAACGTAAAGTAGGAGGCTGCAATCTTTTTGGCCATGGGGTCAGCATTGACCAGTGCCTCAATCGCCACCTGACTGCTTTCATACAACGCGTCCATCACATCATCGGGCAACGGCAACACCTCGGTATCAAACTCGGTGAGCAGAATCTGCAAAGACTCACTGTTGTTGGCGGTGAAATCATCCAACATATCGGTATTGGTGGCGCGCGCCGCGACCCGAACAATCGCCTGTAAATCCTCAGGCAGTGCCGCCAGCGCTTCCGCATTGACGATTGTCTCAAGCATCGCGCCCGGCTCGTGCCATCCTGGGTAGTAGTAATAGTCGCCCACCTCCATCAAGCCAAGCGTGCGGTCGTTGTAGGGCCCCACCCATTCCACCGCATCGATGACGCCGGTTTGCATTGAGGTGTACACCTCTCCCCCGGCTATGCGCACCGCAGAGCCACCTGCAGCGTCGAACACCTCGCCGGCCAAGCCCGGAATCCGCATCTTCAGCCCCTCGAGGTCGGCGCGGTTATTAAGACGAATATTGAACCAGCCCGCCATCTGCACACCGGTGCTGCCGCCTGCAAACGGCACAACCCCGAAGGGTGCATAGAGTTCTCGCCACAGCTCCAGCCCGCCGCCATAGTGGAGCCAGCCGTTGGCCTCCTGTGCCGTCATGCCAAAGGGCACCGCCGTATAAAAGACAGACGCGGGAATCTTCCCCTTCCAGTAATAAGCGGCACCGTGGCCAGCCTCAGCCACCCCCCTGGAAACCGCATCGAAGACTTCGAAAGCCGGCACAATCTCACCGGCACCAAACACCTTGATGCGCAGTCGCCCCCCTGAGGCTTCGTTAACCCGGCGCGCGAAATTCTCAGGCGCTGCCCCAAGGCCAGGTAGACCCTTGGGCCAGGTGGTAACCAGTTTCCATTCAATCGCCTCTACCGGGCCATCCTGACTCGCCGCTGCAGACTCAGGACCCTCGACCCGATCAAGGGTCCACAAAGCAATGACCGCCACTAAAGCGGCTGTGAGCCCCACGACGACAACGGGAAGTACCTGCTTTTCGCTCATGCTCAGTCCTTAGAGTATCGTCAGGTTGGCGTATTGAAGCACAAGCCACTTACTGCCTTCACTGAAGCTGACCTCTACCCGGGCATTACTGCCCTGGCCCTCAAACTGAGTCACAACCCCCTCACCAAAAACCTGATGCAGCACGCGTCTGCCCAGATCGATGCCGGCAGGCGGCGGCTCTGATAATGAAGCATGAGCCAATGAGCCCACGGGGCGGGAGACAGCGCCATTAAGGCGCACCTCTTCTATCAACTCCGCCGGAATCTCGCGGATGAATCGCGAGGGTGTGTTGTACATATCACCACCGTGGAGGCGTCGGTTCTCAGCGTAGGTGATCGCCAGTTTTTTCATGGCCCGGGTGATACCGACATACGCCAACCGCCGCTCTTCCTCCAGACGACCGGGCTCCTCCAACGACATCTGGTGGGGAAACAGGTTCTCTTCCATGCCGGCAATGAACACCAGTGGAAACTCGAGACCTTTAGCGGAGTGCAGCGTCATCATCTGAATACTGTCCTCATAGGGGTCAGCCTGACCTTCCCCTGCGTCGAGCGCCGCACTGTCAAGAAACGCCTGTAAGGGCGAGGTCTCCTCATCCTCGGGCTCAAACAGGCGTGTGGCCGTCACCAATTCCTGCAGGTTTTCTACCCGGGCCTGTCCGCGCTCGCCCTTTTCCGAGCGGTGGTAGTCGAGCAGGCCGCTCACTTCAATCACATGCTGGGTCAGCTCATCGAGGGGGAGCGTTTCTGAGCTACGATCCAGATCGTCTATGAGCGTCTGAAAATTGCCGAGCGCCGTCAACGCTCTGGCGGGTAAAAGGCTCTGCTCGCGGGTGCGATGAATTGCCCGCCACATCGGGATCTGCTCGGCGCGTGCGACCTCTCGAATTTTCTCAACTGTCTTGCTGCCAATGCCCCGGGGCGGGGTATTCAGAACTCGTTCCAGTGCAGGGTCGTCGTCTCGCGTTTGGGCTAATCGCAAATAAGCGAGTGCGTTGCGGATCTCTAGGCGCTCATAAAAGCGCTGCCCGCCATAAATTCGGTAGGGAATACCCTCTCGCAATAACGCCTCTTCCAGCACCCGTGACTGGGCGTTAGACCGATACAGAATGGCAATCGAGCGTCGAGGGTTGCCGTCGCCGAACCAGGTTTCGGCCTGCTCGACGATGTAGCGCGCCTCATCTTGCTCGTTGAAGCCGGCGTAAAGAGTAATGGGCTCGCCCCGCTCACCTTCTGTCCAGAGGTTTTTGCCGAGGCGCCCCGCATTACGCGCAATCAATCCATTGGCTGCCTCAAGAATCGTCGCCGTAGAGCGGTAGTTCTGCTCCAACCTGATGGTGTCGGTTCCGGCAAAGTCCTCAGCAAAGCGCTGGATATTCTCTACTTTCGCACCTCTCCAGCCGTAGATCGATTGATCATCATCACCAACCGCGACAACCGGGATCATCTGCCCTGCCAACACTCTGAGCCAGGCGTATTGAATAGTGTTAGTGTCTTGAAACTCGTCCACCAGAATGGTTTTGAATCGTTGCTGGTAATGCTGCAGGGTCTCCGGCGACTTCAGCCACAATTCATGGGCACGCAGTAACAGCTCTGCAAAATCGACCAGCCCTCCACGGTCGCAGGTTTCCTCGTAGGCCGCATAAATACGCACCATTGTCTTGGCATAGAGATCCCCCTCCGGGGCCTCTACATGCCGGGCGCGCAGTCCTTCGTCTTTTTGCCCATTGATGAACCATTGCGCCTGCTTGGGCGGCCAGCGCGCCTCATCGAGGTCGAGCTCTCGGCAAATGCGCTTGACTACCCGTAACTGATCATCACTATCCAGTATCTGGAATTGCTGGGGCAGTCCTGCCTCGCGCCAGTGCGCTTTGAGGAGTCGGTGCGCGAGACCGTGGAAAGTCCCCACCCAAAGACCATGGGTGGGCATTTGCAACATGTCCTCTATTCGGCCTCGCATTTCTCGCGCTGCTTTGTTGGTAAACGTGACGGCGAGCACGGAATAGGCAGAGAACCCCTCTGCCCGAACCAACCAAGCGATACGGTGAACAAGGACGCGGGTTTTACCCGACCCCGCACCTGCCAGCACCAACAGATTACCCGAAGAGGCGGTTACGGCCTCTCGTTGAGCCGAATTTAACGGGTTTAAAATATCCGATACATCCATTCGCGCAGTGTACCGGAATGCTGTGAAATGGCCGAAACGACCGCCAATGCCACGGTGCGAATGGCGGTTCCTTCACATCGTTTTCATTGGTATAAGGGGAGGGTGTCGGGTGAGTTTTTTACGGCGGCTTGTCGGTCGTAATAGCCTTACCGACTTGCACGGGCTAGCGGCCCGATGGCGTCCCGACCAACGCTTTACTCAAAAAGGAACTCCACAATGAAAATTCAAACTGCTTCATTACTGCTGGCGATCGCCGTGTTGCCCTACGCCACAGCTCAAGCGTGTGACGTGCCGGTGGCGCCACCCACCCCGGACGGCGGCAGCGCAACCCTCGAAGATATGATCGCGGCTCAAGGAGAAGTAAAGGCCTTTCAGGCTGCCAATGAAGAATATCTTAAGTGCGTCGATGACCTGATGGCGGCAGAGAAAGCGTCCGTCGCAGAGGGAGACAAAAGCGCTGAGGAGCGATTTGCGGTCGCCGCTGCCGACTACAACGCTGCCGTATCTCGTGAAGAGCAGGTGGCCGCTGATTTTAATACGGCCATTCGCGCCTATAAGGCCGCCAATCCCGACTGAACCCACGAGATTTTGACTGAGTCGGCGCCACAGTTGCCTCTAGCAGCGCTGACGCCACGTCCTCACACGCGACTTGCTGTCGCTGCTACCAACGGCTGATCGTGTTCGCCATAAAGAAAAAGCAGGTGATGACATTGACGCCAATGACTGGGGTCCGGATGTGCGCGATCCGGTCGGCTTCGATACCATTTGCAGAGGTTTTTTATTCCTAATGCTTTTGCCCAAATACGTAAAAGCTTCATCGATCCAATCTTCCTTGATTGCTCGCGAATTGCTGTGTGAGATATGCGCTAAGTAGTCTGGCTGCGCGTGCTGTGCCCGCCAAGTTCGGAGCGTGTCTGGTGTGGCCCTCTCAATGCGTGCACTTTCGCCAATCGAGCGCAGCACCAACTGCAACGCATAACGCGATCCAAATAGGCTCTCTTGTATACACAAAAGCGATCGCCCCTATTACTGTGCCCACGCCTATCCAGTCATCAGCGATGCTAGATTTTCCGGTTTTGTTGTCCACAAAATTCGTCTCACAAACTCATTCAACCGTGACACTTTTGGCGAGGTTGCGCGGTTTGTCGACATCGTTACCCTTCGCCACGGCCACGTGATAGGCCAACAACTGCAACGCGATCGTAAACACCACAGGCCCCGCCAGCGCACTACAGCCGGGCATTTCCAGTACCTGGCAGTCGGGCGCGGACTCATAACCGGCGTTAGCGCTCGCGAACACAAATAGCTGCCCGCCGCGCGCCCGCACTTCTTCCAGATTTGAGCGCAGCTTTTCCATCAGTCGGTCATCAGGCGCCACCGCGATCACCGGCATCTCATCATCGACCAGCGCCAAAGGCCCGTGCTTCAACTCACCCGCGGGGTAAGCCTCGGCATGGATATACGAAATCTCTTTGAGCTTGAGGGCTCCCTCCATAGCAATGGGGTAATAAATGCCCCTGCCCAAAAAGAGCGCGTGCTCTTTGTTGGTAAAGTGGTGTGACAGCGCCTTGATGCGAGCGTCGTAGTCGAGCACCGCCTCCGCTGCATCGGCCATCTCTTCGAGCGAGGCAACCACCTTAATTTCTGACAGCGCGCCCTCAGCGTGGTGGCGAGCAAGACATAGGGTGAGAGTTAGTAGCGCCACCAATTGCGTGGTAAAGGCCTTGGTCGAGGCCACCCCAATCTCGGTGCCGGCTTGAGTGAGGTAGACCAGCTCGCTGGCACGCACCATCGCGCTATGATTAACATTACAAATTGCCAGTCGGGCGAGTACCCGCTGCGAATCCACATGCTCAAGGGCCGCTAACGTGTCAGCGGTCTCCCCCGATTGGGAGATACCCACCACCAGTGTATTGGGGAGTGTCACGGAGTCGCGATAGCGATACTCCGACGCGACCTCCACCTGGCAAGGCAGCCCCGCCAATGCCTCGATCCAGTGTCGGGCAACGAGCCCCGCGTGATAGCTCGTACCACAGGCGAGAATCTGGACCGCAGCCACCTGCGGAAACACCTGCGCCGCCGTGGGTCCGAAAGCCTCGTCTGTCACGGAACCTTGTCTGACCGTATCTCGCAGGCGCGCGGGCTGCTCGATTATCTCCTTCAGCATGAAGTGCTGGTGATCGCCGAGGCCATCATCCTCAGCCTGAAGTGCTAGTCGGGTGGGCGCTCTATCCGCGACCTGCCCCTTAGCGTCCAGAATGCGGTAGCCGTCGGCGTTGAGTTCGGCGAGATCACCGTCTTCCAGATAGATAAAAGTATCCGTCACCGAGCGAAGCGCCAGGGTGTCAGAGCCGGCAAAGTTTTCACCAATACCAACACCGAGTACCAGCGGGCTGCCCTGCCTCGCTACGACGATGTTGTTCGGTGCCTCACGGTCAACGATGGCCAGCGCATAGGCACCCTCGAGCTGCGGTAAGACATGTTGTACGGCGTCAAGCAAACCCTTACCCGAGGCCACCGCCAATTCAATGAGGTGAGCGACCACCTCGGTGTCGGTGTCGGAGATACAAGCCCGTCCCTCGTTAGCCAATTGTTCACGAAGTGCGCTGTGATTTTCGATAATACCGTTGTGAACGACCGCGATGCGCTCATTAACAATATGCGGATGAGCATTAATGACAGACGGCTCGCCATGGGTCGCCCAGCGTGTGTGAGCAATCCCTGTGCCACCCTGTATCGGTGCCGCAAGCTGGGCCTGCTCGAGCACTGAGACGCGACCTAGGCACTTATGGCTGGACAGGTGTCCATCACGATCGATCAGCACGAATCCCGCGGAGTCGTAGCCGCGATACTCGAGCCTACGCAAGCCCTCGAGCAGAATCTCGGTGCAATCCCGCCGCGCAGCGACGGCCACAATGCCACACATTAGTCGCTGGTCCCGGGTTTATCGGGGCGTTGCCAGCCGTCGACATTGCGCTGGCGACCCCGGGCCACCGCCAGTTGGTCGGCTTTAACATCATCGGTGACGGTAGAGCCTGCTGCAACGAAGCCACCAGACTCAATCACGAGGGGTGCAACCAAGGTGCTGTTCGAGCCCACGAAGACGCCTTCACCGAGTGTAGTTCGGTGCTTATTGGCGCCGTCATAGTTGCAGGTAATGGTGCCTGCACCCACGTTGCTTTGGCTACCGATGTCCGCGTCACCCAAATACGCCAGATGGTTGGCCTTGGCGGCCTTACCAACACGTGTGTTTTTCACTTCGACAAAGTTGCCCACTTTGGCCTGTTCACCAATCACGGTGCCGGGACGAAGGCGCGCATAGGGGCCAACAACCGCTTCGGAAAGCAATTCAGCACCATCAATATGGGTAAAAGGCAAAACGCGGGCACCTGCACCAACCTGTGCGTCGCGCACAATGCAATTTGCGCCAATCGATACGCCATCACCCAGTGAGACGTTGCCTTCGATCACCACGTTCACGTCAATGCGGACATCGCGCCCACATTCGAGACGACCGCGGATATCGAGCCGCGAGCGATCGCTGACCAGCACGCCACCCATCATGAGTTGATCAGCCAATGCCAACTGGTGCTGACGCTCAAGCGCCTCCAGCTGTTGCGGAGTGTTCACACCCCGGGTGTCAAAATCGTTATCGGAACACACCACTGTTACCGGCATATCATCCTCCCGGGCCAACCCGAGCACATCGGGCAAATAGTACTCTGATTGAGCATTGCGATTATCCACTCGGTTCAGCCACGCGCGTAGCTGCTCGGCTTTGGCCGCCAACACCCCTGTATTGACTTCCTGCACAGACCGCTGCTCAAGAGTGGCGTCTTTTTCCTCGACCACGCCGACAAAGGCTCCGTGTTCATCGCGCACAACTCGACCATAGCCCGAGGGGTTTTCAAGCATGGCAGACAACATGGCAATGCCGTCATCGGCCGCGGAGACAACACCTTGCAGGGCTTCATCAGTAATTAATGGGACATCACCAAATAGCACCAGCACCGTGCTGGTAGGGTCGCAGGCACCTATCGCCTGTTGCACCGCATGGCCCGTGCCGAGCTGTTCAGCCTGCTGGTGGCATTGCACATCGGGCGCACTCACCGTCGCCTCTACCGCTTCGGCGCCATAACCTACAACCACGTGGATGCGCTCTGCACAGAGCGCTCGTGCGGTTTGCAACACATGGACCACCAGCGGCTGACCCGCGAGGGTATGGAGCACTTTAGGGAGCGAGGATTGCATCCGGCTACCCTGTCCGGCGGCCAAAATGATCACTTCCAGCATGCGGGTGTCCGCTTAGGCGGCTAGGGAAGCCACATCATTGACAACCAAAGGTAGTTTGCAAGCGCAGGTGGGAAGATGCGCAAATAAACACCAAAAAAAGGGCTATTTGTGGCGGTTTGGTGTGCTTAACCCCGACCGGCGCGGTTTTTGAGTTTGCGGAGTGCAGCAAGCTGTGCGGAGGCCTCTGCAAGCTGTGCGGAGGCCCGACCGTAGTCGATCTCGCCTTGCTGGTTAGCCAGCGCGTCCTCCGCGTCTTTGCGGGCGGACTCGGCGGCGGCCTCGTCGATATCATCGGCCCGCACCGCCGTATCGGCCAGCACGGTTACGACGCCTCCCTGCACCTCAAGGAAACCCCCGGAGGCATAGTAGACCTGCTCTTCTCCACCCTGCTCTACGACCCGGATGGGGCCAGGGATCAGGCGAGTCAGGAGCGCCGCGTGCCCGAAACACACACCGAGCTCTCCCTCAACGCCGGTGGCGACCAGCAGCTCAACAGCACCCGAGTAGATCTGGGCTTCTGCGCTGACAATGTCACATTGTAAGGTCGTTGCCATCAATCAATCCCCCGCCAGCGTCACAGCTTGGCGGCTTTCTCCACCGCCTGATCAATAGATCCAATCATGTAGAAGGCCTGCTCGGGCAGGTCATCGTACTCACCCCCGAGAATGCCTTTAAAGCCAGCAATCGTGTCCTTGAGTGAGACATAGATGCCGGGTGAGCCTGTGAAGACCTCTGCCACATGGAAAGGCTGCGAGAGGAACCGCTCAATTTTTCGGGCGCGAGACACGATTAGCTTGTCTTCTTCAGACAACTCATCCATACCCAGAATCGCGATGATATCCTTCAGCTCCTTGTAGCGTTGCAAGACCGTTTGCACCCCTCGCGCGACCTCGTAATGGTCCTGACCAATGATCAGCGGATCCAACTGTCGAGACGTTGAATCGAGGGGGTCTACCGCGGGGTAAATGCCCTTTGCAGCGATGTCACGACTCAGTACAACAGTAGAATCAAGGTGGGCGAAGGTCGTCGCCGGAGACGGGTCGGTCAGGTCATCTGCCGGTACATAGACCGCCTGAATCGAGGTAATCGATCCGGTCTTAGTGGAGGTAATGCGTTCCTGCAGGACACCCATTTCTTCTGCCAACGTCGGCTGGTAACCCACCGCTGAAGGCATGCGGCCAAGCAGGGCTGATACCTCAGTTCCCGCCAACGTGTAGCGGTAAATATTGTCGACAAACAACAGGACGTCGCGGCCTTCATCGCGGAACTTCTCCGCCATCGTCAAGCCAGTTAGAGCCACGCGCAAACGGTTGCCGGGTGGCTCGTTCATCTGGCCGTAAACCATAGCCACCTTAGATTTATCCATCTCTTCCACATTAACGACGCCTGATTCCTGCATCTCGTAGTAGAAGTCGTTTCCTTCACGGGTTCGCTCACCCACACCCGCAAATACCGACAGACCTGAGTGCTCAGTTGCGATGTTGTTAATGAGCTCCATCATGTTCACGGTTTTGCCGACCCCGGCGCCACCGAACAGGCCCACCTTGCCGCCCTTCGCAAATGGGCAGACTAGGTCAATCACCTTGATGCCCGTCTCGAGTAATTCATCAGACGCGGCGAGCTCTTCATAAGTGGGTGCAGCACGGTGAATGGCAGCGCGCTCTTGCTCACCAATTGGGCCTTTTTCATCAATGGGGTTGCCCAATACATCCATGATCCGGCCAAGCGTCTCTGTGCCCACCGGCACCGAGATCGGTGCGCCGGTATTTTCTACGTCTAGGCCGCGACTCACTCCCTCAGAGGGGCCCATGGCAATCGCGCGCACCACTCCGTCGCCCAGCTGTTGCTGGACTTCGAGCGTCAGCCCCTTGTCACCCACCATCAGTGCGTCATACACCTGGGGCACGCTGTCACGGGGGAACTCCACGTCGATGACGGCGCCGATAACCTGTACGACCTTTCCGCTACTCATTTTCCGGTCCTCGTTTCACATTCTGTGCAGCGGTCATTCCACTGCGTGCTTTCATTCCAGAGAAGCGCTGCATCAGCCAATGGCTGCGGCGCCTCCCACAATCTCTGCCAGCTCTTGCGTAATCGCGGCCTGTCTGGCTTTGTTATAGACGAGCTGAAGCTCCTCGATCAGCTCACCCGCATTGTCCGTCGCGTTTTTCATTGCAATCATTCGAGCCGCCTGCTCACAGGCGCCGTTCTCAACAACCGCCTGATACACCTGTGACTCGATGTATCGCACCATCAGAGCGTCTAGCAGCTCCCGCGCATCGGGCTCGTAAAGGTAATCCCAGTGGTGCGACAGCGCTTCGCTGGCTTCAGCCTTCAGCGGCAACAGCTGCTCTACCTCGGGCGACTGGGTCATGGTGTTCACGAACTCATTGCTCGCGAGGTACAGCGCGTCGATGCGCCCATCCGTGTAGGCGTCCAACATGGTCTTCACGCCACCAATCAAATCTTCCAGGGCAGGCTCTTCACCGAGATCTCTCACTGACGCGGTGACATTGCCGCCCACGCTGGCAAAAAACCCTGCTGACTTGGCGCCGACAAGACAGAGCTCCACTTCAACGCCTTGGTCCTGCATCGCCTTCATGGACTGGATCGCCGCCTTGAACAAATTGATATTCAAGCCGCCACACAAGCCACGGTCCGTTGACACAATAATGTAACCGGCGCGTTTAACCTCGCGCTCCTGCATGTAGGCATGGCGGTATTCCGGTGTGGAGTTTGCAATGTGACCCACGACGGCACGCATTCGCTGCGCGTAGGGCTTGCCCAACTCCATACGGTCCTGGGCGCGCCGCATTTTACTCGCCGCCACCATTTCCATCGCACTGGTGATCTTTTGAGTACTTTGAATACTCGAGATCTTGGTGCGGATTTCCTTGCCAACAGCCATTCGTACTTACCAGGTCTGCGTCGACTTGAAGGTTTCGATAGCGGACTTGAAAGCGGCCTCGCGGTCGTCATCCCAGTCACCGTCGGCCTCGATCGCTTGCATTACGTCGGCACATTCGGATCGCATGTAGCCCAGCAGCGCCGACTCAAAGTCGCCGATTTTGGCTACCTCTACGTCCTGCAAGCAGCCTTCGTTTCCGGCATAGAGCAGGACACCCATCTCCGCGATTGAGAGTGGTGCGTACTGCTTCTGCTTCATCAACTCGGTAATGCGCTCGCCGTGTTCCAGCTGCGCCTTGGTCGCGTCATCGAGATCCGACGCAAACTGCGAGAACGCCGCCAGCTCGCGGTACTGTGCCAGAGCAGTTCGAATACCGCCTGAGAGCTTCTTCACAATCTTTGTTTGTGCAGCACCACCCACTCGGGAGACCGAAATACCCGCGTTCATGGCTGGGCGCACGCCGGCGTTAAACATGTCCGCCTCGAGGAAGATCTGGCCGTCAGTAATAGAAATCACATTGGTCGGCACGAACGCCGACACGTCACCCGCCTGCGTTTCGATCACAGGCAGGGCGGTTAGCGAGCCTGTTTGGCCCTTTACTTCGCCACCGGTAAATTGCTCTACATAGTCAGCGTTGACTCGCGCTGCGCGCTCAAGCAACCGCGAGTGCAAGTAGAAAACATCCCCTGGATAAGCCTCCCGGCCAGGGGGTCGTCGCAGCAGCAGAGAGATCTGCCGGTAGGCGACCGCTTGCTTGGACAGGTCGTCATAAATGATCAGCGCGTCCTCACCACGGTCGCGGTAGTATTCGCCCATGGTGCAACCCGCAAATGGCGCGAGATATTGCATTGCCGCAGGATCAGAGGCGTTAGCGGCAACTACAATCGTGTGCTCCATCGCGCCGTGCTCCTCGAGCTTGCGCACGACAGACGCCACCGATGAGGCCTTCTGGCCCACCGCGACATAAATGCACTTAATGCCGGTGCCCTTTTGATTAATGATCGCGTCGACCGCGATAGCGGTCTTACCCACCTGTCGGTCGCCAATAATCAGTTCGCGCTGACCTCGACCAATCGGCACCATGGCATCAATCGCCTTCAGGCCAATCTGTACCGGCTGATCAACCGACTGTCTGGCGATCACACCTGGCGCAATCTTTTCAATGGCGTCGGTCTGGGTGGTTTCAATGGCACCCTTGCCATCAATTGGGTTGCCAAGAGAGTCCACGACACGCCCTTGCAGGGCAGGACCAACAGGCACCTCGAGAATTCTGCCTGTGCAACGACAGGTCTGGCCCTCGGCCAACTGTTTATAGTCGCCCAAGACTACCGCGCCCACCGAGTCGCGCTCTAGGTTCAAGGCCAGGCCGTATACACCACCCTCGAACTCGATCATCTCGCCGTACTGCACCTCTGTCAGACCGTGGATGCGGATAATGCCGTCCGTCACCGAGACAATAGTGCCCTCATTGGTGGCCTGCGAAGCGACTTCAAGTTGGTCGATACGCTGCTTGATCAGGTCGCTAATTTCCGAGGGGTTGAGCTGTTGCATGACCTATTCCTCTGTCATTGGGTCAGCGTGCCCGCCAATTTATTCAGGCGGCCGCGAACTGAGCCGTCGATCATCAGATCGTCGGCACGAATGAGCGCCCCTCCCAGTAATGAGGGGTCGGTTTCTGATGTCAGGGTGATGCTGCGCGCCAATCTTTCCTGCATGGTTTCGGCAAGTTGCTGTGTTTCGGCATCACTCAGGGGGTAAGCGGAAGTCACATGGACCGCCACAGTGCTCTCCACCGCCTGCTTGAGCCGATCAAACAGCACTGCCACCTCAGGCAATAGAGACAGGCGGCCATTATCAGCCATGATAGCCAGCAGGTTTGCAACTGCTGGTGGAGCGGCTTCCCCTGCCAAACCAGAAAGCATTGATGCGCGCTGTGTGGCGGTTTGGTTGGGATCCCGCATGGCGGCTGCGACTTTCGGCTCGGTGGTGATCGCCGCCAGCTCCGTCAACGCTATTTGCCATGCGGCCAAATCATCTGCCGCTCGAGCATGCTCAAAGGCTGCGCGCGCATAGGGCCTGGCAAGCGTTGTCGGTTCAATCATCGATCAGGACTCCGCCGCCAGAGACTGTAGTAGGTCTGCGTGCTTGTCAGCGTCGATCTCTGCCGCAAGAATTTTTTCCGCTCCAGCCAGCGCCAGCGCGCTGACCTGGGTCATCAGCTGCTCTTGCGCGCGGGCTCGCTCCTGCTCGATCTCGGCGGCAGCCGCCGCTTTGACCCGCTCTGCCTCGGCGGTAGCGGCCTCCTTGGCCTCTTCGACCACCGCTTGGGCGCGCTTGTTTGCGGCCTCAATGATCCCGGCCGCCTCGCGTTTGGCGTCAGCCAGCTGCTCGTCGGCCTGCTGCTTCGCGACCTCAAGGTCATGCCCGGCACGATCGGCAGCTGCGAGGCCATCCGCGATCTTGTTTTGCCGCTCTGCCATTGCGCCAGCGATCGGTGGCCACACGTAACGCATACAGAACGCCACAAATGCCACAAAGGCAACCAGCTGTCCTATCAGGGTGAGATTAATGTTCACTCGTTACTCCCGTGGTGCGAAGGATGGGCTCGCCCACCTTCGCTATCAATGTGGCTCTTAGCCTGCGACCACAAAAATGAGGTACATGGCGATACCCACACCAATAATCGGGATCGCATCAACCAGGCCTGCGCCCAGGAAGAACGTTCCCTGTAGCTTGGGAGCCAGCTCTGGCTGGCGGGCAGAGCCCTCGATCAGCTTGCCACCCAAAATCCCTACGCCGATCGCGGCACCCATTCCACCGAGGCCCATCATGATGGCGGCGGCAACGTAAATCAGTTCCATGGTTGTCTCCTAAAGGTAACTGTTAATAAAAAATCAATGGTCTTCGTGCGCCATGCTCAGGTACACGATGGTCAGAACCATAAAGATGAAGGCCTGCAGCGTGATCACCAGAATATGGAAAATTGCCCAGCCGATTTGTAGCAGCGCTGCCGGCAGCAGCCAAAAAAACCCAACGCTGAACAGCGCTGCAATCAGAATAAAGATCATCTCTCCCGCATACATGTTGCCAAATAGACGAAGCCCGAGGGAAAAAGGCTTGGCCAGCAAACCAACGACTTCCATGAACAGGTTCACAGGGATGAACAGCGGGTGGTTAAACGGGTTCAGCGTGAGCTCTTTAACGAAGCCGAAACCTTTCACTTTAATGGAGTAAAAGAGCATTAGCACAAACACACCAATGGCCATTCCCATAGTGATATTGGGGTCTGTAGA
>CBFHSJ010000023.1:20010-23064 GCA_965658485.1 Luminiphilus sp.
GGGAACAATTTTTTGGTATTCAACCCCGGCCAACATTAAAGAGTGGGGGATTAGGTCCACGGGGATCAAATCCATCAGGTTCATCAGAAATACCCAAACAAAAATGGTGAGCGCCAGCGGCGCGATCAGTGGATTGCGCCCATGGAAAGTGTCTTTCACGGTGCCATCAACGAACTCGACCACCATTTCCACGAAGTTCACGAGACCTGAAGGTACGCCCGATGTAGCGCGAACCGCGACACGGCGAAAGACCCAGCAAAATAAAATGCCCAAGCCCACCGACCAGATCATAGAATCTACATGGATGGCGTTGAAGCCCATGGCGGCGATTTCGTCGGCGCCATGGGCCATGGCCCACTGCCCGCCTTCTGCCACGACACTGCCGTCGTATCGCTCATAACCGCCCGGCAACTTGCCATAGGTTAAGTTGGTCAGGTGGTGAACGATGTATTCCGATACGGTTTGACTGTCGCCGTTTGCCGCCATTGTTACTCTTGTACTCCCGTGCCTTAACAGGCCTCTAGTTTCCTGTGCGCCTCATTCGCAGCGCATCGTGTCATGCCTTCGCTGATGCCACACCAACACTGCTGGGGGCATAACCAGCGCCACCGCGCTGCCAGCTAGTACGCCTAGGGGACCGCTGTCAGGGCGCAGCACAAACAGCACAGCAAACCCTGCCGCCGCCAAGCTGTAGCGGGAAAGGCCCAGCAATATCGGGCTGATCATTGATCGTCCCGAGGTCAGGCTTGTCGCCACCCAAACGCTGGGCAACAACACCACAGCCGCACCCAACAACATGTCTATAGAAGTATTAAAGCCCCGGATAATTCCGGCGATCAACGCCACTCCGACCAGAAATATCGCTGTAGTGACCACCGCGCTCAAAAGGCGTTTTCTGGTGGTCGCGAAGGGTACAGAAGCAACGTGTCTGGCCAAGGTAAACCCAGCCCCCCTTACATGCGGTGGGGAGTGTAGTGGAAAGGCCTAAACCCTTCAATACGTGGGAATTAGCGGATTTTACCGAGCACGCCGTCCAGCTCTTCGAGGCTCGTGTAGTGAATCTCAAGACGGCCCTTGCCATTTTGCTGATGCTGGATTCTAACTTTGGCGCCAAGCCGACCGCTGAGATCCGTCTCCAGCCGGCTGATATTAGGGTCAACCAGTGAGTCGGACGTTTTTTTCGCCCCCCAGCCGCGCACCAACACTTCGGTCTGACGAACAGAAAGCTGCCGTTTACAAACAGTTCGCGCGGCACGGACCTGATCGCCACCACTTAAAGCGAGTAAGACCTTGGCGTGACCTGCGTCCAACTCGCCTCGCTCCAGCATGCCCAGCACCTCGCTCTCGAGGTTCAATAATCGCAGCAGATTGGCCACTGCAGAGCGGGACCGGCCGACCGCCTCTGCGACCTGCTCCTGACTCAAGCCAAATTCGTCTTGAAGCCGCTTCAAGCCCAAGCCCTCTTCTACCGGATTGAGATCCTCCCGCTGGATATTTTCGATCAGACCGATAGCGATAGCCGTCTCGTCAGACACGTCTTTAATGAAAACCGGGACGTGATCCAACCCCGCCATCTGGGCGGCACGCCAGCGGCGCTCGCCCGAGAGGATTTCGTAGCGATCTTCTGCCAGTGGCCTCGCCACTACTGGTTGCAGGACACCCTGCGCCTTAATGCTGCTCGCGAGCGTTTGCAGCGCTTCCTCGTCAAACTCGCGTCGGGGTTGATAGGCACCTCTTTGCAACCGCTCAATCGGTAGCTCCGCCGAGGATGTCAGCACACGGTGCTCGGCGGCCGCCGGTTGTGCGCCCTGCGTCTCGTCCTGTCCTTTTGCCAGCAACCCGGTGCCCAACAAAGCCTCGAGACCCCGGTTCAGCTTTCGCTTTTGCACCATCAGCTGTGTTCCTTATTTTGTTCTTGTCTGCGCATAAACTCGCCTGCTAGTGCCATATACGCAGTCGATCCGCGAGAAAGTCGATCATAGACAATACCGGGAACACCATGGCTTGGTGCTTCTGCAAGGCGGACGTTTCTTGGGATCACCGTCCGATACACAAGGCCCTCAAAGTGCTGATGGAGCTGCTCAGAGACTTCGTTGGTCAGCGCATTCCGAGGGTCGTATAGGGTCCGCAGGATGCCCTCTATCCTCAGCGCCGGGTTCACCGTTTGGGAGACGGTATTAATCGTTTCCATCAGGGCGGACAGACCTTCAAGCGCAAAATACTCGCACTGCATGGTAATCAGCACAGTGTCCGCTGCCACGAGCGCATTAAGTGTCAGCATGTTGAGAGAGGGCGGGCAGTCGATAATCACAAAATCGTACAAAAGTTTGCCGGCCTGCAACGCTGTCTTCAGCCTCTGCTCACGATCTTCAAGCGATAACAGAGCGACCTCAGCGGCTGTCAAATCCCCATCCGCTGGCACGCAATCCATCCCCAGGCTCTCAAGCGGCGTTGCCACCTCGGAAAGTGGCTGCTGATCCACCAGGAGCTCAAAAGCCGTCGCAACTAGATCGCCCTTTTGTAAACCCACTGACACAGTGGCATTCCCTTGAGGATCGAGGTCAATCAGCAGCACGCGCTTTTCCATCGCTGCGAGCGCTGTGGAGAGGTTAACGCTGGTGGTGGTTTTACCCACACCGCCCTTTTGATTTGCTACCGCTATGACCTTCACAATTTCACCTTTTGGTCCGCTGAATAGACAGCAGTTGGAATGGCCAGTCCCGCCCAGGCACCGCGACGTCTTGCTGCGCAACCAACTCAAAGCCAAGCGGCAAAGAGCCCGCCTCATCAGCGGCTGATTCTGTTTTCATAGCAAACAGCATGCCGCTGTCGTGCAATATATGCCCTATTCTTTCGATGGTAGTGGACAAATCAGCAAATGCTCGTGTAATCACGGTATCAACGCGCTGAGCGGGCTGCCACTTCTCCACTCTGGTTGTCTCTACCTCGATGTTAGATAAACCCAACGCCCTTTTCACCTCCAGCAAAAAGCGCGTTTTCTTTCCATTGCTATCTAACAGCACAAACGTTTTTCTCGGCTCAGCAATGGCAAGC
>CBFHSJ010000024.1:0-22822 GCA_965658485.1 Luminiphilus sp.
GGCATTATGATGCGGAGTGGGTCAAGCGGTCTGATAGGATACCGACTTACCTGCACCAATACAGCAATTACGATCAGTTTCCGGAGAGTTTCGCGTGGCGAAGGCAAAAACCGCATTTGTCTGCAATGACTGTGGAGCCGATTTCCCTAAGTGGCAGGGCCAGTGCGGTGAGTGCCAGGCTTGGAACACCCTCTCGGAAATTAGGCTCAGCGCGCCTGCGGCGAAGGTGGCTAATGCGCGGGCAGCGGGGCGGTCCGGTTACGCCGGTACGGTGGCTGCAGTGCAGCGTCTTGCAGATGTGGCGGTGGTCGATTTGCCTCGACTGGCTTCCGGGTTTGACGAATTGGATCGCGTCCTCGGCGGCGGATTTGTGCCGGGTTCAAGCATCCTGATTGGCGGGCACCCTGGGGCAGGCAAGAGTACGCTGCTGCTGCAAGCCCTGTGTCAGCTGGCGGCATTGCATCCCGCGCTATATGTCACAGGTGAAGAGTCTCCCGAGCAAATCGCACTGCGCGCCAATCGTCTTGGTCTGCCGACGGATAAGCTGCAGCTGATGGCAGAAACCGATGTCGATGCGATCCTGGCTTCGGCTGAGTCCATAAAACCCAAAATTCTCGTTGTCGACTCTATTCAGGTGGTGCACAGCGAGACGCTGACGTCAGCTCCTGGGAGCGTGTCGCAGGTTCGGGATTGTGCTGCCCAACTGACCCGGTATGCCAAGCAGACGGGCACGATATTGATACTGGTGGGTCACGTGACGAAAGACGGCAGCCTCGCCGGGCCGAAGGTGCTCGAGCACATGATCGACTGCTCGATACTTCTCGAGGGTGACCACGATTCCCGTTACCGCACTTTGCGAGGGCAGAAGAATCGTTTCGGCGCTGTGAACGAGCTGGGCATTTTCGCGATGACCGATGCCGGCATGCGCGAGGTCACCAATCCTTCGGCGATTTTTTTGGATCGCTCGGAGCACACTGCGCCGGGTACAACGGTTGTTGTCGTATGGGAGGGTACCCGCCCGTTACTGGTGGAAATTCAGGCTCTTGTCGATGACAGCTCACTGGGCAATCCCCGGCGCGTGACAGTGGGTTTTGAGCAGAACAGGCTGGCGATGTTGCTTGCGGTGTTGCATCGACACGGTGACATTCAGGTGAGCGATCAGGACGTGTTTGCCAACGTGGTGGGCGGTGTGCGGGTTATGGAGACCTCGGCTGATCTGGCGCTGTTGCTGGCAGTGGTGTCGAGCCTGCGGAACCGGCCCCTGCCGAGGGACTGGGTGGTCTTTGGCGAGGTGGGTTTGTCTGGGGAAATTCGACCCGTGGCCAGTGGCCAGGAAAGGCTCGCCGAGGCTGCAAAACACGGCTTCAAGCTCGCGATTGTGCCCAAAGGGAACGCGCCGAAAAAGGCGATTAAGGGCCTTAAAGTGATCCCCGTTGTGCGTCTCTCCGAGGCGTTGGAAGCCAGCCAATGAGTGATCCCTCAAAGAAATCACCCAGATCGCTTCCCCGTTGACTGAGGTCTTCGCCCACAATCTAATGCCCTGTTCGCTCGGTCTGGTGTGACACTGTCGGTGTTTTTGTGGCCGTGCCTGCTGATCATTACTTCAGCTTACGGTGCTTCACTCGGCTGGGTACCGCGGCTTCCGCGCCAACCCGCTGTCGCCGATCATCCTCATACTCCGAGTAGTTGCCCTCGTGGAAAACCACGTTGCCATCATCCTCATAAGCGAGGATGTGGGTGGCGATTCGGTCGAGGAACCAACGGTCGTGCGAAATCACCAATGCGGAGCCAGGGAACGCCAGTAGCGCTTCCTCCAGTGCCCGCAGCGTTTCGACGTCGAGGTCGTTGGTGGGCTCATCCAGCAAAAGCACATTGGCTCCTTGCTTAAGCAATTTGGCGAGGTGAAGTCGGTTGCGCTCTCCCCCAGAGAGATCTTTAACAAATTTTTGCTGGTCAGAGCCTTTGAAGTTGAAGCGACCCACATACGATCGCGAAGGCACTTCATAATTGCCGATGCGGATGATGTCTAAGCCGTCAGATACCTCTTCCCAAACGGTTTTACTGCCGTCGAGATCATCCCGGGATTGATCTACGTAACCAAGCTCCACTGTCTCACCCACCGTGACCTCACCGCCATCGGGGGTCTCTAGACCCATCAAGATGCGGAATAGCGTCGATTTACCCATCCCGTTGGCACCAATAATGCCCACGATGCTACCTTTGGGCACCGTGAAGCTGACTTCTTCGAACAACAACCGATCCCCAAAGGCTTTTCGCAGGCCGTTGACCTCGATCACCTTGTCTCCGAGTCTCGCACCTGGCGGAATGTAGATTTCGTTGGTCTCGTTACGGGTTTGAAACTCTTGCGAATTGAGTTCCTCAAAGCGCTGCAGTCGCGCCTTGTTCTTGGCCTGACGACCTTTTGGGTTGGAGCGCACCCATTCAAGTTCGGCCTTAATCGCTTTTTGGTGTGAAGCTTCTTGACGTTGCTCCTGCTCTATACGTGCCTCTTTAGCTTCTAGCCAAGTGGAGTAATTGCCCTCGTAGGGAATGCCCCGGCCACGGTCCAACTCGAGAATCCATCCGGCGGCGTTATCGAGGAAGTAACGATCGTGAGTGATTGCCACGACAGTCCCAGAGAAATCTTCCAAAAAGTGCTCCAGCCATGCCACAGACTCGGCATCAAGGTGGTTAGTCGGCTCATCGAGTAGCAGCATGTCCGGCTCTGAGAGCAGTAACCTTGCTAGTGCGACACGGCGGAGCTCACCTCCGGACAGTGTGTCGACGTTGGCGTCCCAGGGCGGCAAACGTAAAGCGTTAGCAGCAATCTCGAGTCGCGTGTCGAGGTTGTGTGCATCCTTGGCCTGAATAATATCTTCGAATCTGGCCTGCTCCTTGGCCAGCGCATCAAAGTCTGCGTCGGGCTCGGCATAGTCCGCATACACCTTCTCTAGCCCAGCCAGCGCATCGATGGCTTCCTGAACACCTTCCTCTACGTTGCCACGGACATCTTTTTCTGAATTGAGCTGGGGCTCTTGAGGTAAATAGCCGATCTTGATATCAGGTTGGGGCCGCGCTTCACCCAGTATCTCAGTATCGATGCCCGCCATGATCTTTAGCAGGGTGGATTTACCCGAGCCATTCAGACCAAGCACGCCAATCTTGGCGCCTGGAAAAAACGACAGTGAGATATCTTTGAGAATTTCCTTTTTGGGTGGGACGATCTTTCCCACCCGATTCATGGTGTAAACGTATTGCGCCACGGTATGACTCCAACGATCTTGCTGAAACGGGATGCCCTTGTGGGATTGCCCGCAGATGTACGGATTATCGACATCGAGCCGGCCCGAGTCGAGATGCTATTGTTGGAGATCAATGGTTCGCCTTGTGGAGAGGACTTATTCCTCGCGTATCTCGACGATAGCGGACTTGATGACGTCCTCGAGTTTCTGCTCGGTCTCTTTCCACACGACTAGGCGCTCGCTACCTCGATTTGCGGATACATCCGCGTCGCGGAACTCAATCGTTTTGATTTCGCCGGTCTTCCAATGTTTGAAAGTCATGAATTTTTTGTCATGCGTTCAAGTGCCTCTCAAATGAAATTCGCGTTCAGCGCAGTTCCTTGAGATTTGCGCATCACTTTGACATATCAGAGGGTGAAAATCTGACTCACGATGTTAGCGTGTTGGACAAATAGTGAGGCACTGATTCTGCTGTGGAATGGGTGATCTCAACCGGCACTTTGTTATCCCTTCACACGGCGCTGCGATTTGCCGGTGTGAACGTGAGACTCGATGAACTCAATTATTTTGCCGGCGACATTTACTCCAGTGGCTTCCTCAATGCCCCTTAAACCGGGTGAGGAATTGACCTCCATGACCAAAGGTCCCCGGTCGGAGCGCAATAAATCAACACCCGCAACGCTCAGGCCCATAGTCTGCGCGGCTTTGATAGCGGTGCGTCTTTCCAATTTGGTGAGTTTGGTGAGTTTGGCGCTACCACCACGATGCAGGTTGGAGCGAAACTCACCGGCTGCTGATGTGCGCTCCATCGCCGCCACCACCTTGGTGCCAATGACGAAACATCTCACGTCAGAGCCGCCTGCTTCCTTAATAAATTCCTGAACGAGGAAATCAGCGCTAAGCTCCTTAAAGGCGTCGATAACAGACTCAGCGGCCTTTGCGGTTTCTGCAAGCACCACGCCGCGTCCCTGAGTGCCCTCGAGCAGCTTTACTACCACTGGTGCGCCGCCCACTAATTGAATGAGCTGTCGCGTATTTGATATGTCGTGGGCGAATCCCGTCGCGGGCATCCCGAGCCCTTTTTTGGACAGCAGTTGCAGCGCCCTTAGCTTGGATCTGGAGCGGCCAAGCGGGATAGAGCCCACTAAGGAGTAGGTGTCCATCATTTCAAACTGTCGAATCACTGCCGTACCGTAGTTAGTTATGGAGGCGCCAATGCGGGGGATGATAGCGTCCAGATGCTCTAATTCTATTCCGCGATACCACACAGAAGGTTTCGCGGAGCTTATGTCCATATAGCATTTCAGGGTATCGATTACTCTGCAGTCGTGACCGGCCGTGAGGGCCTCCTCCAATAATCTGGAGGTGCTGTAGAGCTTGGGGTTACGCGAGAGTATGCCTATTTTCATCGGGTTTCCGGCGGTTCGTGTCGGCTGCCACCGAGCAGAAATGAATGTCTCGGCAAAACCATCGCATCCCTTGGCAGTGCAGTGCGGCCCAGAAGCATCGGGAATCGCATTGCACTGCGGTCTGTCAGCGTAATGTCGATAAGAAATTGGTGTTCGCCGATCACGGTTGTGCTGCGAATGACCGGCCTGCGTTCGGTGTTTCCGCCAGAATCGGTGACCTCGCGATACTCGATCACCATTGCTTCACAGCGGTCGCCGATTTCATCCGAGCCGGCAACACTCCGCAAGTAAAACCTCACCCACTCGGCGCCATCCTTTTCGAAATAATCGATATCGCCGGCATGAAGGGCACTCGTTCTGGCGCCTGTATCCACCTTGACCTTAATCCAAGTCAGACCAAGATCTGGCAGGGCCGCCCACTCGCGCCAGCCGACTTGCAGCGTCGGGCTCAAGTTTGCGCTACCACCGAGCGGCCGCGTCCAATACCGAAGTACTCGATGTCGAGTGTTTCCATGTCCTCTGGGTTGTAAAGGTTGCGGCCATCGATGATCACCGGTGTGATGAGCCTCTTTTTGATGTCCTCAAAATCCGGCGCTCGGAATAGCTTCCACTCCGTGCAGATGACCAGACAGTCTGCATTGTCGAGTGCTTCTTCTTTGGTCGCGCAGTAGTGCATGTCATCCCGCGGCCCGTAGATGGCTTCGCAGGCTTCCATGGCCTGTGGATCAAATGCTTTGACCTTGCCGCCCGCTCTCCAGACAGCCTCAATCAGGACGCGGCTGGGTGCCTCTCGCATGTCGTCAGTGTTCGGCTTGAAAGACAGGCCCCACACCGCGACGGTGCGGTTTGTCAGGTCTGCTCCAAATCGCGCTATGATCTGCTCGGCCAACTTCTGTTTCTGCCGCTCGTTGGTGTTGTGTACTGCAGGCAAGATTTGAGCACGGGTGCCGCTCTGCTTGGCGAGGTAATCGAGCGCTTGGACATCCTTGGGAAAGCAAGAGCCGCCATAACCCGCGCCCGGGTAGATAAATTGATAGCCAATTCGGGGGTCAGAGCCGATGCCTTGGCGCACCAGCTCGACGTCAGCGCCCACCGCCTCTGCGATATTGGCGATTTCATTAATGAAACTGATTTTCGTGGCCAGCATGGCGTTCGCAGCGTACTTGGTGAGTTCGGCACTGCGCGGATCCATGAACATCATTTTGTCGTGGTTGCGGTTGAACGACTCGTACATGCGACGGAACTCGGCCACAGTGGCTTCTGAGCGGGCCCCGATAATGATTCGGTCGGGTTTTAGCGCATCGGCGACCGCAGAGCCCTCTTTAAGAAACTCTGGGTTGGAACACACCTCAAAAGGTATATCTGCCCCGCGGGCCGCTAATCCTGACGCAATATAGCCGGCCACCTTGTCTGCCGTGCCTACGGGCACAGTGGATTTGTTTACCACGACTTTGCGGGTGCTCATGTGCGCTGAGATGCCCTCTGCAACCGACATTACATACTGTAAATCCGCGCTGCCGTCGGCTGCTGAGGGCGTGCCAACGCAAATAAAGAGATAATCACTGGCCTCAACGGCTTCTGCAGTGTCATCGGTAAAACGAAGTGTGTTTTGCGCGATGCCTGCTTGGACGAGGTCGTTCAGGCCGGGTTCGTAAAAGGGTAGGTCACCGTCTTGGATGCGCGCGATGCGAGAGGGGTCAATATCCATGCAGGTGACCTGGTGCCCGACCTCGGAGAACACTGCCGCCTGCACCAGTCCCACGTAGCCGCTGCCGAAGATACTGATTCGCATAGTTTTTCTCCTTAATCCGGTCTGAACATCGTAAACGTAAACTCATGTCACTTTGTAGTGTCTGAATGATAAAACCCTGACGCCGCGGCCGGGTTCCGCTACCATTCGCCCTTCATTGAAAGCCACGGGGCGGTTGTCCCGTTCCAAGCCGCAGGAAGCCCTTATGAATCAAGCTGCCACCCATTTGTCGCAGTACCTCGACCGCGATACCCAGACCATCGAAGCCTTTGATGCCGAGCTGTGGTCAGCCATGAGCGCTGAAACCGTTCGCCAGGAGGAGCACATTGAGCTCATTGCCTCGGAGAACTACTGCAGTCCCAGGGTGCTGGAGGCTCAGGGCTCGGTGCTGACAAACAAATACGCCGAGGGTTACCCCGGGAAGCGCTATTACGGCGGCTGTGAATTCGTTGATCGGGCGGAAACCCTGGCGATTGAGCGTGCCAAGGCTTTGTTTGGTGCCGACTTTGCTAACGTGCAGCCGCATTCTGGCTCAAGTGCGAACATTGCTGTCTTTCAGGCGCTCCTCAAGCCCGGCGACACCGTGCTGGGGATGAGCCTCGCCGATGGGGGGCATCTGACCCACGGTGCATCGGTCAATTTTTCGGGCAAGATTTATCAGGCGGTGCAGTACGGGATTGATCATGACACCGGTTTGATCGACTACGAAGCGGTGCGCGAGCTGGCTATCGTGCACAAACCCAAGCTGATCATTGGTGGTTTTTCGGCCTACAGCCGGATTCTCGACTGGTCCAAATTCCGCGAGATTGCCGACGAGGTTGGTGCCTTTTTGCTGGTTGATATGGCCCACGTGGCGGGCTTGGTGGCGGCGGGCGTGTATCCCAACCCGATTGCCCACGCCGATGTGGTGACGACGACGACCCACAAAACACTTAGGGGTCCAAGATCAGGGCTCATCCTCGCCCGGGCCAACGAGGCGCTTGAGAAGCAATTTAACTCGGCGATTTTCCCCGGCGCTCAAGGCGGGCCACTCATGCATGTGATTGCTGCCAAGGCGGTCGCCTTCAAAGAGGCAATGTCACCAGATTTTGTCAACTATCAGAAGCAGGTGGTCCGCAACGCGCAGGCCATGGCCGCGACCTTTGTCGCGCGGGGGCACAAGATTGTATCGGGCGGTACTGATAACCACCTGATGCTGTTGGACTTGATTGGCAAGGAGTACACCGGAAAGGACGCGGATGCGGCACTGGGTAAAGCGTATATCACGGTGAATAAAAATGCCGTGCCGAATGACCCGCGTTCGCCGTTCGTCACTTCTGGTCTGAGATTGGGCACGCCCGCTATCACGACCCGCGGGTTTGGCGTGGAAGAAACTGAACTATTGACTGGTTGGATCTGCGACGTATTGGCCTCCTTGGAAGCGGGGACCTCAGACCAAGTGATACCTGCAGTGCGCGAGCAGGTGAAGGCGCTGTGCGCCAAGATGCCGGTTTACGCGCACTGAGAGGGTGGGCGTCTTTGTGACGCCCCTGATGCCATGCACTGCCCTTTCTGCAGCACCGACGAAACCAAGGTCATTGACTCACGTCTAGTTGCCGACGGCGCTCAGGTGCGCAGACGGCGGGAATGCCTGAGTTGCACCGAGCGTTTCACGACCTACGAAGCGGCGGAATTGGTACTGCCGCGAATCATCAAGCAGGACGGTAGCCGCGAGCCCTTTGATGAGGAGAAGTTGCGGTCAGGCTTGCTGCGTGCGCTGGAAAAACGCCCCGTTTCAGTCGAGAGCATTGAAGCCGAGCTCCAACAGATCAAGCATCGCCTGCGTGCCACCGGGGAGCGGGAGATCAAGTCGCTGCAAGTGGGCGAGCGTGTGATGGACTCGCTGAAGGCACTGGATCATGTTGCCTACGTGCGCTTCGCGTCAGTTTATCGGAGCTTTCAGGATCTCGCTGAATTCAGAGATGCGATTGAATCTCTGGAGGCCGAGCCGACCGAAGGCGATTCACCGTGAGCGACGCTCGGGATCGCCGCTGGATGCAGCGCGCGATCGAACTGGGCCGTCGCGCACGTTACTGGTCAGCACCCAACCCCCCTGTCGGCTGCGTCTTGGTGCGTGCTGATCAGGAGGTCGGCGCCGGTTTTACGCAACCCGCTGGGCAAGCGCATGCCGAAGTCATGGCACTCAGCGACGCCGGTGACGCAAACGGTGTGACCGCTTACGTTACTTTAGAACCCTGCAGTCATCATGGTCAGACAGGCCCCTGCGCCAGTGCATTGATCGATGCCGGTGTCAGTCGGGTGGTGGTGGCGTTGGAGGATCCGAACCCTGAGGTTGCTGGCCGTGGGATCGCTGCGCTGCGCTGCGCAGGTATCGAGGTCGATCTTGGAGAGGGCGCAGATCAGGTCGAGGCAGATCTTGCCGGCTTTCTTCTGCGCATGCGTCGTGGGTATGGGCGCATCACGTTGAAGATCGCAGCATCGTTAGATGGGCGGACCGCAATGTCTTCGGGGGAAAGCCAGTGGATTACGGGTGAGGAAGCGCGAGCGGATGTGCAGCGGCTTCGCGCAGAAGCTGACCTGATGGTGACCGGTGTGGGTACCGTGCTGGAGGATGATTGCCGACTGACCTTGCGAGCAGATGAGTTGCCACTCGATGGCGAGGATAAAGAGCGAGCCTTGGCGCACCCCCCGTCTCGTATGGTGCTCGACTCGAAAGGCCGGACGCCGGCCGGCGCGCGGATTTTGGCAGGCGGCGAAACTACCGTGATTACCACTGAGAACATTACGCTCGGTGAGCCAAGTCAGGTCGTCGTGCTTGCTATGGATGCCGAGGGCCGCGTCGATATCCGTGCCTGGGTGCAGCACCTCGAAAAGCATGCCTTCAATGAGATCATGGTTGAGGCAGGTCCCACGCTATCGGGTGCGCTGCTGAGAGGCGGTTGGGTAGACCGACTCATTATCTACCAGGCCCCCAAGTTGCTAGGTGATGACGCTCGCGCCATGGCGGCGATGAACTTTTCAGCGCTGATTGAGGCGCCGGAATTTGAGATCAACGAGGTGACCCGCATGGGCGCAGATCTGCGTATCATGGCCGCCCCGAAAGGGTAGCTCAGCGCGCAAGAGCTTCTCGCTAAACAACTGATTCAGGAGCCACTGTGTTTACAGGGATTATTCAAGCTATCGGGTGTATCGCCGCGATTGAACCCGGCGAGAAAGACATCCGGCTGCGTATCGAGACGGGCAAGTTGCCGCTGACGGGCGTATCGCTGGGGGACAGCATTGCCACCAGCGGTGTTTGCCTCACCGTCACAGAGCTGCCCGGTGATGGCTTTTGGGCTGATGTGTCGCCCGAGACTCTCTCGCTGACGACACTAGGAGGCAAAGGCATTGGCGACGCGGTCAATCTGGAAACGTCGCTAACGCTCCAAACGGCACTCGGTGGACATCTGGTCAGCGGGCACGTCGATGGGGTGGGGCGTGTTGAGCGCGTTGTCGAGGATGCGCGTTTTTGGCGGGTGACGATCGCGGCGCCAGAAAACCTGGCTCGCTATATCGCCATGAAGGGCAGCATTTGCGTCGATGGTACGAGCCTTACGGTGAATCAGGTCGACGGCGCCAGCTTCGAACTCACGATCATTCCCCAAACCTGGGAGGAGACGGTGTTCAGTAAATATCAAGTGGGTAGTCCCGTTAACCTAGAGGTTGATGTTATTGCACGCTATCTCGAGAGATTGATGCAATACGATCAGTCTCCGTCGGAGTCATAACGCTGTGACCGAGTATGCCGACATCGATAAGTTGCTCAGTGCGCTGCGACATGGCCACAGCTGTCTGCTGCTGAATGAGAACAGTGCGGGAGGTATGACGGGCTTTGTCGTGGTGGCTGCAGAGCACTGCGAGGCTCAGCACATTGCCTTCATGGCGCGCCAGGCGCGCGGGTTGGTCTGTCTAGCGATGACCCCTCAGCGATGCGAGGAGCTACAGCTCCCGCTGATGGTAGAAGGAGACGATTCGCTCTCGCCTTTCACGTTGTCGATTGAAGCTGCCACCGGTATCGACACGGGCATCTCGGCAGCGGATCGAGCGCACACTGTTCGGGTGGCTGTCGATACGGCGAGCCAAGCCTCTGATCTGGTGCAACCAGGTCATATTTTCCCTATCGCTGCGGCCGCGGGGGGCGTCCTCACTCGCACCGCACCAGCCGAGGCGGCGATGGATCTGGCGACCCTTGCCGGGCTTCTACCATCGGCAGTGTTCACAGAAGTATTGGATAACGATGGTGCTGTGGCGGATGCCGACTATTTGCTGGGCTTTGCTGATCAGCATCAGCTGGTAACGGGGCTGGTATCTGATCTGGTGACTTATAGACTCGCTAACCAGAAAACCATTCGCGCTGTGCGTGAGGGCACACTGCAAACACGGCATGGCGTTTTCAGCGCTACCGCTTATCAGGACACTACCCAGGGCCGACTGCATGTGGCGCTGACAAAGGGCGTGATCGATGCGGCCAAACCTGCCCTTGTGAGGGTGCACGTCACGTCAGTGTTCAGGGATCTGGTGGGCACGACTCTCGATGGCCATGCTTCTTGGTCCTTCGATGCTAGCCTTAAGGCGATTGGAGAATCAGAGGGCGGCGTATTGGTATTGCTCAGCAAGCCCGAGGCCACTGATGATCTGCTTCATGACATTGATCGTCTGCTCGGTGAGCCCGAAAGTGACAAAGCCGGCAGTCCGGATGCCTACAATCAGATAGGGATGGGGGCACAAATTCTGCGTGACTTAGGTGTAGGGCAGATTCGCTTATTGGGAGCGCCACTCAAGTACAATGCGTTGGCGGGTTTCGGTCTTGAAGTCGTCGATTTTGTGGCGCCGCCAGAAGCCGCTGATTCGCACTGAGGAACTCGGACCGATGTCGGGCAAAGGTATTGATAATTCAGCGTCGCAGGTACCGGGCAACGATGGCCGGTACGTCATTGTGATCACGCGCTGGAATGAGGAGATCGTGACCGGGCTGCTCAAGGGCGCCACGCAGGCACTCGCTGAGGTGGGTATTGAAGGTGAGCAGGTCGAGGTGGTGGGTGTGCCGGGCGCCTTCGAGATCCCTCTGGCCTGTCAGGCCGCCGCCCAAAGATCCGATTGCGACGCCGTGGTGGCGCTGGGAGCCGTTATACGTGGTGGCACACCTCACTTTGAATATGTTGCTGGCGAATGCACCCGGGGCATCGGTGAGGTAGCGCTGCGCACCGGCAAGCCGGTGGCCTTTGGCGTGCTAACGGTCGATACGCTGGAGCAGGCGCTCGAGCGCTCTGGAGACGACGAAGAAAATAAAGGCGCCGAAGCAGCCATGAGCGCAGTCGAGATGGTGAATCTCCTGCGAACGTTGCGCGACTGATGGGCCAGCCAAATGCTCTGGCTGCGCAGCGTCGCAAAGCGCGCCACTTTGGCCTTCAGGCTCTGTACCAGTGGACCTTATCGGGAGCCAGTGCGACAGATATCGAAGCTGAGTTCCGGGTCGATAACGACTTTCAGCACACCGATGGCGATTACTTCAGCGCGGTGTTGAAAGGTGTTGTCGGCGATGTCGAAGCTCTTGAGGCGCTATTCACGCCTGCCCTCGATCGCAAGCTCGACGAGCTCGATCCGATCGAGAGAAATCTGTTGCGCCTGGGCACCTTTGAACTGAGAGACCGCATCGATGTGCCATACAAAGTTGTCATCAATGAAGCGGTCGCCCTGGCAAAAAAGTTTGGCGCCACAGATTCCCACCGATACATCAATGGCGTGCTAGACAAGATTGCCAGAGATCTGCGAGCCGTGGAGCACGCGCAAAACAGCTGATGTCAGATAGTGAATTCGACTTGATTCAGGATTTTTTTGCCGGATTGGATCAAGGCTCATCAGTTCGCTTGGGTATCGGTGACGACGCCGCCGCGCTCTCGTTACCCGACGGTCAACTCCTTCACGTCTCTACCGATACGGCTGTTGAGGGTGTTCATTTTTTGGCCACGCTCTCGCCCACCGACGTCGCTTACCGAAGTGTGATGGCTGCAGCCAGCGATTTGGCGGCCATGGGTGCGTCCCCTGAGGCTTTGTTGCTATCTCTCACGCTTCCGGAGGGAGATCGGGTTTGGCTAGAGGGCTTTTCTCGGGGGCTCGCTGATGCCTGCAGCGTGATAGGGGCGCCGCTGGTGGGCGGCGATACGACGCGAGGACCGCTGAGCCTGACGATCACGGTGCTCGGCTCGACGCCGGCAGATAGCTATTTGACGCGCTCGGGCGCGCGACCCGGTGATCGACTCTGCGTCAGTGGCACCCTAGGCGATGCGGCGGCGGGCCTTGCAGTGATCAGCGGACGGATTGCAGTCGATGAGTCAGGAGCGGAATTTTTGATGACGCGGTATACAAAACCCTCGGTGCGTCTGGCGCTGGGGGAAACTCTCCGGGGCTGCGCGACCTCCTGCATCGATGTCTCCGACGGACTCTTGGCAGATGCCTCTCATGTGGCTACGGCGAGTGATGTCCGGCTCGAAATTGACAGCGCGCTGCTGCCACTGTCGGAGGCATTGAGATCATCTGTGGATCCCGTCCAGAGTCTGGATTGGGCGCTGGCGGGCGGCGATGACTACGAGTTGCTGTTCACGCTGCCAAGCAATATGCCCTTGCCGGATGGCTGCACGGAAATGGGTCGAGTTGTCGCGGGAAGCGGGATAAGCTGTGATCGAACTCCGGAGCGCACCGGCTATGACCACTTCAACCGCTGATCACGAAGACACCACCAAGGCAACGATTTCTGATGCGGCGACCCTGATCGCGAGTGGTGCCGGTGCCGGACTGTCACCGGTGGCACCCGGGACGGCGGGCAGCATAGTCGCTGCCGGAATACTGGCTTTGTTATTGGATATGCCGGTGATCTGGCACTGGTGTGGGTGGTTTGGGCTTATCGCTGTGGCGGTGTGGTCATCCAAGCGCGCAGGCGCCGCCTGGGGTGTGATCGACCACCCTGCGATCGTGATCGATGAATTCGCAGGGTTGTGGCTGGCGGCGCTTATCCCCATGAGTGTTTTGACTTTCGACTTGCCTAGCGCCCTGTTGCTGGTCGGGTCGCTGGTGTTGTTCCGGCTCTTTGACGTTGTTAAACCGTGGCCGGTCAGCGCGCTGGAGCGCGGCGTTCCCGGCGCATGGGGCGTGGTCTTGGACGATGTAGCGGCGGGGGTAATGGCCGGTGGGTGCATGACCCTAGCACTGATGGCGATTGCGGTCATCTAGCGAGGGCCCACCGGAATTGGTTCAGCGCGCGCGCCGTGCCGCATTCAGTTAATTCTGCTGCCGCGAGAACAATGAGTTGGCTGGCTGCTTTTTTGGAGGCGGCCCGAACTGCGCGGTTAAGTGTCCCGGTGAACCATTTTGCGGGCCAGCTTTCGCAGCGGCTCAGCGGTGTCTCCAAACTCAGCCAACGCGTCTAGTGCTCCATTGAGCAGCGCATCGGCCTCCTGTTTTGCACCTTCCAAGCCCAGCGTGCTGACATAAGTGGATTTTTCTGCGCGCTCGTCCTTGCCGGCTGTTTTACCGAGTGAGGCGCTATCCCCGGTGACGTCCAGGACGTCGTCGGTGACTTGAAAGGCAAGCCCGATCGCTTTGGCAAATCGCGTTAGCGCCTCGCGCTGCGAGCGGGTAGCGCCGCCGCAAATGGCGCCGACCTCTGCCGCTGCTGAGATGAGCGCACCGGTTTTGAGGTGGTGTATGTCCCTGAGCGCGGTGACAGGGACAGATCGATGTTCGGCGGCCAGGTCGAGTGCCTGGCCACCCACCATGCCATGAAAGCCGACGGCTTTGGTGACAACCCCGATAATGTTGAGGCGCTGCTCGGCGCTTAACGTCTCTATTTCGGTGAGCCGCTGAAAGGCGGCGGCCTGCAGGCCATCTCCGGCAAGAATGGCGGTCGCCTCGTCGAAGGCGCAGTGTAAGGTGGGTTGCCCCCGGCGCAGGTTATCATCGTCCATCGCGGGAAGATCATCGTGCACAAGAGAGTAGGTGTGGAGCAGTTCGATCGCCTCGCCCGCCATGACGGCGGCGGGGACGCTTCTCCCCGCGATCAGCTCGGCGCTGGAGATGGTTAGTCGGCTCCGTAGTTGTTTGCCGGGGTGCTGTGCGAGATAGTCGAGCGCTTCGGCAAGTTTTGGATCAGGGCAGCTCAGCCAGGCGAACGGTTCCATATCACACTCAGGCTTCGTCTGACGCCTCATCCTCTTCCAGCAGCGATCCGTCTGCGGCCACCTGCGCTACACGTTGTTCCGCGGACTCAAGAACTTTTTGAATGCTGCCAGTCAATTTGACGCCTTTTTCATAAAGCACTAGCGCCGCTTCCAGCTCGATTTCCGGGTCCTCAAGCTGCTCAACCAGCTCACTCAGCTCTGTCATTTGCTGGGTGATACTGGGTGATGATGCCGCTTTACTCGATTTGGCCACGTGTCAGTGCCTTCCAGAAGTAAAAGGTTAAAGTGCTTGTTGGCTGGTCGTGATCGGCGCCGTGCTCTGTGCCACCGCGATGATATTGTCGGCGGTCAATCCTGCCAGCCGCCGACATTCACCTTGCCCGGCATGCGCGATGAAGGCGTCGGGGATGCCCACGTGGCGCAATTGGCAAATGACGCCCGCGTTGGCGAGGAATTCGGCGACGCCGCTCCCCGCGCCACCGGCTACGGCGTTTTCCTCCAGCGTAATCAGCAGACCATGTTGTTCCACCAGCGAGAGAATCATCGCCTCGTCCAGAGGTTTCACCCAGCGCATGTCGACCACCGTTGCGCCCAATGCTTCGGCGGCAGTCAGCGCTTGATCCAGCAGTACACCAAAGTTAAGGATGGCGATGCCGCTTCCTTTTCTCACCAGCTCGGCTTTGCCGATCTCCATCTTGGAGAGTCCAGCCTCGATCGCAATGCCAGTGCCTTCCCCTCGCGGGTAGCGAACCGCTGAGGGCCCCTCATGGAGCCACGCACTCTGCAACATTTGCCGGCACTGATTTTCATCGCTGGGTGCACCAACGACCATATTGGGGATGCAGCGCAAATAAGACAGATCGAAGGTGCCATGATGCGTGGGCCCATCCTGACCCACGAGGCCCGCCCGATCAATGGCCAAAGTGACGTCCAGACCCTGCAATGCCACATCGTGTATCAGCTGATCGTAGCCACGCTGCAAAAAGGTGGAGTAAATGGCGAGCACCGGTTTGAGGCCATCGCAGGCCATGCCCGCAGCGAGCGTCACCGAGTGCTGTTCGGCAATCGCAACGTCATAGAAGCGCTCGGGAAACGCCTTGGCATAGTGCACCATGCCTGACCCCTCACACATGGCGGGGGTGATGCCCACCACCCGGTCATCTTGAGCCGCGAGGTCAGACAGCCACTGCCCGAACACGTCCTGATATTTGGGGGCCTTGGGTTTAGCTGGCACCGCCGACTGGGCGGGTTTGGCCGGTTCCAATTTGTTGATGGCGTGGTAGCCAATGGGGTCGCGCTCCGCTGGGGCGAAACCCTTTCCTTTGATGGTACGAATGTGCAGGAATTGAGGGCCTTTGAGGTCAGCCATGACCTTGAGTGTGTTCACCAGCTGCGGCAGGTCATGACCATCAAGTGGCCCAATGTAGTGCCAGCCCAGCTCTTCGAACATGGTGCCCGGTGCTACCATGCCCTTCATGTGTTCTTCGGTCTTTTTAGCCAGATCCCAGGCGCCACGAACGTGCTCAAGGATCTTTTTGGAGCCCTCCCGCAGTGCCGTATAGGTCTTGCTGGCCCAGATCTTGGCGAAATAGGTCGCCAGTCCACCGGTGTTGTGGCCAATCGACATTTGGTTGTCATTCAGGATGACCAGCATATTCGGGCGTTCATGGCCCGCGTGGGCCAGCGCCTCAAAAGCCATGCCGCCAGTGATCGCGCCGTCTCCAATGACGGCAACGACCTTGCGGTCGATACCCTGTTTCTGTGCCGCCAGGGCCATGCCCATGGCCGCGGAGATGCTGGTCGAGGAATGACCCACGCCAAAGGTGTCGAAGGGGCTCTCGGCGCGCTTAGGAAACCCGGACAAGCCCTCGAGCTGTCGCATGCTGTTCATGCGATCTCGCCGTCCGGTCAGAATTTTGTGGGGATAGGTTTGGTGCCCGACATCCCACACGATGCGATCGTGGGGGGTATTGAAAACATGGTGCAGCGCCACCGTCAGTTCGACTACACCCAGCCCGGCACCGAAATGCCCCCCGGTGCCCGCTACAGAGTAGAGCAGGTCGTGTCGAAGCTCCTCGGCCAGCTGCACCAGTTCGTGACTTTGCAGCTGTGAGAGTGCGTTGAGATCAGTCGATACGCCATCGAGTAGCGGCGTATGGGGTCTGGTTGTCGGCAACTCTTCAATCATGCCAACGATCATACCCCAAGTTTTGTTTTCAGCGCCGACTTAAATCAGGTGGGATCGAACTGCTTTCTCAAGCGTTCCAATGCTTTGCGTTCATGTTTACCCGGACGCTGTGAGGGCCTTGCCAGCGTGCCTGCGGCTTTGCGCGCCTGTGCAGCGCGGGTGCGTCTCTCTACGCTCGCCTCGGTTTCTGTATAAAGGGTTTGGGCGATCGGCGCTGCCCTTCGTTGCTCGCTAGTCGCGATGACTGTGACTTCGCGCTCATCCCAACCCTGACGGATTCGCAATATGTCTCCCGGGGCCACTTCTCGCGACACTTTCACCTTTTGTCCGGCGAGCTGGACCTTGCCGCCTTCTATGGCCGACTTGGCCAGTGACCGGGTCTTAAAAAAACGCGCGGCCCACAACCACTTATCGATCCGGACTTTGCTGTTGCCCTGTTCGCTATCAGTCAATGGTCGGCAATCCGCTCAGGATTTCCTCAAAGTGGTGAATGGCGGGGAATCGCGTATCGACCCGCGGAGGCAGTGTCGAGTCGGGTTGCCGCAAGGTGACCAGATGCGCCACGCCAAATTCCTGTGCCGAATCGAGCACATATTCGGAGTCGTCCACAAACAGCGTTCGCTCGGGGTCAAAGGGGTGATCTTGAATAAGGCTGCGCCAGAAAGTGGGCGTTTCTTTTGGTGCGCCGTAATCATGTGAGCTGATCATCACATCGAACCACTGAGCCAAAGGCAGGCGCTCTGCTTTCATCTTCAGGGTCAAAGGGTGCGCGTTGGTGATCAATACGACGTCGAGAGGGCTCGCTTGAAGATGTCGCAGGAAGGTCTCTGCCTGGGGCCGCCAGCGGATGCCTTCTGCATAGTGTGCCTTGATCGCCGGGATATCGAGCTCCAGCGTATCGCCCCAGAAGTCGAGGCAATACCAGTTTAGCTTGCCACGCTCACCGGCAAACACGGGTGCCAGCGTCTTCTGACTGGTTTGGACGTCGAGGCCGCGTTGCCGACCCCACTCACTCGGGATCACTGTGCCCCAGAAATGATTGTCGAACTCGAGATCGAGGAGCGTGCCGTCCATGTCTAGCAAAATGGTGTCGAGTTGTGACCAGTCCACCGCTTCGACCGATAAACTGGAGGCCACAGATAAGGCCATCGGGTGCTACCCTGTTGAAATGAATAGACGTCACTATAGCGGCAACCCCGGTCTTGATGCGATGCTAGAGGAGGCCCAGCTCTCCCTGCCCGATCTGATCACTGCTCTGAGGGCGCTCGCTGCAGAAGCCTCGCGGTGCATTCTCGATCTTTACGCCATTGTCGGTGAGGTGGCGGTTAGCCAAAAGTCAGACGCCAGCCCCGTCACTGAGGCTGATCACGCATCACATCAGCTGATTTGTCAGGCGTTGCAGTCGCTGACGCCCAATATCCCGATTCTCTCGGAGGAGTCGACACTGGAGCAGCTGATTGGTCGGCGTGACTGGCCAGTGTGCTGGATGATCGACCCATTGGACGGCACCAAAGAGTTTCTTGAGGGCACCGGAGAATTCACGGTGAATATCGCATTGATCGTTGAGGCGGAGGCGGTGCTGGGGCTGATCGCTGCGCCCAATCGGGGCCATCTAGATTTCGGTGTGCCGTACTGGGGCGCAAGGCGTTATCCGTTATTCTCCGACGAGGAGGGTGGCGGCTTGAGCACTCGCGCCCTCGATCCAACCGCGCAGCTCGTGATGTCCGCTAGTGCCCGCCATCGCGAGGAGCGGGTGCAGATGATGCTCGCTCGCCTTGCCGAGCTGGCTCAAGGTTCCAAGCGCCTTAATGCGGGCAGTGCCCTTAAATTTTGCGACGTGGCATCAGGCAGCGCTGATGTTTATCCGCGAACCTCGCCCTGTTACGAATGGGATTTGGCGGCGGGGGATGCGTTGGTGCGCGCCGCAGGTGGTAGCGTTACCACCCTCGAGGGTGCGCCGGTTCGTTACAACCAGTGGGACAGCTTGAAGGCGCCCAAGTTTGTGGCGGCCGGGGACAGCGAAATCAATTATCTTGAGCTGATCCCGGATCCCGACCTTTGACGGTATGAGCTCAATAGGCTGCGAGTTCCCGCTCAGCATGGTGTTACCCGGGCAGTGGCTCGTTCAGTCAGAGTGACTTGTCAGCGCGGCCGAACCCCAGTTAGATTTCCCCTGGGGCGGGTGCGAGGTAATGCATGACAGAGCGTGTTGGACCAGATGAGTCAGCAGCTAACGAGGATCTCTCGCCCGCGGAGCGTCTGGTTGTCATGCAAAACCAGCATCGCACTCTCGATCAGAAAATCATCGAACTCCAATCGCGACCTTGGCAGAACCAGCTGCTGGTGCAGCGTCTCAAAAAGGAAAAGTTGCTGCTGAAGGAATCGATTGAACGACTCAAGGACGAGATCATTCCCGATCTCAACGCCTGAGCGTCATTCGACCAGACGGCCCTCAATCTCGAGTAAAGCGATTTTGAGGTTCAGCCCCCCGGTGAAGCCTGTGAGTGTTTGATCAGTGCCGACCACCCGGTGGCAGGGAACAATGATTGGGAGCGGGTTGCGTCCCACGGCGCCGCCGGTAGGTCTGGCGGATCGAGGCCGGCCGATTGCCCGCGCAATGTCGCCATAGCTCACAGTTTCTCCATAGGGGATGGAGCGAAGTGCTTGCCATACTGATTCCTGAAAGGCCGTGCCACGCCAGTCAAGCGGCACAGAGAATTCTTTCAGTTGCCGTGCGAAGTAAGCTGTCAGCTCCTGCTGGGCTAGCTTGATAACGCTGTTGCTAGTCAGTTTGCCTTCTATTTTTCTGGTTGGCCGGTTTGGAAACTTAATGCTGCTCAACCCACGATCGCTGGCCTCCAGCGTCAAGGTGCCCAGCGGGGTAACGAGTGTGTCGCCAAAGAGCCTCAAGGGGCGGTGTCCTGTGGGAGTGAGGAGCGTGCTGAGGCCAGCAACAAACCGGCACACAGCAGGAGTGTAATGACCTCCAGCGCATCTGAAATGTGTGGCGAGTGATCGACCGACAGTAGGTTAGGTAGTGAAACGCCACAAAGCAGTGCTGTGAGCACCACGCTTAGTCGTCGGGTGCCCATTAAGCCCAGCGCAAGCAGCACGAATATCACACCCCGGCCCGCCGCAGCCAAACTGGCTTGTGACAGCGGTTGCGTCCAAAGCTGGGCGATCAACAGGCCTCCGATCGCCAGCGCAAGGATCATGGCGAGCAGGCGGAGCCGCTCTCTGGTTTGCAATGGGGAATTGGACATGTTGGGTTGATTGATAAGACGCCCGACGTTACTCGATGGTGACAGATATCGTTGCGGGGCACTAGACCATCGACGTGAGTAGCGCAATCGATGCTAGCTAAAGGACAAAAAAGTTAGCGCGCTGAAGGTATGATGGCGGCTATGACCATGACGCCTCTCAATGCCCGCGCCATCATCGACTCATTGTCAGTACCTGCCTTGGCAATGTTCACCGTTGAGGTCTATGACTCCGTGGGATCTACCAATGATGTGGTCCGGGAACGTTTACCGGCTGGGGACTCCCACGGCATGGCAGTGCTGGCAGAGGAGCAAACTCAAGGCCGCGGTCGACGCGGTCGAAGCTGGCATAGCCCCCGGGGGGCCAATCTTTATCTCTCGTTAGGTTGGCGCTTTCATGGGCCGGCAGACAGATTATCCGGTCTCAGCTTAGCGATTGGCGCCATGCTGGCCGAAGCGATCGCGACGGACTGCGACGTAGACCTCGCGCTTAAGTGGCCTAATGACCTTTACTATGGTGAGCGCAAGCTGGGCGGGGTACTGATAGAGCTGCTGAGCGAGAAAAGCGGCGCGATTCCGGTTATCGCGGGCATTGGACTCAACGTGAATATGCCTGTCGAGGATACAGATGCCATCCAGCGACCATGGACTGATCTGGTCACTGCGCGTGGCGCACAGGTAGACCGCAATGGTTTGGCTGCCCAAATGATCAGCCAGGTAGCCTCCGGGCTCTCGGATATTTCTGACGGCGACATGGGCAGCTGGCTTGAGCGGTGGCGTCAGCGGGATTTTTTGCTTGGTCGGCGGGTGTTGGTAGAAGGCACGCCCAATATCGCTGGCCAAGCGGCGGGCGTTGATCGGAATGGTGCACTTTTGGTGAGCACGGAGACAGGTCAGTCGGTGGCGGCGGGTGGAGAAGCGACGTTGCTTGAGATTGGGGCGGCAGAATGACTGAGCAGATGCAGTGGTTACTGATCGATGTGGGTAACACCGCAATTAAGTGGCGTCTTGCCAATGCCGAAGGCTTGCTGGACACCGGGGGCTCGGTCTCAGATGTGATCAGCCTCTGTCGACGCGTGGAGGCCGAACCTTGGTCAGTGGCGGGGCTGGCCAGCGTTGCCAGTGACGCGACTGACGCCGAGCTGATGTCCACGCTGACAGCGGGCAAGGAGGCGACGGTGCACCGTGCGGCGGCACAAACAACGTTTCTTGGCTTGGTGAGCAGTTACGACGAGCCGGAGCGAATGGGCGTAGACCGCTGGCTTGCCATGTTGGCAGCCAATGTTCACAACGAGGGTGCGTTGTGTGTCATTGATGCGGGCACGGCGGTGACCGTGGATTTGGTGTCCGCAGAGGGTACGCATGAGGGCGGGTATATCTTGCCGGGCGCCGATCTGATGCGGCGCGCCCTGACTAGCGAGACTGATCGGATTCGTTTGAGTGCCCTTGAAACGCCGCGCATTGGGCCCGGCAATACCACTAACGCCTGCGTCAGTGCGGGGTGCTGGCGAGCGGTGATCGGCGCCGTGCAGTCTACAGTGGCAGATTACCCCGAGCATCGCGCGCTGCTCACCGGTGGCGCGGCTACCACTCTGCAGGATTTGGGTTTGGCGGCCACATATAGCCCCAATCTGGTGATGGAAGGCCTTAGGCTGTGGTTGTCCCAAACGCTTGACGATTAGTCCCCCCGAGGGGATGATGCGCACCGCATCGGCATGGGTAGATTGTAGCGCCCCGTGCACCACGTTTCGCTGGCGTAGCTCAGTAGGTAGAGCAGCTGATTTGTAATCAGCCGGTCGGGGGTTCGATTCCTCTCGCCAGCTCCATTCATATCTCATGCCGGCACCCGCAGTATCCGACGGCGGGTGATCCATCCTAATATACTTGTTTCAAACAAAAGTTGGGTAATATCGCCACGTCGAGCCGCTCTGCTGGCAGTGGCGGCAAAACTTGTTCGCTGGGGCGTGTTGTTTGAGGTTGGCTACGGCGGTTCGCGAAGTGACGTGATTGCCGGATTGACCTACCGATTTTGATGGCTTTTGCGAACCGCGTGCTCCTCACGCCTTTTTAGCGCTTCAATGGTTCAACCAGCACTGAAAGGCGGCGGCCTTGATCGCAACTGGGGCCGGTGGCGGCAGGTCGTCCTTTCCCCTTCTCACGCGGCCTAAACAAGCCTCTATGCGGACTGCTGGCTCGGTGCCGGCCGGGGCGCTTGAGCGTTCACTCCACAAGACGCTATTTCCCCTCTGTGAGGCGGATAATTCCCTCTCTGGGGCTGTTGACACAAGGTGTCGACATCTAGAGAATGTGCGCCCTTCCGGAGGGGTTCCCGAGTGGCCAAAGGGATCAGACTGTAAATCTGACGCGCGAGCTTCGGTGGTTCGAATCCACCCCCCTCCACCAAGGATAACGTCGGCGGGGGTTTAGAGCCTCCGAAAGCTGGTGTGGGTCCCGGGGTAGGTAAGCGGTTACCGCGGGTATAGTTCAATGGTAGAACCTCAGCCTTCCAAGCTGATGATGCGGGTTCGATCCCCGCTACCCGCTCCAAACAGGGCAGCAGTTTTGCTCATATAGCTCAGTCGGTAGAGCACTTCCTTGGTAAGGAAGAGGTCACCGGTTCAAATCCGGTTATGAGCTCCAATTCGGTATGGCGCCGAGGGCGGGATACCGGGAAGTTGATGGATAGGCGCAGACAGGGCGCCGGATAGACGGAAACTCAGGAGAGTGTGTCGCCATGGCAAAAGAGGCATTTGAGCGTTC
>CBFHSJ010000025.1:0-22784 GCA_965658485.1 Luminiphilus sp.
GACCAATGGGCGTGAAGCCTTGGCCACCTGCTCCAGCACGGGTAGCAGTTCTCGGATATTGGAGATCTTCTTGTCGACTAAAAGAATGAAGGGATCTTCAACTTCGGCAGACATGTTGTCCTGATTATTGATGAAGTAAGGCGAGAGGTAGCCGCGATCAAACTGCATGCCTTCCACCACGTCGAGTTCGTTCTCAAGACCTGAGCCCTCCTCAACCGTGATCACACCTTCTTTACCGACCTTGTCCATTGCCTCAGCAATAATTTCGCCCACGGAGGTATCGCTGTTCGCAGAGATCGTACCGACCTGCGCAATCGCCTTGCTGTCTTCACAGGGTGTACTCATGCCAGAAACAGCCTCTACCGCTGCCATTACCGCTTTATCGATGCCCCGCTTGAGATCCATGGGGTTCATACCAGCGGCGACGGCCTTCAGGCCCTCGTTCACAATGGACTGAGCCAACACGGTAGCGGTCGTGGTGCCGTCACCTGCGGCGTCAGAGGCCTGCGAAGCCACCTCCTTGACCATCTGTGCGCCCATGTTCTCGAACCGATCCTTCAGCTCGATCTCTTTCGCGACGGAGACACCGTCTTTGGTCACGGTCGGTGCACCAAAGGATTTCTCCAGAATCACGTTGCGGCCTTTGGGGCCCAGCGTTGCCTTCACGGCGTCTGCAAGGATATTGACACCCGCAAGCATGCCGGCGCGGGCCTTATCGCCAAAAAATACGTCTTTAGCTGCCATCTCTTCTATTCCTTTCTCAAGTCAGTACGGTGCGCTTACTCAACGACCGCAAAAATTTCGCTCTCGCTCATCAGGATCAGCTCTTCGCCGTCCACCTCAATGGTGTTGCTACCGGCGTATTGGCCAAACACAACCGTGTCGCCAACTTTCACGGACAGCGCGCGTTGCTCACCGCTATCCAGCACCTTTCCGTCACCAACCGCCACGACCTCACCCTGATTGGGCTTCTCTTTGGCAGAGCCGGGTAGAACGATGCCTCCCGCTGAGGTTTCCTCTTCTTCCTTTCGACGAACGACCACACGGTCGTACAACGGACGAATATTCATGGGTTTAACTCTCCAAAATTATCGATGTCACTTGCTCACCCTTTCGGGCTTACCCCCTTTATGGGGGCAGGGACGCGCATTTCAAGGGATTTTTTAGCACTCTGCAAGAGAGAGTGCTAAAAAAATGCCGGCCTTGAGCAAAAAAAGCGAAATCGAGACGGGTTGGGTGGCTCGCACCCGCTCTTACGAACGAAAATCCGCACTTGAGGGCATTAACGTGATCGGGAATCTTGAGCGCCTGACTCCTGATTAGGGAGCCTCGCCGCACCCGCGTCGAGCTCCTGGAACTCCCCTTCAAGGGTGATGCCATCCTCCTGTTGCGTTGCATATCCACGAGTTGGGCCGGAGTCGAAACGACTCGGTTTTGCCTGACTTTGCGCGTAGGCGTCTCCAGCGCGACGAAAGCCGCGGGACCAGCCAGCCGCAACCACGATGCCAAGCAGATGCCTAATAGGGCGGATCAGCACCAACACCGCCAAGCCATCCGATATCAATCCGGGGATAATCAAGAGCAACCCCGAGATAGCCAGCGCCATATCGCTGGCGACCAATTGCTCCCTAAGCACGCCTTGTTGCTGGGCGGCCTGCAATCGTGACATCACTTGCGCGCCGGCAAAACGGATAGTGGCCATGCCCACAAACCCAGCTCCGAACACCCAGAGCACTGCCAGCCCTGCATTTGTCGCCTCGCCCAGTTCAATGAGGCTCCACAACTCGACTAGCAGATATAAAAACAGCGCAGTTCTCATTATGAAGCTCCGTCTTCGCGGGGCGGTGCGGTGGGCAAATATTGGGTATCGCTCTCCGCATTACCGTCTCGCGGCACCCCCCGCCACGGTGCCACCCAGATCAGCGCCACCATGCCCGGAATCGCTAGCGCCGTACACAATAAAAAAAACATTACCCAACCTGTGTTCTCCACGATAAAACCGGTCGATGCGTTAGCGATGGATCGCGGCAGGGCCGCAAAAGCAGTGAAGAGTGCAAACTGGGTGGCCGCAAAAGCGCGACTCGATTCCCGGGCAATAAACGCAGTGAAAGCTGCCGTGCCCAAACCCACGCCAAGGTATTCAAACGCTATCACCGTCGCGAGAACCCAGAGCTCCGCACCGACACTGGCTAGCCAGACAAAGCCCAGAATACTGACCATCTGCACAGCCCCAAAAATCCAAAGCGCACGATTGATGCCCAGACGCAACATCACCAAGCCACCCAGCAATCCGCCCGCAATCGCAGGCCAAAGCGCAGCGTTCTTGGCCACCAGACCTATTTCAGTCATAGAAAAACCGAGGTCCAAATAAAACGGCGTCGCCAAGGCGGTGGCCATGTTGTCGCCCAACTTGTAAGCGACCATAAAAACGAGCGCCAACAGCGCGGACCGACGCCCCGCCCGATGGAAGAACTCGCTGAAAGGAGTTACCAAGGTTTCCCGGAAAGACTGATATTTGGGGCTCAAGTTCTCTGGCTCACTTGCAATCAAGGACAGCGCTAAACCCACGGACATAAATCCGGCGGTAATCCAAAAGACCCATACCCAAGGGAGCACATCAGCAAGAATGAGTGACAGGGACCCAGGCACCAGACCGGCGATGCGGTAGGCCTGAACGTGAATAGCGCTACCAAGGCCTAATTCCTCATCGGACAGGATTTCCCTGCGATACGCGTCGATGGCCACATCTTGCGTGGCGCTGAGAAAAGCAATCAGGCAGGCAAACACCGCAACGAGCGCAGTCTGCTTCAGCGGATCGAGGTGCCCCAACGCGCCGATGCTGGCAATCAAGCTAAGCTGGGCGAGGAACATCCAACCTCTGCGTCGGCCAAGTGGGGGCGTAATCCGATCCATGAACGGGGCCCAGAGGAACTTCCAGGTGTATGGCAACCCCACGAGAGAGAATAAACCGATCTCGGCAAGAGACACGTCGGCGGAGTGCAACCAGGCGGGCACCAGCTGGATCAGCAAGTAGAGCGGCATGCCCGAGGCAAGGCCCGTAAACACGCAAATCAGCATGCGGCGGCTTAAAACAACTTCCAACCAGGTGGAATTCACAATCACACCACTAAGTCGGTTGCCGGAGGCAAGGAACCTGGCTCATTCGTCTCGACGTCGCCTCGGAAGGCACGCCACTCGATGGCAACACCCACCATAGACCACATCACACCAAAGTTTGGGTGGACAAATCTTTGCCCGGCACAAGCTCCAACGGTTTGAGTGCGCGGTTCACCCGGAATTCGCAAGCTATCACTCCATACAAAAGCCGACCCCGAGTGTGGAGAGGTAGCTCAGAAAAGTAAGCGTCGCCATTGAGACTCCCTCTCAACCCAAGAAAATATATTAGGCTCCCCCTCCGCCCAGCGAGCCGCTCAGGGCAGCATGACCCTCAGGATTGGGCCCAACGTCCGGCCTAGGGCACGAATACAACGCTATGCCTCGGTGGAGGCGCCCTATTGCTCACACCGTATTTCGATATCAACGCAGTTAATCCTCGTTAGCCCTCTGGCGCTGATCGTAAGCCTTCAAGAACGAACTCACCATCTCTGACTCATCGATTGCTGCTAGTTCCGGCTCAATTTCCTCACGGATCTCACCCAGCAATTCTTCTCTTAATCGGGCCTTCGTAGACGCTTTTAACTCTTGTATCAGCGCTTCTTTAACGCGTTCAAATGACAGCACCTGTTCTTCTTGTCGATCGACGAGCCTGATGAAGTGCGCTCCGTAAACGGTCATAATCGGACCTGTAATGTCCCCGGGTTGCCCAAGGTTAAAAGCAGCGTCTGAAAAAGCGGGCTGCATGCGTTGCCGCGAAAAAAAACCGAGATCACCTCCATTTGCGGCACTGGATGGGTCATCTGAGTACTGAGAGATCAATAAACTAAAGTCTATCTCTTCAGCCAGCCCTTTTTGAACTGCCTTCACTGTCGACACGAAGGTATCAAAGGGTATACCTTCAATCGACACAAGTAGGTGCTCTGCACGAACTTTCTCTGGAGAGACGAACTCAGACTTTCGAAGAGCAAATTCAGCTTTAGCCAACCCTTCCCAATCAATCTGTTCCATGCGAGCCAAGATATTGTGATCGAGATAGCGCTCTAAAAGAGCTCTGCGATATAAATCGTCACGCAGATATCTACTGTCACCCCCTGAGATTAGACCCTCGTCCTCCACTTGGCGCGCAACGCGTTTGAGCACGTAAAGATTTTGTAACACTCGAAACGTCGCCTGAGGTTTCGTTAGCGAAGCCTCATAGGCGTTGGGGTTGGTATGCCTGAGAGAGTAAGCAAATGCCTCCTCAAAGTTAATGTCAACCTCTCCTTTAGAGAGAATGACCGTCTCTGCATGTGCCGGAACGATTAGGTTTGACAGTAGGCCCAAGAGCAACAGAAGACGGATGCAGAGTGTCGAATTTTGCATAATCAAAGCCACTAGTCACTTCCCACCAAGCCACATAGAAAAAAGGGCGCCAGAAGGCGCCCTTTTGGATCTAGATAGACGCCTTTCAACTCAATAAATTCCCTGGAATGACGACTTTTTTACCATGAAAAAAAAGAGGGGCCCTGGGGCCCCTCTTTATGATTCAAGGCTGACTGACTAATCAGTTAGCAGAGGATGTGGAGACGCTTGTCTTGTGCTCCCAGCCCATCTGATAGTTAGCCAAAGCGCTACCAAGCACGCCATTCTCATACTCGGTGACCGCAAAACCAGTAACAGGTAGGCCCTTCAGATTGCTATTACTACCGGCAACCGTTCCCGGCATTTCACGTTCGTTGGTCAGGTCAAGAACGGCCCACCCAGCCGCCCAACCGTCTACGAAGACTTGCGCCGAGGTAAGGTTGCTAGAGCTGTTGGTAGCGCTAGCGGCGCCAAAGTGAATGATGTTGGTCTCTGCGCACAGAGTCACTGATGCGGGATCTGGCGCATCCTGAACATCTTCCTCACGATCATAAGCCGCCATTGACACCGGCTGACACAGTTCGTTCGAGAAAGGAGCATCGAACGTAGTGCCATTGTAGTGGTTGCTCTTGGTTGGCATCGTTACAACCCAGTCGGTCAAAGCATTCAGTCCCGCATCGACAACATAATCGTTAGCAATGGACTCGGTCATGAATAGCGCTGAGACAGTGTCTGCGGGGTTAGTCACGCCACGCGTATAGGTTGTCTGCACACCGTCAACGTTCACATTGGCCGTCGTAGCAACTGCCGGATCGTCAAAATTAGGTCCTGTGCCGCCCGGAGGGTAATGGAATACAGAGCCTGACGACCCAGCTTCTACCAGGTCGTCAATCGCCACTGCGTCGTAGCCAAAGGATGTACCCTCTGCAACGTTGATCACCGTCGCAACACCGTAAAGGCCGCCACCGCTCCAAGTTGCATTGAAATCAGTTGTACCCACACCTGCGTCATCAGACCCAGCGCTGGCCTCTCCGTACCACGCGCCCTCGGCGCCCTCTACCACTGACCAATTCGTGACGAGCGCCGCGCAATCGCCAGGCGTGCCATCTGTGTGTAGGATGTCTGCAGCTGTATCTGAGCCCTCGTCGATCTGGCCCATCTCGATCACCTCGACGTAACCCATCTGCTCGCGGCTTTCTTCAGTACCGACTGTGTCAGCCCACAACAGATCAGTGAACGGGACGTCGCCCGATATAGCCGGGACAGTACAAGACGTATCGGACGTACGGAGCAACGCGCCATCGCCGTCAGCTGTGATCGCAAAAGAGAAGTGATCCTGAGGTGACATATAGAGGTTGAAGCCAAGTGCCTCCAGAGACTCTTTACCCTCACGCATCCGCACTTTCACCGCTTTATATTGCGCGGTGGTGTTTACAATATGGATGTAGGTGTCGTTGCCACCCTGCGTTGAATAAAGCGGGAAAACCAGCGCTTCACCAGTGTTCTCAGAATTAATGTACATCTGAGCAGTGGCAATGCTTGTCATTCCTGCTGCACTGGCCGCAACTGCTAGCGACAGTAGGTTCTTTTTCATGAATCACTCCTAAAAAGTATTTCAAACGTTTGATAAGTGCAGCTAAGTCAAGCAACTCTAGGAAAAACGCACTACACGTTTCATCAAGCTGGTCGGTCTTACGAGTCGTGTGCCCACAACAAACGCAGGACCAAACCTCCCCAGACTCATCAACCTATGAAAAAGTAGCACACCCCTCTACTCTCCTCAAGCACCGGAAACCTGGTTTTTTTACACCCCAGCGCCACAGCGCCGACATAAATTTGGCATCAGTTTTCAGATTTTAGTGGGGCTACCTCTTCAACCACCACTTAGACGACTCATTTAGTGAAGTTATTCCCGTGACGGTCGCTTTTTTGATTGTGTCGGCAATCCTTACTGACCCTTCTATAGTCGTCAGACGATGACGCATCCATTTCGGGCCGGCGCACGATGATAGCGGTAATCAATTGGAATACACCTTGCCTGGGGCAGGCACCACCCATAAGAAACAAACTTCACTAGCCTTCGACGCCGTCAAAGACGTGGCTGGCTGTACCACATATCGTCAATCTGCACCCAGGTTTCTGTCAGTACCGTTGTCATTTCTTCGCTCATATTAAAGCCTCGGTAGGCCACTATGACCTCTACGGTGCAGACGCCAAGCGCTTCCGCCTGATCGCAAGTGATTGCGCCAAGCTCCGCGGATCTCCACATATTACGACCTGCATAATTTTTTGAATAGAAACGAGCAGAATGAGCTGATTGATAGGCAGGTGATGTAAACCTGTAGATTCCGTCAATATCGAAGTCCATTAGCGCATCCAGCCATGCCTGCGCTCTTGATCTAACCTGCTTCTCCGGACCCTGCGCGGGCACGCTAGCGCAGCCCAAGAGCCCTGTCAGGAAATAAGCCAAGGCCACGAAAAGAAACTTTTGCTTAGCGGCTAACACTTGTGCCCTCTGCGAAGTTGCCAGGCAGATCGCTGAAATCCTTGAGACCTCTCATCCTGTTGCGCATTTCGGTATTGAGCGCGCGTAAATCTTCTGCTCCCTCCAAGACTCTGGGAGATATGAAGATTAACAACTCCGTTCGCTTCGCTGCGTTATTGGTAGTGCTGAATAGTGCACCAAGACCCGGTATGTCCATCAGCAAAGGGATGCCGCTCCGACCCTCCGTTTCATTATCCCGGATCAGGCCGCCCAATACCACGGATTCCCCCGAGCGGATCGCGACTCGAGAGCTAACATTGCGCTCCAAAAAGCTTCGCTGTCCGGTCGCCGCATCCACCGGGCCCACGTCCGTGATGGACTGATGGATATCAAGCGTGACCAGACCGCCATCGTTCACCGATGGCGTGACCTCAAGTTTGACACCCGTATCCCTGTACGTAATGGATTGTTGGACGTTACCACCAGTGGTAATAGTAGAGGCGCTTCTTATGGGTTGTTGATCGCCCACATGAATGGCTGCTGTGTGATTATCCAGCACCATCACAGAGGGCGTTGATATAACGTTAATGAGTGATTTTTCCGCCAAGGCGTTCACCACCGCCTTCACGGCACTCGCGCTGTCAGAGACAGTGTAGGAAAAACCAGGAACCCTGGGTTGCAGCCCACCGCCCAAATCAAGAAGACCTCTGCCCGCGTCACCACCGCCCAAATTATTGTCAAATGCCCACTCCAGCCCGTACTCCAGACCGTCTGTTAATGTCACTTCGATGATGCTGGCCTCAATCAATACTTGAGTGGCCACAACATCAAGTTTGTTCAAGGTACGCTCGATTTCTTCGTATTCGCCTGGGGTAGCCAATACAAGTAGCGAATTGTTGTAATCGTCAGAAACGACTCGGATACCGTCACCCAGCTCAAAGCTTGCACCCTGCGAGGCTCCACCGCTGCTACCTTGTCTGATGGGCATATCAGCTGAGAGCCCACCTGTCGTCATCTGAGACATTCCCGGGGCCACCGATTGCCGCCGCGAGGATGAGTCCCCCGCACGAGTGCTTGAGCCCTCGGCGTAAATTGTACTAAGCAAAGCAGCTAGTTGCCCTGCATTGCCATTGCGCACAGGGTAAACATGCAGCGAGGGCTCCGTACCCTGATCCTCGATACTATCGAGCGCGGCAATCCACTCCCCGACGGACTTGATGTAGTGCTCCCGCGGTGAGACCACCAAGATGCTGTTCAGGCGTTCAACCGGCATCACCCGGATCATAGAGATGAGGCCCGCCCCTGGGGTTTCACCCCCCGTACCGGCCATTATCTGCTCTAACTCCGCAAAGACTTCCTCTGCTGTCGAGTTGTCCAGAGGGAACATACCTACCGAAACACCCGCCAATTGGTCAATATCGAAGGTTGTAACGATTTCCAACCAACCATCGAGCTGTAGCTGCGTGCCAGCAAGAATCAGCAAGTTACGCCGGCTGTCAATTCGAACGAATGCATCAGCCGGTGCCACAGGAGCCAGTATCTCTGCCATCTCGTTAGCACTGATATTCTGCAGTGGCACTATGACGTTACTGAAACCACCCGCTGCTGAAGACTCAAAGCTTGGCACCGTGGTCCGGGCGTTAGCTGCACCAGAGATGAAAAAACGGTCCTCGGGGCCTCTAATCATCAGTACATTATTGTTACGCAGAAGGGACTCAAGGATGGGCAGTAACTGGTCTCTCGGGATGGGCGAGCGAGTGCGCAAAGTGATTTCACCTCTGACTGGGTGCTCTATCACGTAATCGAGTTCAAGCGTCTCCCCAAGAATAGAATGAACCACCTCTGCTAATGGCGCATTCTCAAAATTCACCATCACTGCCTCACCGGCAAGTGAAACAGCGGGCTTGGGCGGGGGCATCGTGACCTGGGTATCAGTTCCCAAGAAAATAGTGGGCGGTGATTCAGTCACTTCTGGGTTTTGCGGAGTGTTTGGCTCCACGGGCTGTGCTGACGTCATCGCAGTTGCGGTAGCGTCCTCAGGCACTGCCAGAGACGGCGCCGGCGTCGTGGCGCAACCGGCTATGACAACCAGCGCAGCGCAGGAGAGCAGCGTTCTCACCAAGCCGCGGCCAAGACTCATCTTTTCATTTCTCATTATCGGTATCACCTTGTTTGCGCCGGCTTGACTCTGGTTCATCCGCCTCAGCTTCATCCCGATCCGAGGCTACTCTGGACTGATACATATTCTCAAAGCTGGGAACGAAGCTTGGTGCCTCTTCGGCAGTGCCCGCAGCTCCCGCAGTGGGCTCAGCTCCAAGGCCGGTCCGATCGTTGTCGATATTGCGCCTAACCGGTGACCCCGCAACCTTGGAGACAATCTGCATGTCCAACCTGGCGGTTTTACCTCCTTCGGAAAAAATCGCCCCCCGGGGCTTAACGCCAACCAACTCCCAGCCTTGCAACTGATCGCCTTCAAAGATTCGGCGCTGACCCACTCCCTTCTCCGACACAATTACGCCAGAGGCATCGCCAGAGGAGAAAATACCCAGAAGGGTAACGCCCTCAATCTGCTCAACAACGTCCTCAATTACCGCCTCGGGTTGGGCCAATTCAGACGCCTCCTCAAGCGAGACAATTGGTCGGCGACCGCCCAAAAATAATGGGCGGCTGGCAAACCCGTCACTGGACCCTGCCGAGGAAGGCTGACCGAGAGTGAGTGTGTCGTCTACTAAAGCAATCCTCTCCGGCATGATGGGTTCGACGTCCGGGGTCCACAAGCTGATGATCACGAGAAGGGTCACCCCTGCCGCAACGGCAACCCAAGCCGGCTTCAATATTTTATCGGCCCAAAGCGAATGATCCTCGAGGGTGTTCATGCCGACACCATTAGTGCGGAGACCTGTATATTGATATCCAGATCCTGCTGTACTGTGGGTGGGGGTTGATTGCGGCGCGGCGAGGTGCGGCGATCCCGCACCTTAACCATATTCAGCTCTGCCACCTTTAACAGCGGGCTATGTCCGTATACATCCCCTAGAAATTCATCCAGCGCGGAGGGCATGCCTCTCATGCTCAATTCTACAGTCAGAATCAAGAAGCCCTCTGGCGATTCAGACTGATCAGCGACAGACATCAACTGACTGCCGCGGACCGTGAGACCTGCGGTCTCGGCAAACCCTCTCAGCGCCTGTTGCAGTCGCGCACCGGTTTGGCTTTCGTCATCGCCCGAGTCAAAAGACATCTGCTTTAAAATATCGGTCGCCTCTGACATCGCCTGCCGCATTGCAGGGCGGGCAGCCTGGTAACCTTTCAGCCTCGCTATTCTGGGCTCGCTTCTGGATATTTCAGACCAGCTCTGTGTCACTGACGAGTATAAATTGCTCATCATAAACAGGGCGATCAAGCCAAGTAAGGTAGCCAAGCCCAAGACCACCGATCGCGCTTCCCGGGGTAAATGCGCTACCCAACGCCTGAGAGCAATCCAACTCATTGTGTGCTATCCAGACGCATTGTAAGAGTAAACCGTTCTCGACCGGTCTTCTGGTCTCGGGTAAAGGCAGACGGGGCGCTCAGGTCACTTACCAAGCCAGAGCTGGCAAGTTTTGTTTGGTACTCTGCGGCGTTCATCGCCATACCAGAGATGGTAAGCCGGTTCCCCTCTAAACCAAGACGCGTCAGGAAAACCGAGTCAGGCGTGACGTCTGACAACGTATGCAACCACTGATCATAAAGGGACCTGTCGGCGAAAAATTCGCGAGCAGCGAGCACTCTGTTTTCTACTAATACGAGCTCATTACGGGCTGCGGTCGCGGCACTGGCTTCAGCTTCAGTCAGAGCCAAAACCTCAGCCAGCTGATTCGATCGCGCTGCCAAAATCGCCCCGGGCAGCATCACCATTAAGCAGACCGCCAAGACAATCAGCCCTATTTTCTTGCCCTGCTGACGCAACTGCTGCAGGTATGCTCGATTTCGCGGGATATCCCCTGGACTCTCCACTTGCACCAAATGACCATCAGTTCCAGCCCATATCTCAAACTGCTCAACAGAATCAGCCACATCAAGGGCGTACCGAGCGATCAAATCATGCACCGCAGTGCGCGCCGCGATTACGTAAGTGAGTCTCAAGGATACGTCGTCCCGCGCAACCACCCGCCAACCGGCGCAAGTTTCCTCTGACGTAAAAGGGGAGTTACTCGCAATCTCAAACTGCATCGCCGAATCTAAATCTAACTCGGCCTCAATGGGCATTTCGATCTGCTTTGTGAGTACAAGGTCCGAGGGCAACATTAACGCCTTTGGCTGTTGCGGCAGAGGTCGCTCACTCGCGGAGACCAACTTCGCGTAGCGATCATGAACCTCCTTGCTCGCGTTGAGGAGACTGGCTTCGGGATAAAACCTCTGTCTCAGACCCGCCTCCTCGCTCCAGAGAAGTTGCGACACACCAAGCTTCAACTTGTCTATACCTCGGCTGAGGTCCAATCCAAAGAGTTCCCATTGGTTAGTCACTGCCATAACTGACCTTCTTTACCAATGATGGAGAGTCGTTCGGAATGGATGACCCGCTGGGTAGCTCCGGCCACCCAGACGCGGTAATTGCTTTGCTGACCGTTGTCGAGCTGGATTTTGACGATGACGGCACGATGTGTATTGGCTGAGATCCTTGCCGCGCGCTGTCGATTCAGAGACTCGAAAGTGACCAAACCATCCGAAGCGGCAACAGAGGCGCTACCACTGCCGCGATTACCAGACCACCCGGCTTCAGATTGACCGCCATGGGCGCCGTTAGGGAATAGCTGACGCAAGCGCTTTGGTGCTCTCGATAGATCCAATGAAGATGCCTCAAACGGCTGAACAAAGTCTTTTACCCTGTCATAAACCGCTTTTCGCATACCGTCGACCGTCAGTAATTCCTCGCGCGACCGAAATCCTACAAAATCGTTCAGCACCGCAGAGCGGGATGATCGCTGATTGCGATAATCAATCACCGCTCCAGCCAGCGCAATGGCCTCTGAGCCAGACGCACCCCCAATACCCCTAAACAAGGCCTGAAGTTCTTCTTCTGATGCACCATTGAGCGAGACGAAGCCTGAGGCCGGATGCACCGTCGCAACCGCGATATGATCAGAGAGCTCATAACGTCTAGAAAAAATCGAGCTGTCGCGATCACTATTACCCAATGTGCCCTCGCCACCCTGCCTGTTAGGTCCATCTTCGCGATCACTTCGGTCCGAGAGAAATGGAGCAAGCGCCGCGTCTCTCAAGGCCAGCAGCGCAACACCCCTTGCCAACGCATTACTTTTTGCTTCGCTCAGCCGTTGCTCCGCCGACCCTATGTCGTCTCGCGCAAAATGTATGACGGCCATTACCAACAAAGCCATCCCGGCAATCATCCACATTAATAGAGCGATCGCATATCCCTGTGCTGGTTGCCGGCCCGTCACTCGGGGTACCTGTAGGCATCAAACTGAACAACAAGTGGGGGCCACGGCTGGCCGCCTGAGACCACCTCAATAGCAATGGCGCGCGGTAAGGCTGCTATTGAATCTGTAGCCCCTCCAAAAGGACCCTCGGACCAAGGGTCAGTCGGTGACGACTGGTAGAGAAATCGAGCTGAATCCAGCTCGCTGACAAGCGGGAATGCAGGCACGACGCTGCCCCAAGCTGGCGGCGTATCAGACTCGGTAACGGGTGCAAACGACAACATCAACCGGTTGCCCTCCCGACTGAGACGAAGATGCTGGAGCCCACCTGCCGATCCAACCCGGTCGATCGGTGCAACCCAATGAAGCGCGTGCAATCCCCCCTCAAAAAAATCTGGGTGATTGATTGCGCTCCTTAATATCACCCTGAGGAATCGATCTGCCTCGCGCATTTGCGTAGTGCGCGCAGTCATCTCCTCCAACTTTGCATAGGTGCCGGCAAAAGCTCGCAGGGCAGTGACCGTAGCCAGCATAATCATCGAAAATATCACCGTCGCCACTGTGACTTCGACCAACGTCATGCCCTTCTGGCCGGAGATCACTCTAATGCCTCCTGAAGCGGCACCACCGTCAAAAGCTCAAGCTGCCGATCTAATTTGCCACCCGGCCAAGTCACCGTAACACTCAGGTATTGAAGAGGCCGCCCGATGACAGGAGCGTCTGCCTTAGTATTGTCCGAAATGTCGGCAGGCCAAGACCTGGCCTCCCAGGTGTAGATTTCAAACTCACCGCTGATTGACGCCCGTTCAGCCGTGACATAATTTGAAGACGCGATCATCGATTCAGCCAGCATCACCGCGCGGGTATACTGGTCTGCCACCGAGGTGTTTTGGATGGCGCGCGTTGCCCCTTGATAGAGGGCACCAAGTGAGAGGGACAAAATCACGAGAGCGACTAGCATTTCGAGCAGTGAAAAACCCCTCACTGACTCTGCCCACATTTTACTCCGCGCCTTCACAATGATTCCCTGCGGACATCGCCAATTAGCCAGTCGATTGTCAGTTTAGTGCCTGAACCTGAAGGTCGCTGGATCACCACCTCTCCGCCTGACGCCCCGCCCTCAGGATAAAAACGAATGGCCGCAAGGCCATTACCCGGGCTGATCTCTTGTGCAAAGGTGACCTCAATTCGCAAATTTTCTGCCAAAGGTGCGTACTGTCTCTCTTGCAGGCGGCGGGCATCAGAAGTTACCGCAAACCGATTTTTATTGGCGTCAATCACGACATCGACCGCATGACCCGATGCCCTCGCCGCTCTCCTCGCTTTTTTGTGAGCCGAAACAAGCTGTCTCACTGCATCACGATATTCAAGCGTTGCGGATAATTTACCGACGGATGGCCCGGAAACGGCCAATAGCAGACTGATGACGGCCATGACCACCGCCAGTTCTAGGAGCGTAAAACCTCTCTCTGGCACCCTCACCGCGAGTTAGCTACTGACGTCCGCCGCCTCCCCCTGACCGCCTTCTCTCCCATCTGCTCCATAGGAGACAATTTCGTAACCCGCGCCGTTTGAAACTGGAAAACGGTAGTCGTAAGCGTTCCCCCAAGGGTCGAGGGGAACTTCATCCTTTTTTAGGTACGGGCCATTCCAACCCCGCGCACCGTTTGGCTGTCGCACCAGTGACTCGAGACTCTCGGGAAAATGGCCTACATCAAGCTTGTAAAGCTCAAGAGCCTGTTCGAGATCAGTAATCTGGATCGTCGCCGATTTGGACTTCGCCCCACCCAGTTGATTGAGAACCTGGGGGCCGACTAGCGCAGCCAACATGCCGAGGATTGCCAACACCACCAAAAGTTCTACGAGAGTAAAACCGGATATTTTCTTTTTGGCTTGTCGTGCCTTCATTGCGTCATCCCTTCTTGTCGAAATCAGTCTGAGTTTGATACCTAAACAACGAGCGTATTCACCGACAGAATACCCATCAAAATCCCCATGATAATGACCGCAATAAGGCCGCCCATACCAAGAATCAGTGCAGGCTCCAGCAATGCCAGCACACGTCTTATCCCTGCCTCCACGTCGGTCTCATGTACTCTGGCCAGCTCCAATAGCATGGTGTCGAGGTTTCCCGACTCCTCGCCCACCCGAATCATTTGTAACGCGGTGGGGGAAAAGATCCTGGCATCGAGTGCATGCGACAAACGGCCCCCCCTCTTTATCGCGGGTGCCAGCTCAGCAAGGGAGCCCCTCACCAAAGTGTTGCCAACAGTCGCCACCGCAATGTCCACCGCTTTCAACATGGAGACACCATTGTGTAACAGGGTCCCGAGCGTCCTGGCGAACCTCGCCACCTCATATTTCACCACCACACGGCCCATTAGCGGCATTGTCAAGGCGTGTCGATCCCGCCAGATCACACCAGCCGGCTGATGTAACCAGCGCCGCAAAAACCATAAAGGGAGCATTGTCAGCGCGAGCAAAACCCAGCCCCAATTGGAGACCGCGTCCCCCAAAGCCACAATAATCCGCGTGAGCATGGGAAGCGAATCACCCATGTCATCAAACAACGCCTCAAATTCAGGCACAACGAAGCCAAGCATGATGAATACAGACAGCGTGGCGACCAAGAGCAATATGAGCGGGTAGGTCAATGCAGATACCACTGAAGCACGGAGCACTTTCTTTCGCTCCAGAAAAGCTCCCAGGTCAGTCAGCACTCGCGCCAGATTGCCGCTAGCCTCTCCCGACCGCACCATATTGATATAAAAAGGCGCAAAAACGCTTGGAAACCCCTCCAAGGCGGCACTGAAAGATTTGCCGCTCTTCAGCGAATCCAGGCAGGAGAGCAACGTGTCTCGCCAAGGCCCCTCACCCGTGCTATCGATCTGGACCCGCATGGCTTTATCCAGCGGCAACCCTGCGGTGATAAGCACACCCAATTCCGTGCTGAGCCGCATGACGTCGTCTTCAGAGACGTTTTTACGTTGTCTTGCGGACACGTCGTTGCTCGAGAGTTTTTGCAGAGCCTTCTGCAGCGCATTTTCGTCGACCGGTAGAACGGCCCCTGACCGAGCCCCGTCGTCGCTCTGCAGATCACGAGGCAAGCCACTAGAAGTTTTAAGAGACAGCACACGCATCTGTTTGGCTCTCAAAGCCTGGAGTGCCGAACCCTCATCGTCAGCGGTAATCACGCCCGTGCTGACAGTACCGGCACTGCTTACAGCCCGATACTGAAAGTTAGCCATTACGTTTACGCCTTAGAGGTGCATCAGCGATTACCTCAAGCAACATGAGAGTCATTTTCCAACTCCATTGTCTGGTCTTGAGTGATTCGCAGCACTTCGTCAAGGGAACTGAGTCCGGCCGCCACCTTCTTCAAGCCATCTTCGTAAAGCGTCCTCATCCCGCGGCTTCGCGCATATTCGTGTAGCTGGCTAGCGTCGGTACCGTCCACTATCGCACGTTGCGCACCCGCATCGAGTACAAAAAGCTCGTGAATCGCCAGGCGGCCACGGTATCCCGTGTTTTTACACTGATCACAGCCCGAACTCTCATAGATGTGACTGGGCGTCCCGCCAGGAACTTCCGCCAAGCCGGTTTCCCGCCTGATATCGGGCGTCACAGGGATCGGTTTCTTACAATGGTCGCACAATCGCCTGATCAAACGCTGGGACAGCACCCCGTTTACAGCCGCAGTAATCAGGAACCTTTCAACCCCCATATCCTCCAGTCTAGTTATCGCCCCAGCGGCTGTGTTGGTATGTAACGTGGATAAAACGAGGTGGCCGGTTAAGGCCGACTGCACCGCAATTTGGGCAGTCTCCGTATCACGCATCTCACCAATCATGATGACATCGGGATCCTGACGCAAAATCGAGCGGAGCGCGCGCGCGAATGTCAAACCGATCTGCGAGTGCACGGGGATTTGATTGATGCCGTGTAACTGGTACTCGACCGGGTCTTCCACAGTAATGACTTTGAGCGCCTCGGCATCCATGTTGGAAAGCGACGCATAGAGTGTCGTTGTTTTCCCAGAACCCGTAGGTCCCGTTAGTAGCAGAACCCCGTGGGGTTTTTTCAACAGGCTCTGATACTGATGCAGCGTGTCATCGCTAAATCCCATATCATCCAAGCTTAGGCTGATGCTCTCGCGGTCCAACACACGCATCACCACCCCCTCACCGTGAATAGTCGGCAAGGTCGAGACGCGAAGGTCCAGTTCATGACCCTTGACGCGCATCATGATGCGGCCGTCCTGCGGAAGACGACGTTCAGCGATGTTGAGGTTAGCCAGCAGTTTGATGCGCGACACAATGGCGGCCGAAAGATTCGCATCAGCAATCTGACTCACCTCCTGAAGCACGCCATCAATCCTGTACCGCAGCCTCAGGCCGTCGTCAAAGTGCTCGAGATGCACGTCGGACGCCTGTATGTCCAGGGAGCGTTGGATGATCTGATTAACGCGCTGAATCACAGGTGCCTCGCTGGCGAGGTCCTTCAAATGCTCAACAAACTCGTCGTCATTGACGTCGAATGCGCCGAGGCTATCAACCTCATCCTCTTCGTCTCCTCGAACATAAAGCTCAAGGGCCGCTTCTATATCCGCTGCCACTCCAAGATGAAGCTCTATCTTCTTGCCAGTGGCAAGATGTAGGGCTTTCCTGACGAAATCATCCTGAGGCTTCAGCGCAGCGAGCGTGATGGTGCTCCGTGTCAGAGCTAGCGGGACTACGTTGTTATTGAGCAGGAAGTGCTCAGGCAAGCCTTCAATGATGACAGGCTCATCGGGATATCCGCCCTTCTCCGCGATCGGGATATCCAGCTCTTCGCCCAGGTATTTGACCACGTTTGACTCTGCGACGAGACCCAGACGCACGAGAGCCTCACCCAGCATGCAACCCATCTCTCGCTTGGCGAGCCGAGCCCGCTCGAGGTCACGATCGCTCAGGAGGCCCGCGGCGACGAGTCGCTCCCCCATAGGCATGGGGTCCACGTTCTGTGAATTGAGGTCCTGCGTCACCATAACTGTCCTGAAGGTCTTGTTCTAGGCGGCTTTGGGTTGACGGACTCAGCTTGGAGCTTATTCCTTAAGCACCCGTCGAACGATTTACACTTTAACATCGCATCGCTCAACACACGGACCAGTGACGGGTAGTTTTCACGTCTACTCTGATACGCTATTAGTCTTTGTTGGGTTGAATTCACTGCTTACCAATCATTAAGCTTCGCATCACTCTGCCTGTGGCGGCAGTCAGCACCAGAAGACTCCCTTCTCAATACGGCCCTGATCGACATGCAAGTGCGCACTGTGCTCCTCCACTACCACATTTTCAAAAACGCCGGCACGACATTTGAACGTGTGTTGGATGAGAACTACGGTGATGGACACATCACATTTGACGGCCCGTTCTCCTTCTCGGTGATTGATCAAGACCAGCTCAGCACGATTATTCAGAGGCATCCCAACGCAATAGCCTGCTCTTCCCATCAGATTCATCTGCCGCCGCCCTCGGCAACACAATTTAGACCTATTCCCATAGTTTTCATTCGCCATCCGTTGTTGCGGATAAGGTCTGTGTTCCTGTTCAGCAAGCGAAGTGCGGAAAAAACGCTCGAGACGGTGACACGCTCTGAGCCCCTGGCAGGACTTGAAGACTGGATAACCCAAAAACTCTCGGAAAATCTTTTGCAAATCTCCAACCTGCAGACCAGCATGCTAAGTCGCTGCTATAAGCTGCCGCCAAAACTCGAGGGGCGTGAGGGGCGCGCACATCTTGACCTGCAGCTTGCGATCAATCATCTGAGCGTGGTGCCTTGCTTGGGCCGGGTGGAGCACTTCGATATCGATGTATCCAGCTTCACTGAGACGCTCGCTAGGTACGACATACCCTTTGTCTATACAAAACGAAAGGCTGAAAACGTTAGCTCACCAGATCATCAAAGTACCGTTGAGGAGCAACTTTGGTCGATGGAGCGGAGCCTCTCCCCTGAAACTTGGCAAAAGCTACAGTGGCTGAATCACCAAGACCTTGCGCTTTACGAAATTGCGCATGAGATGGTGGAAAAGCGACTAGCCAACGGTTTTGAGATCCCTCTCGTCTAGCCAAGGCGCCAGCACATCCCGTAACGCTGCCTCGGCGACCTCAGGGATAAAACGACCTGCGAGCGACGCGACTCCTCTCTCGGACAACGTCAGCCATAGCGCCCGGTCGGCGCATACTTTCGCAACGGACTCCGCAAAGTCCTCAGCCGTTTCTGCGACCATCACCTCCCTTTCATGGGTCAAACCCATCCCCTCGAAAGCAACGGGGGAGCCCACAACCGGCAGGCCAAAGCTAAGCGCCTGATTGACCTTCCCCTTCACACCCGCTCCATAACGAAGCGGCGCGATCGCCAGCGCGCAGGACTCGTAATAAGGGGTCAGATCTTCCACAAATCCCAACATCTTCAGCCCTCTGGACTCTCCGAGTCTTTTCAGTCGATCGGGCATGTGACTACCGATGACGTACGTCTCCAAATCCGGGCAGCGTTCAGTCAGCAGCGGCCAGATCTCGTTCACGTAATATTCCACCGCATCAATATTGGGAGGGTGTTGAAATCCGCCCACGAACATCACTCCGCTCCGGTCATCGAAAGCCGGTCTATCGCGCGCGACCTCATGAATGTTGCTGATTACCGCAACCTTGGCATCTGGCGCCTCGTTGGCCAGTTTCGTGACTTCGACTTCACTGACGACAATTGTCAGATCAGATTTACTGATTACCTCACACTCTTCATGGTAGGCCATCTCGGCCATCTTGAGGGTGGCGGGCGATTGATCCAGTTCATGCTGACGCCGCAGCCTAAGATAGTGCAGGTCAATGGTATCGAACCAAATCTGCGTGTCGGGATGGTGTTCCCTGAGCAGATCAACGTATTGAATCGCGATGTAATGTCGGCACAGCGTGACCACGTCATAGAGGCCACCATGGTCGCGCAAATACTGACCCATAGATCTGACGTGAGGCGCATGCAACACCTCAATGCCCTCGTCGCGCAGTTGCTGGCCATAGGGTTCATCCGCCAACAGATTGTCAGCCGCGAACGTCACCTTGCACCCCAGCTTCAAAAGCAGTCGCAGTAATCTCAACGTGCGCAATGAACCCGAGTCTTGATCCGGGGTAATCACGCAGGCTTCTAGCCACAAAATGCGCACCCGTGCGCCGCGATCGGCTTCTCGATACGGCTTTTCCGCGTTAGGGGCGTGGGAGGCGAGTTCCCGCGGCCACTTTTGCGCGAAGGTGACCTGGTGCCGGGCCTGATTGGCCTTGGCTCCCTCTGAAATATCCGTGCCGTGGCTTACGCCCTCAAAGTGCAATACCTCTGCGGCCGGTTGATAGAGCACGCGTTTGCCTTGCTGCCTGATGGCAAAACAAAGATCCGTGTCCTCGTAGTAGCAGGGCGCGAATCGCTGGTCAAACCCGCCCACCGTATCCCAGAGCGCCTTGTCGACCATGAGGGCGGCCGCGGAGCAATAGTCCGCATCGCGCACATAATTGAACCTCGGCGCATCCGCATTCTCATTGCGACCCCAGTTCCAACCGGACCCGTCCCGCCAGATGATACCCCCGGCCTCCTGCAGTCGACCATTCGGGTAGAGGAGTTTCGCACCCACCGCGCCAACACCCTCAAAACGCTCAAATGTTTGCCAGAGCGCATCAACCGCATCCTCAAGCACCATGGTGTCATTGTTGAGAAGCAGCACACGATCACCCGAGCTCACTGATACCGCCGCATTGCAGTTGCGCAAAAAGCCCTGATTTTGTTCAGCGCGCAATACGGTCACACCCGTCAGACCAAACTGCGCTGGGTCAAAGGGTGTTGCAAACGCATCGTCGGCCACCAGAACCTCATAAGGCACGGATGGGGGGAATGATGCAATGGACTGCAGGCACTGCGCCGTCACCTCGTGTTGGCCATAGCAGGGAATCACAATCGTTAACGTGGGCTCAGTGCAGGTCTCAAGGGCAAGTGGCGGCTGTTGAAGATTAGGTACGATCGATGCCTGCGGGTTGAGTGCGGGTCGCTCGAGCACCTGACGGTGATGCAAGCGCTTGAGGCGCCGTCCTGCGGCGATGCCCAATCCTCTCCAACCGCCCATCGCAAAATGGTATCGACAGAACAGCAAACCCTTTTTGATGAAGCGCATGACTTTCAGAATTGGCCGGTAAAATAGTAGTTTGTTGCGGTGCAGCAACCACCTCACAGGAGTCATCGCTGCCCACAGTGTGCTGCTCTCGAGTCGCCGAGCACGCACCTGCCAATACTCCGTTTCGGCCTTGAATTGCTCCAACTCGGTCCGCAATCTATCCGTATCGGTAGTGAGCCCGGCGATCTGCTTTTGCAAATGCTCCACGTCACGCTCTTTTGACAATTGCAATGCGGCGATTTCGGACTTGAGATGGGCTTCTTCACGCTGGCTAGCGTTTTTAAATTCATCAATAACTGACTCAAGATGCGCCACTTCCTCAGCCTTCACTTCAAGGTGAGCTGACTGCTGCGCCACCGTGTGGAGGGTATGTTTAACCCGCCTGCGCAGCTCCGCCTGGTGCTCCTCAGTACGCTGCCCCAGCGCTACGTTTAAAAGCTCATCGATCGGCCGCGCGGGATTATCTCTGGGGGCATCGGCCTTATCCATCTCATTCAACGTGGCTGCCAGACTTTCCAGATCCGCCTCGATAGACTCTGATAGAGGTGCTAGGTAATAGGCAAGATACGCATCCTCCGGCGTCTCGCCGGTATGTGTCTCAACTGCCGCTGGGATCAAGGAGTCATAGGCGGGTTGTTGCGCCATGATGAGATCAAGCGTGGCCTGCGCGTTTGCATCCGCCGGTAATAAATGCGCTCTCGCAATGTGTTCGAGCCGCTCCTCAAAGGCGCCCAGCGACCTCGCGATAATGGGGAGCCCCGTCGCGAGACACGCGGACAAGGTGTAACTGAAAGTCTCGGGAATTTGAGGCAGGAACAAAAAGCAGTCCGGCCGTTCTCTCACGAGAATATGGGGCAGGTCCGCGCGGGAATATGGCCCGGTAACAGCGGCCCGACAGCCAGCGTAGAGCGGCCGTGTCGTAAAACCGATGACAACAAAGTCGACGGGCAGCTCGCGTGATTCCGCCTGCCTGATCACCGCCTCCACCAAATCGATGCCCTTGATCGGCGTCAGTCCGCCGACGATTGCAACCTTGAGTCGGGAGTGGGTTTGCTCCGCATATCTCGAGGGCATACCGCTGAGGGGTTCAGGGTGGGCCAACACCTCTGGAGCGACGCCAGGAAAGTATTCACCAATGACACGCGCGACATAGCGGGTAGGACAAATTACCCGCTCCGCCTTTGTAAAATGTGAGGAGAACAGGCTGCGCCAGGCACTGATGTCCAGGCCTAAATGATTGGGCCGTCCTGCTATGCAGCGATTGCAGTCCTTTTCTACCGGTCTACCGCAATAACGACCGGAAGGCTCCTGAAAATGAAACTGGGGGCAAACCGAAACAAAATCATGAACGGTGACGTCGTAGGGGAGCCCCAGGTCATCGGGTAGTGATAACACCCAATCAGAAACACCGGCATAGTGATGAAAGTGTATCCGTTGGATTTGGGCTGCAGCGAGAAAACGAGCGATGAGTCCCGGAGCCGCGTCAGCATTGATCAGCTTGCGGAACTGGCCTTCACTCCCAATGCGCTCCAAGCGATAGCCGTCCTCGCCCCAAGGTCTGAGCACCAAATGGAGCGAACGGTCCTTTGCGGCGCAGGCCGTTGCCAGATCTCTAACGTGCTGCTCCACACCGCCACCCATGTTGTGGGTGACATGCAATATCCTCGGCGCATCAGTCAGACCAAGCAGCTGTATATCGCAGCGAGTGCGGGCATCCAACGCGGCGTCTTCTCTGATCCAGTCTTGCACAAGGTCCGGAAATTGGGGGTAGCGATCATCGATAATCTGCTGTGCCTCAACTTTCAGCTGTTCTGATTCGTAGCCGAATGACGCGCCACCCACGTGGTAAACAAACACATCACAGGCTAACAGGTGGCGCCAGCCATTGGCGGCAGTGGCCATGCAGAACTCCACCTCCTCACCGTAGCCTCGCCCGAAGCGCTCGTCGAATCCGCCAACTTCTTGCCACGCAGCGCGGGAGACCCACATGCAAAATCCAACGGCCGTCGGCAAGTGCACCGACTCACCCGCATTGGCAATCGACATGGCCTCGTCAATCTGATCAACCCGGATATCTGCGGGCGTTTCCCGTCTCGCACCCCCCTTTGGGTAGCTGGCAATCGTGGCATTGTTTGAGAACGGCGTGACGCTGGCGATATCGCTGGCAGTGGCTGCGTGCGCGACCATCCGGTCTAACCAGTTGCCGTGAACTTCGGTATCCGCGTTGAGT
>CBFHSJ010000026.1:0-21710 GCA_965658485.1 Luminiphilus sp.
CTGAACTCAAGGGCTTAATCTCTGGGCGCTTGGCATGACGCGCAGTTTTGCTCAAAATGCGCGTCCTTGTCACGGGCTGTGACGACGGCCCCTGCGTTAAGGACTCACCTATATGCTTTATAACTCCACCATGCGCCACCTCGTTGCTCATGCAACAACAGCGTGTCACATGGCACTAATCGGATACTTTGCACTGCAGCAGGGTGCTTATGCACAGGAGTACGATGACGGCACCGCGCTAGAAACCATCATCGTCACGGCGTCGCGCACCCCCGATTCAGGACTCACGCTGCCCGTCGCCTGGTCGGCACTGGATGATTCGACCATCGAACGCATTGCGGCACAGCACAGTAATCAGGTCTTTAATCGCGTTGCGGGGGCCTGGATCAGCCGCGGCAACGGGCAAGAATCTCTGATCTCCCTGCGCTCGCCCGTGCTGACCGGCGCGGGCAGCTGTGGCGCCTTCATGACGGCGCAAGACGGTATCAGCCTTCGGTCACCCGGATTTTGTAACGTGAATCAGCTGTTTGATGCCAATTTGCTTCAGGCTGGCCGGCTGGAGGTGCTGAAAGGCCCAGCCACGGTAGTCTTTGGCTCGAATGCACAGCACGGCATCATCAATGTCTTGAGCCGCAGCGTGAGTGACACCCCGAACCAGATCAAAGTAGAGGCCGGCTCACGGGACTACTACCGTCTGACGGGTAGCGCAGCCCTTGATAGCGTAGCGCTATCCGCCCAGACAATCCGGTACGGGGGCTATCAGGACGCCTCTGGCTACGATCAACAGAAAGCGACGCTGCGCATTGATCACGACTGGCAGGACTGGCGCGTTCAGGGCTTGCTCGAGGGCAGCAACCTGAATCAGGAAACCGCTGGCTATATTCGGGGCTTTGAGGCCTATAAAGACGATGCTGCTCGCAAGGAAAATCCTAACCCTGAGGCCTATCGTGATGCCTGGACGGCCCGTGGTTACCTCGGCTTCAGTCGTGATTGGGGCACCGGTGCAGAAATCACGCTCCGCCCCTACTGGCGCAGCAACAGCATGACCTTTCTGCAGCATTACCTACCCTGGCAAGCGACTGAGAGTAATCGTCACCGCAGTCTGGGTCTGCAAGCCACCGCCCGAGGATTTAGCGGCCCCGTAACGTGGATGGCCGGAATCGACGTGGATCATACAGAGGGCGCCCTGCTAGAGATTCAAGACGCGTTTTTTAGCCCCAACCAGCCCGACGGCATCCATTACGACTACGAGGTCGAAGCCGACACGCTGGCTGGCTTTGCGAATGTGGCGTGGGAGCTGTCAGATCGCTGGCGGCTCGATGGCGGTCTGCGCCTGGAAGAGACCCGCTATGACTACAACAATCTGACCGATGCAGGCCCTGCTTGCGCACCATCTGCCAGTGCGTGTCGCTTTTACCGTCCGGCAAGCCGCAAAAATAGTTTCAGTGACTGGACAGGCAACTTGGCGCTCAGCCACCGCACCGAACACACCACGGTGTTCGCGCGATTGGCGCGGGGCTTTCGCGCGCCCCAGACCACAGAACTTTACCGTCTGCAATCAGGGCAAACCGTGGCGGACATCGACTCCGAGTCACTAGACAGCATCGAATTCGGTTTCCGGGGCAGCCATGAGCGATACGGCTACGACATCACCGCTTACTGGATGGATAAAGGGGACGTCATTTTTCAGGACCGGGATCGCTATAACGTCTCAGGGGCCGAGACAGCTCACCGCGGCATCGAGGCGAGCCTGAACTGGCAGTTCTCCGACGTCTGGTCGGTCAAGGCAAACGGGAGTTATGCCCGGCACCGGTATGACAGCGATATTCAATTATTGGGATCGCGGGGCAGTATCGAAGGAAACGAGATGGACACCGCGCCGAAGCACTTTGGCTCGGTACAGTTGCTAGCGGACTTCTCTCAGGTTGGTCCCGCGCTCACGACCGAGCTGGAGTGGCTATGGGTCGCCAAGTATTGGTTGGACCCCAACAACCAGCGCGAATACGCCGGCCATGAGTTACTCAATCTGAGAGCGTCGTGGGCGGCGACTCCCACCCTTTCCCTGACGCTGGTCGCTACTAACCTGATGGATAAGGGATACGCTGAACGCGCCGACTTCGGCTTCGGTAGCTACCGGTATTTCGTCGGAGAGCCCCGTAGCTTAGTGTTGGGCGTTGCGCTGGCGCTCTGACCCTAGCGGTACGCGCGCAAGCCCACGGCGCGGCGCACTTTCTCCAGCAGCGCCGTGCTTTGCGGCCTGAGTCGCTCGGCGCCTTGCTTGAGAATAGATTCCACCTCCTCAGGATCGGCCATTAACCGATCGTATGCATCCCGCGCGGGTGACAATTCGTCATTGACCCGCTCAAAGAGCTGCTTCTTGGCCTCTCCCCAGGCAATGCCATCGGCAAAAGCCTGTCGCATATGTTCACGCTCCGCCTCATTAGCAAACGCGCACCACACCTGAAACACGGTCGAGTCATCGGGGTCTTTGGGTTCGCCGGGTTCCAGTAAGTTGGTTTTGATCTTGTTGATCGCCTTCTGCAGTTGTTTTGGGGTGCCAAACAGAGGGATGGTATTACCGTAGGTCTTACTCATCTTGCGCCCATCCAGCCCCTGCAAGACGGCGACACGGTCATCGACCACCGCCTCAGGCAAGGTGAATGTCTCGCCGTAGTGATGATTGAAGCGCTGCGCAATATCCCGCGCCATCTCAACATGCTGAATCTGGTCACGCCCGACCGGCACCTGGTGGGCATTAAAAATCAAAATATCAGCAGCCATCAGTATGGGGTAGGAAAACAAACCCATAGTGATCCCAAAGTCAGGGTCCTCACCGGACTCTTCATTGGCCTGCACAGCAGCTTTGTAGGCGTGAGCCCGGTTCATCAGACCTTTTGCTGCCGAGCAAGTCAGCACCCAGCTCAACTCGGTGATCTCCGGGATATCGGACTGGCGGTAGAAGTAGGTTTTTTCCGGATCGAGACCCAGCGCCAACCAGGTTGCCGCGATCTCGCGACTGGACTGTGCCACTTCATCAGGGTTTTGGTTCTTGATTAGCGCGTGATAGTCCGCCAGAAACAGATACGCATCCACCGATGGATCTCGCGATGCGCCGATGGCAGGACGAATCGCGCCAACATAATTGCCCAAATGCGGCGTGCCGGTTGTAGTGATGCCTGTCAGTACCCGGGTTGAACTCATGATGCTCTCACTTCCTTCAGGCCAGGCGGCGGTAAAACGCAGTGAGTAACGACAACAACTGCGGAATATCAGCCGTGCACGCCAGTTCGCGAATCGAGTGCATCGCTAGCGTCGGCACGCCCAGATCCGTGGTGGCGATTCCGGTCTCGGTCGCTGTGATGGGGCCTATGGTGCTGCCACAAGCCAGATCGGCTCGCATCACAAACGCCTGCACATCCACTCCGGCTCGCTCAGCTAATAGTCGCAGTCGGGCGGCACCTTCGCTATTCGTCGCGTAACGCTGATTGCGATTGACTTTGACCACAGGGCCGCCGCCGAGTCGTGGGCTGTGTTGCTCGTCATGCTTGTCTGCATAGTTGGGGTGCACCGCATGCGCATTATCCACCGACAGCATCCACGAATCCGCGCGGAGCTGCTGGTTGTCTTGGGGGTCGGGCGCCAATGCGGTCAGCGCATCCATCAGCATGGGGCCCTGAGCGCCCACAGTTGACGCGCTCCCCACCTCCTCGTGGTCAGTCGCCACCAGCATGGACCATTCGGCATCTTCGGCATCAACCAGCGCGCTGAGGCCCGCAAAACAACTCAGCAGGTTGTCCAGACGAGCAGAGGTGATCCATGACTCGTCGATGCCCGCGATAGCGGGCGCCTGAACGTCGTAGAGAGACAACTCATAATCCATGACCCGCGCATCCTGCCACTGAGAATCCTGGGCTGTGAGGGTCTCGGCCAGCCACGCCTTGAAATCAAACTGCTGGGGATCCCCCAGCATAACCAGCGGCACCAAGTCTTTCTGTGGATTGATACTTCGCTGTTTGTTGGCCTCCCGATCGAGGTGAATCGCCAGACTGGGCACGACTGCGACCGGGCGGGCCGAATCAAAGAGCGTAGAGCAGAGCTCTCCCGATGTAGTCAGCAACGTTACGCGACCCGCTATGGCAAGATCGCGGTCAAACCAGGGATTGAGGAGCGCGCCACCATAGACATCGACCCCCAACTGGACACAACCATCGCGACCTATAACCGGGTTGGGCTTTACTGAGAGGTTCGGACTGTCCGTATGCGTGCCGACCAAGCGCAGCCCCACGTCGGGACGGCCCTGCCCCGCCCGCAGCGCAATTAGCGAACTACCCTGTCGAGTCATGAAATAACCACGACCAGCGGTCATGGTCTCAGCGTCAAACCGCTCGACCTCCTCAAAGCCGGCATCGCTCAGCCGCCGGGACATCGCCGCCACAGCATGAAATGGCGTGACCGCCTCTTCGAGAAATCCAAGCAATGCTTCGATCTGCGTCATGTCATTAACCCTGAATGATCCAAACCCACAATATCAATCCCAAAACCAATCGATACAGCACAAACGGCATTAGCCCGATCCGCTCAATCCAGTACATAAAGGCTTTGATCGTTGCATAAGCAAACACCGCCGAGAGCGCGAAAGCGGTTAAAGCTGCCCCATCTGACAGGGATGATTCGCTTGACCCCATGGTCGCCAGCATCAGCGACACGGCGCCCCCAATCACCGGCACACTTAGCAAAAAAGAGAAGCGGGTGGCGGCGGCGGGATGGTAACCCAGAAACAAGGCAGCCGTGATCGTCACGCCGGATCGTGATGTCCCGGGGATCAGGGCAAACATCTGCGCCAGACCAATCAAAAACGCATCACGTAGTGAGACGGGTCGGGTGTATCCTGCGCCGCGCTGGGAGAGTCGGACCGCGACGCCTAGCAGCAGACCGAACAGCAGCGTTGTCAAAACAATAACGTTGATCGCCCGCGCATCGCTAGCGATCACATCCCTAAACAGCAGACCGGCCAGGACCACCGGAACCGTCGCGACAACCAGCGCCCACAGCTCCGACCGATCGGTGGGCCCACCGGGCAGTATGCTCTTCGCCAGTTTGATCATCGTATCCCGAAAGTACCAGAGCACTGCGCACAGAGTGCCGGCATGCACGGCAACGTCAAACAGCAGGCCCTGATCGACCCAGCCCCACATCTGCGCCGGCAAAATCAGATGAGCAGAGCTCGATACTGGCAGAAATTCCGTGACACCCTGAATCAGGGCCAGCACCACAACCTGAACCCACTCAGTCACGTCGGCCCTGCTCCGACAGTTTTTTCCAGCCAATCTCGCGCTGCACATACTGTGGAGACAGCGCGTGAGCGGGCTTCGGCTGTAATGCCAGCGACCCCCTACCCAACAGTTCGGCCATGACACGAGCGTCCGGTGTCACGTCTGGGAGCGAACGGGCAGTCGATATGAGGTCGCTAGGCATGCGCTCCTGATATCGCGCACCGGATCCGATCACTATGGTCGCCGGACACGATGATTCAGCTAGCAAGCCCTCGGGCGCGCACACAAACGCCTCACCATCGGCAGCGAATGCACCACCACGCCAATCACCCCAGAGCCCATAGAACTGATCGATCTGGGCGTCAATGGCAGAGAGTACACGATCACCCTCTCGCAAAAGGCCTTGGTGTCCGGCGGTATGCGCTTGCGCTTCGAGAGAGCAGAACCCGTGTACGGGCATGTCCTGTGACCAGGCCAAACCCTGCGCCACACTCACTGCGACGCGGAGGCCCGTAAATGACCCCGGACCAATGCCGCAGGCAATAATATCGACGGCGTCGGCTAGCGCCCTGCCCCCCAAAATTGCAGACAACATCCCCAGTATGTGACGGTTGTGCGCCCGCGCTACAATTTCATGGCGCCCGCACAGGTTTCCCTCAGCATATAAGGCAAGGGTGCAGGCATGAGTAGCGGTATCGAGTGCCAAAACACGCGACATAGGCGGCATGAGCTATAGTCAGACTGGGCGTGAATGATCCCACAGAGGGACTGAACTTTGAATGCGGCGCGGGCTTACAGCTTGGGTATTTTGGCCGGCGGTCAGGGCGCTCGCTGGGGTGGCCGCGACAAGGGCCTCATCGCGCATCAGGGGCGTCCGCTGGTTGCCGGGATCGTGGCACCTCGCCCGCAGAGCGCTGGAGAGGTACTGATCTGCTGCCGCGATTACCCCTATTTCTATCAACACTTTGCTGACCGGGTAATGTGCGAGGCGGTTTCCAACCAAGGACCTTGCGCAGGCATTACTGCTCTGCTGTCCGCTGCCACCTATCCAACAGCGCTAATACTGCCCGTTGACTTGATCGGTGGGCCAGAGCAGGTCGTCGCCGCGCTCGAAACCGAGTGGCAGGAGGACGACACTGCGATTTACCTTACTGACACCGAGGGCCGGCACTCGCCCTGCTTGAGGCTACATGCCGACACGCTGAAAGCCTGCGAGGCTTTTCTTGATGAGGGAGGCCGTAAAATCACCGGACTACTAGAGGCAGTCGGAGCGCGACCCGTCTCAGTCAACGCCACGTGGCTGCATGATGCGGATCTTCCAGCCTCGATCGCCCCCTAGATCTGGGACTGAAGTGACTGTTGTGCAAAGAATAATCCGTGCGCCAGCACCACGCCCAGCGTCAAATTTCGACGCATAGCGGCGTACCAACCTGGTAAGTTCTCTGCGCCGCGTTCATACCAGAGCAGCGCCAGATACCCACCCATCAAAGCCACGGCCGCCAACCAAACTTTCGCAGTGAGTATCGCTGCCACCGCAAACAGAACGACGCCGTTACTAATAAGCAGTCGCGCCGTCAGCGGCTCCTCGACGGATTGGACCCGGCCCCATATCGTTCCTCCCAAAAAACAGAGGATCCCCAGCGAGTACATAACAAACCCCTGAACGGAAACTGCTCCAGGCCAATCGGCGAGTAGCCATGCCCCCGCCAAAAACCCATAAAAAGGCAGCAAACCGGAGTAACCCAGAGCCAGCATAACGGTGCGATTTTGCATCACTAGCCTCCAAAAAAAACCCCGGCCAGAGGCCGGGGTAAGAATTCGCCACCTGGGGGAAGATGGCTTAACCGGAGAGTCGATCATCCGGTCGCTACAATTACGCCTCTAGCTGGGGCCCGGATCACCGAGCTGGAGGAAAAAATCTCCCTTGCTCTTGTCCATGTCGCCATACCCGCGCCTCATAGGCTTACGGCTAACGCCGGCAAACCGACCTTCCCGAAAAAAAATACCACTCGCCACCACCCGGCCAAGAAAATAAGAAAGGCCGAAAGCCTCGTGAACACTGCCTTATGCCTTGAACGAATGAAGGCAATAGGTGCTGATGAAAAAAGAGTTTTCGACAGCAGCTCAGAGCCGCGCTAGGTTAAGTAAGAGCCACTTTCCCGGCGGCAGCAACAGCAACCCTCCAATCCGATGCGGGCAACGCACACGGGGGGAAGCGGGTCACCCTGTGACTGAAACGCAGGCTGTCTTGCGGCAGCAATACTAACCGCCAGACATTTCTCGGACCCCTCACCATGGTGAGGCTGCACAACGATGTGTCGGGAGACACCCCTCTCCCTGCACTTGGCGGACAGCGCCAGCAAAGGGAGAACAGATGAAAAGACTCAAGCGAAACCGTATCCAACGCGCCTTTGACAAGGGCTACCAACTCGGCCTTGCCGGCCGCTCCAAAGAAAACTGCCCTTTTTTGACCGGTTTAGCACGAAACAAATGGCTAGAAGGCTGGCGAGAAGGACGAAACGACTGGCGAGAGGGCCTCACCGACGCTCTGACATGCTATAAATTGTCTGGTTTCTGACCACTCGCCTGAGCTTGCTCCCTCCAAAAGGAGTTTTTTGAACGTTCGGGCCTTGAAATGGTCAGAAAGCACGCTATTTCTGACACCGCAGTAACTAAGGCCTGATCCGTGAATTACCAACTCCTCGCGAACCTCGAAAATTGGCTGGGGCAACAAATTGTTGGCCAGCACGATCTGATTCATAAGCTGATGCTGGCACTGCTCGCCGACGGGCATTTATTGGTCGAAGGCGCACCCGGTCTGGCCAAAACCCGGGCGATCAAAGAAATGGCCGAGGGTATTGAGGGCAGTTTTCACCGTATCCAGTTCACACCGGATCTGTTGCCCGGCGACATCACAGGTACCGACATCTTTCGCCCGCAAACGGGCGCGTTTGAATTTCAGCAAGGCCCCATTTTCAACAATCTGGTGCTGGCAGACGAAATTAACCGCGCCCCTGCCAAAGTGCAGTCCGCGCTCCTGGAGGCCATGGCCGAACGTCAGGTCAGCATCGGCAGTCAGACCTACGAGTTACCGCCGCTGTTTCTGGTTATGGCGACCCAGAACCCGATTGAGCAGGAGGGCACTTACCCACTCCCTGAAGCGCAGCTGGATCGATTTCTGATGCATGTCCGCGTGTCCTACCCGGACGCGGGGGCAGAGCAAGCCATTCTGCGATTGGCGCGCAGTGAAGCCGGTGGCTCCCGCAGCCAGCCCGAGGGCACCGTCTCACAAGCTGACATTTTCTCAGCGCGAAAAGCGGCACTGGACATCCATATGGCGCCGGCCGTAGAGGAATACATCATCCAGCTGATTATCGGCACGCGCGAACCAGACCACTACGACAGTGAGCTGGCCGGCTGGCTGGAATACGGGGCCAGCCCGCGGGCGACGATCGCTCTGGATCGCTGCGCCCGCGCCAATGCGTGGATTGCAGGGCGGGATTACGTCAGCCCTGACGATGTGCAAGCGGTTGCACTCGATTGTCTGCGGCACCGACTCATCGTGTCCTTCGAAGCGGAAGCGGCAGGCGTCAGTAGCGATCAGATTATCGAGCGATTGATCGAGCGCATTCCCGTTGCGTGACGGAGAAAGTAGCAAAGCCATGACAGGTCCCCGGGGCGCCGTTGTCACCGCTGAGGACCTGATCGCCACCCGATTCGCAGCGCGATTCATCGATGTCACCGGTCAGACCCGTGCGCTGGCTAATCTGGCGGGCATGCGCCGCTCCCGGCAGCGAGGCCGGGGCGTTGAATTTGACGAAGTGCGCGCCTACGCGGCCGGGGACGACGTCCGAGCGATCGACTGGCGCGTCACGGCTCGCTCGGGCACCCCCCACACCAAGCTGTTTCACGAAGACAGAGAACAGCCCATTTTGGTTGCTGTGGATCTACGCTCACCCATGAAGTTTGGTGCCAGCCGCTGTTTCAAATCCGTGATGGCGGCCCATGTAGGCGCGCTAACGTTATGGTCCGGGCTGCGGGCCGGCGAGCGTATCGGCGGCGCGGTACTCGGGGACGAAGTCCTCCACGATACGCGACCCAAGCGAAGCCAGCACGCGGTGCTGAACATGATTAAAGATCTAGTGGCCGAGGGCCGCCCTGAGGCAGAGGGCTCTGTCGCTCGCAGCCTCGGCGATCTGCTTGAACAGCTGGAGCGGATCGCGCGCGCCGGCACGCGAATGTTTGTCATCAGCGACTTCCACGACCTCTTCGAGGAAGCGCATCTAGCGCCACTGAGGCGATTGGCGCGCAAAACACAAATCGTGGCCATCGCGGTGGGCGATTCGCTGGAGGCCAGCCTGCCCCAAGCTGGCTTTTATGCGGTGACCGACGGCGTCACGCACTCCCAGCTCGACACCAGCGTGGCCGGAGCCCGAGAAGCTTACGAGGCGGAATATCAAGATCGTCTCGCGGAACTGACAAAACGTCTCCGGGAGCTTCGCATGCCACTGCTGCCGCTGCAGACACATCAAGACCCGCTAAAACAATTGCTGACGGTATTCCCCCCAAGATGAATCCGGAGATGATGCTGTCACAACTCGCGCCGCTGCGAGAACCGGTAGCTATCAGCTGGTGGCCTCTGGCGCCCGGTTGGTGGGTTGCATTAGCACTGACTGTAGCTTTACTGGCAGGCCTTGGCCTGTGGCTCCGAAAGCGGCGTAGCAAGACGGCCTACCGACGGGTCGCGTTGGCAGCCCTCGATGAGCTCCGCGCGCGCGAGGCGAGACAGGACGAACTTAATTGGCTCCTCAAAGCAGCGGCCTTGAAGGCCTATCCTCACGAACAGGTCGCGGGGCTCCACGGGACGCAATGGCAACAATTTCTCGCGTCGAGTTGCCCCGAGGTGGCGTCGGACGCTTTTGGTGAGCTCGACAGCCTCTATCAGCGCGAGCCATCGCCGGTCAGCAGTCATCTTTTTGATGCAGCTGAAAACTGGATACGTCAGCACGAGGTCACCCATGCTTGAGTGGCTATGGCCCTGGGTCTTCGCTGCAGCCCCCCTGCCCTGGCTGATTCATCGCTTCAGTAAAGGGGAGTCTCTGCAGCCGTCGGCGCTGCGCGCACCCTTCGCGGCAAGGTGGCGCGGTTTATCCAGCGCCGGTCGCAGCATAAGGTCAGGTCGAGGCTACTGGTGGCTACTGTGGCTCACATGGATGATGCTGATCGTCGCCTCCGCGAGGCCACAATGGATCGGCGAACCCATTGAGCTTCCCAATACCGGTCGCGATCTCATGCTGGGGCTTGATCTCTCGGGCAGCATGCAGATTGAAGATATGCAGGTGGGCAATCGTCTAGTGCCGCGCATCACCGCGGTCAAAGCGATCGCTGCCGATTTTACCGAGCGGCGCCAGGGTGATCGCGTCGGTCTGATTTTGTTCGGCACGCGGGCTTATCTGCAGGCCCCGCTCACCTTCGATTTGAGCACCGTGACGCGCTTCATCGACGAGGCCCAGCTGGGCTTCGCCGGTGAAGATACCGCCATCGGTGATGCGCTGGGTCTGGCGATCAAGCGGCTCCGGGAACGACCCGCATCATCGCGTATTTTCATTCTGTTAACAGACGGTCAGGATACGGCCAGCACCGTAGACCCCATGGAGGCAGCGGCGCTGGCCGCACAACTCGACGTCAAGATTTACACAATTGGCATCAGCCGCAACTTGGGCCGCACCACAAACGGCCGCAGTGAGGTCGATGAAGCGATGCTCAATGCGGTGGCTGAGGCAACCGGTGGCCGCTACTTCCGGGCGACCTCGCCGGCAGAGCTGGAGGCGGTCTACGCACTGCTCGACGAGCTTGAGCCGGTGGAGCAGGAAGCAAGCACTTTCCGCCCAAAACGGGCCTTGACTTGGATACCACTGTTGGCGGCCTTGACGTTGGCTAGCCTGCTGGCGTTGCTCCGCAGTCGCTGGCTCACTCGCCTGGGCGCTTGGCCGCGGTATGGGTGAGCGAGATGATTGACGGATTTCATCTGCTTCGTCCGGACTTACTGTGGGCCCTACTCGCCTGCCCACTCGTGGCGCTGGCGCTCTGGCACCGGCGCGTTAATCAGGGAGACTGGACCAAGGTCATTGACGCCGAGCTGCTGCCTTACCTGCTGCCGGATCAGCGCGGCAAATCGCAGCGCTCGCGGGTCTGGATACCGACCCTCCTGCTGACACTCGTGACGCTGGGTGCGGCCGGGCCCAGTCTGCAGCGTGTCGAGCTGCCCGTGATCAAGCGGGCAGATGCTCTGGTCATCGTGCTGGATCTCAGCGCCTCGATGTTGGCCGCTGATGTCCAGCCGAGCCGTGTTCAGCGGGCAAGGCAGAAAATACTGGATCTGTTGGACAGCCGAGAGGAAGGCGTGACTGGCCTGGTGGTGTTTGCCGGGGACGCCCACGTCGTCACGCCACTGACCGATGACATCCGCACCATCGCAAACCTCATGCCTGCGCTTTCCCCCGCGATCATGCCCTTGCCGGGTGCGGACGCTACCAGTGCGTTAGAGCTCGCTGCTGAGCTACTGCTGACCGCAGGCGCTCAAGGTGGGCATATTCTATTGATGACTGATGGTCTACCTAATTTTGAGAGTGATCGCGCGCGATCTGCACTCGATGACAGTGGCGCTAGCCTCGCCATTCTTGGCATCGGCACCACGACCGGTGCACCCATTCCGCTCCCTAACGGAGGCTTTTTGAAAGACAACACGGGGGAGATTGTCATTCCCACGCTGGATCGAGACCAGCTTAGCCTGTTAGCGCGGGAATTGGACGCGCCCTATGAGGAAGTCAGGCTCGATGAGCAGGATATTGAAACCTTGACCCGACGTGACGCGCTCACAACAGAAGGTGAACTGGATCTCGATCGACAGACGGACGCCTGGCAAGACCAAGGATTTTGGCTGGCGGCGCTGGTTGCGCTGTTATTACTTCCCGCTTTTCGTAAAGGCGTCGTGGCGAGCATCGCGCTCGCCCTGTTGACACATGCGCCACCCCCAGAAGCGGCGGGCTGGGATGACCTGTGGCTAACCCCAGACCAACAGGGCGCCCGCCACCTGAGCAGCGGTGAAGCATCTGAAGCGGCCAGTGCATTTACCGATCCAAACTGGCGCGGCGTCGCGGAGTATGAGGCTGGCAGCTACGATCAGGCGGCAAAGAGCTTCGCCGGAGAAACCACCGCGGACAATCTCTACAACCTTGGCAACTCGCTGGCACTGCAGGGGGATCTGCGAGGTGCGCTCAGAGCCTATGAGGAGAGTCTGAACCTGACGCCCGACGCCGAGGACGCTATTGCGAACCGTGATTTCATTCAATCGCTACTCGATCAGCAAGAACAACAACAAGACCAGGAAAGCGACCAAGACAATCAGGAAGGCAATCAGTCTGAGGAAGACAACGACAGCGAGTCACAGGGCGAAAACAGCTCAGAATCTTCAGATCAGGGAGAGCAAGAACAAAGCGACGGCGAAAACAGTGATGAGAGCGAGAGCGGGCAGAGTGACCAGTCTGAATCTGATGAGGAGCAGGAGCAGGGCCAGCAAGATCCAGCCATGGCTGATGCACAGGAGATGAATGCCGAGGCGCTGGAAGCGGCGACTCAGGAGCAGATGGCCAAGTTCGATGAAGCACTGGAAGAGCAGCAGGCACTGGAGCAGTGGTTGCGCCGGGTACCAGATGATCCGGGTGGCTTGTTGCGCCGCAAATTCCGGTACCAGACGATGCAGAGACTCAGAGAGGGTGAGGAGCCTGATGAATCGATCCGTTGGTAAGCTTTTTGTCTGGACGTGCTGCGTGGCCATGCTGCTGTCGAACACTCTATCCTGGGCAGAGCTCTCCGCGACGGCGGACCGGCGTACCATCGCCATGGGCGAGACCCTGCGCTTAACGCTACTGGGTGATGCCGGCGAGCAACCCGCCGAGATTGATCTCACGCCGCTGAACCGTGACTGGGAAGTTCTATCGCGATCCAGTGCAACCAATGCGCGTTTTATCAACGGGCAAAATCAGGTTACCCGCACACTCGAGATGGAGCTGGCGCCGCTGCGCGAAGGCACACTGACCATTCCGTCGCTCACGACAGGCGGCCGAAGTACGACACCACTTGCCATTCGCGTGAACCCCGAACCGGTGGTGGCGCCGGGGGATGAGCTGGTGCTCTTCGACGCGAGCGTAGATGAACGCAGCGTCTACGTACAATCCGAGGTCATCCTCACCGTGACCCTGCAACAGGCGATCAATTTGGATGGCGGCGAGATTTCGAACTTCGATATTCCTGATGCGGTAGTCGAAAACCTCGAGCGACGGTCTTTTCAGCGGCGCGTGGGTAACCGGACCTGGCTGGTCACTGAACTGCGGTATGCCGTTTACCCACAGAAAAGTGGTTCGCTGACGATCCCGGCCATTGGCTTTACCGCACGCGAAGTGCAGCCTGGGCGGTCTTTGTTGGGTGCGCGCCTTGGCAGGCGACTGCGCATGGCATCCACGCCACTGGAAATAGATGTTAAGAGCGTACCCACCGATTTTCCCGGTGAGGTATGGCTCCCCGCCAGGGCGCTCACGCTGGAAGAGAACTGGTCCATCGACCCGGCGTCTCTGAATGTGGGCGACTCCACAACACGCACCCTAACGCTTACAGCTCGGGGTTTACAGGGCAGTCAGCTTCCGCCACTGAGCAGCGTTCAGGGCGCCATCGACATCCCCGAGCTGCGGTTTTATCCCGATCAGGAATCGATTGACCAGACTGAATTAGCTGAAGGGTTGCAGGGCCAAAGAGTGCAAAGCGAAGCGTTGGTGGCGAGATCCGGCGGCACCTGGACCCTGCCCGAGATTCGTGTGCCTTGGTGGAATATCGAGACAGACCGCCTGGAGTTCGCCACGCTACCTGCCAAGAGCGTCGTCGTGACCTCCATCCAAAGCGCCGATCAAACTTATGACCCGACCATCACCTCGAACACTGCGCCCGCGGGCACAACCCTCCCTCTCTGGTTGTGGGTTGTCAGCGCCGCAGGCTGGTTGGTGTCGCTCACGCTGGGCACTCTACTCTGGTTTAGTCGCCGTCAAACCGCGGCTCCATCGCCAACACCGGGCGGCGCCAAAGCCAAGTCGGCCTCAGTCCGGCAAGCGTTGGTCGAAATCAGAAAAGCCGCGGAGCAGCAGGATGCTACGCTACTCAAAAAAGCGATTCTGCAGTGGGCAGGCCTCCACCACGATCAGAGATTTTCGTCGCTGGAAGCGCTCGCTCGCGTCAGCACTGAACCCCTCGCAACGCGCCTAAGCGCAGTGGATCGGTCACTTTATGGAGATGGTGAGATAGCCAGGGCACTGGACGGACTGATCGATACGCTGCGTGAGGAGCCCGCGCCTCAAAATCGGGGCACAGGCAGCAACACCCTGTCGCTCTATCCCTCGTGACAAGCTGAAAGAAAGCGATCCCTAGGCGGGTTCAGTCAGAGCCCGATTCAATACCTCAAAAACGTCCTTGGGTAGCGGATCAATCGCAGCAAGCCGCTCGAGCTCTGCCCGCATTGTCTCCTGACCGACTGCATAACGACGCCAGCGCGTCATGGGCGCGAGCATGCGTGCCGCGATCTGGGGATTGCTCGCCTGTAGGCGCTCAATCACCTCGCTCATCAAACGATAGCCGGCACCATCGCTGCGATGAAAGGCGATCGGATTGCCACCCGCAAAGGCGCCAATCAGTGCTCTCAACTTGTTCGGATTGCGCCAGTCGAATGCCGGGTGGGTCATGAGCGCCCTCACGCTCTCGACACAATCCGTCCCGGGCCGGGTCGCCTGTACCGTCAGCCACTGATTGACCACCAGCGCCTCGTGCTGCCACCGCGTATAGAAGTCCGCCAGTGCTGCCTCTCGACTTTCAAGCTGTTCGTAGAGGGTGATCCAACGCAACGCAGCAAGGCGGTCTGTCAGATTGTCCGCACTCTCAAAAAGGTTGTGCGCGGCATCAAGTTGCGCAGGATTCGCCGCCAGCAAATAATCCTGAGCAAGGTGCCTCAACGCGCGCAGACCAATATCATCGGCGTGAGGTGAGTAAGCCAGTGGTGCCGAGTTGTCTGACAGCACTTTTTGCCAAACCGTCTCCAAGGCTCCACCCAATGACGCTTTCACCTGTCGTCGCTGACGATGAATATCGCTGACGTTGACCAAACCCTGCTGAGCGGCCCGATCCGCAAGATACTCCTCGCTGGGCAAAGCCAATGTGAGCGCCTTCATGGCCGGGTCCATGGACCCCATCAGCACCTGTTCGCAGGCCTCTAATAATCCCTGCGGCAAGTTTGTATCTGTATCCACCGCCGCAGCCTCAATCGCTCTCGCCAACAGTGTTTGCGCCGCGTCCCAGGCGACAAAGGCGTCGTCATCCGCGGCCATAAGTATCAACAAGTCCTCCTCGGTGTGGTGTACCGTGGCGCGCACCGGCGCCGAAAAACCTCGCAGGCATGAGAGCACGGGTTTCGAGGGCACGTCTTCAAAGGTGAATGTCTGTTCCCGCTCGGTCAGCTCAAGCACGCGCGTGGTCCCGTCACCTTCAGGCAGGGGCTGACCATCGACTAGCAGACCGATCGCCACAGGAATGACTAGCGGCTCGTTTTCCTGCTGCGCGGAGGCCGCTGGATTATGCTGCTGAAGGGTCAGCTGGTAACGCCGAGTGTCGGCGTCGTAATGCTCACTAAATACCACTTCGGGCGTGCCCGCCTGCTCGTACCAGCGCCTGAACTGCGCCAGATCGCGCCCCGACGCTTCCGCCAGGCAGTCTACGAAGTCATCGCAGGTCACCGCCTGCCCATCGAATCGCTCAAAATACAGTGAGGTGCCCGCATGGAACGTCTCAACACCCAGCAGCGTATGCAGCATGCGCACCACCTCCGCACCCTTTTCGTAAACCGTGAGGGTGTAGAAGTTCGAGATATCGACGAAGGCGTCTGGGCGCACGGGATGCGCCAGCGGGCCCGCATCTTCGGCAAATTGGTGCGTGCGCAGGAACAGCGCGTCCTCCACCCGCTTGACCCCTCGCGAGTTCATATCGGCGGAGAACTCACTGTCGCGAAAGACCGTGAATCCCTCTTTCAGGCTGAGCTGGAACCAGTCCCGGCAGGTGACGCGGTTTCCCGAGTAGTTATGAAAGTATTCGTGGGCCACCACCGCCTCAACGCGCTGAAACCCCATGTCAGTGGTGATATCGGGGTGGGCAAGCACGCAAGAGGTGTTGAAGACATTGAGGCCCTTGTTCTCCATGGCACCCATGTTGAAATCATCCACAGCAACGATGTTATATAGATCGAGGTCGTACTCGAGGCCGTACACCTGCTCGTCCCAACGCATCGCCGCCTTGAGTGCGCTCATGGCGTAATCGCAGTACCCGAGATCTTTCTCTTCCACCCAGATATTCAGATCCACCACCCGTCCAGAGCAGGTGGTAAAGACGTCACTCACGGGTTTAAGGTCTCCGGCGACCATGGCGAACAGATACGAAGGTTTGGGAAAAGGGTCGTGCCACACCACACGGTGCCGACCGTTATCCAAATCTTCCTCACTGATTTTGTTGCCGTTACTAAGCAACACAGGGCACTCCGCTCTATCCGCCTCGAGAGTGACGGTGTAAACCGAAAGCACATCGGGGCGGTCTGGGAAGTAGGTGATTTTCCTGAACCCCTCCGCCTCACACTGGGTGCAATAGGCACTCTGGGAGCGGTAAAAGCCCTCCAGTGAGGTATTTTCTTCGGGGCATATCGTCACACAAGTGCGCAGAGAGAACCGATCCGGTACCGTGGGCACCCTCAGTTCGCTATCGCCCGCAATGAACTGATGCTCCCTCAGGCGCTCACCGTCGAGCTCAATCCATTGCAGTGACAGTTGCTCTCCATCAAGCCTGAGACCGCCTTGCCCACTGCCCTGCCTCACCACATTGAGGGTTGCCGTGACCTCAGTGCGCCCCGGCGAAATCTGCACCAGCAAATCAACCGTGGTCACCGTGAACTCCGGCGCGGCATAGTCCTTGCGATAGATTGTGCCGGGCAACCCTTCTCTTAACGCCATCATGCTGCCACCTTGATTTCGACTTCGTAACCACCAAACTTGCGCATGTTTAACACGCCCGTATCGAGCATGAGATACTGCCCTTTAATCCCCATCAGTGTGCCTTCAACCACCGCCTGCTTATCGAAATTGTGTGCCTTCACCTTCTCTGGCCAGCTCATCACCGGATAGCTGATTTTGGTCTCTGGGGCGTCCTCCAAAATCTGAAATGCTGCCTCGCCATGCTGCAGCTGCAGATCGGCTATCCCCTGCGCACAAGTTGTCATCAATTGCTGGCGTATTTGCTCCAGATCCTGATCCGCACCGTTGCCTTTCAGCATAGTCTGCCACGCCGTGCGGTCCCCCACTTCCTTGGCTAGCAGTACTTCCAATAGCCCCGAGAAATATCGCGTCTGCACCCGCGCAATGGGTTTGGCTTGCGTAGCGCCCTGATCAATCCAGCGGGTCGGCAACTGGGTTTCACGAGTGATACCCACTTTCACGCTGGAGGTATTGGCCAGATACACAATATGGGGCACCTGACAGTGATTTTCGGCCCAGTCGGGCTCCCGACAGGTTCCCTCCGACAGATGACACTTCTCCGGGCTGACAATACAGCTATCGCACGCCGCCAGTTTGCGAAAGCACGGAAAGCAGTAGCCCTGATTGAAACTTTTTTTAGTGAGTCGGTCGCAGGCTACACACTCAATCCTGCCGGTGAATTCAAGGCGCAGAGACTGCCCGAGCTGATCGTTCAGGCAGAGCGCCCCCTGCTCGGGAAACACGGTGTACCGGACCGTTTCTGTCAACTCGGTTTGCATCTTTCTCAGGCAACCCTGCCAGTCAGTCATGACTCGACTCCTTCCATGCCAACGGCTGGGGATCATCACAGCTGTCCCCCGCTTTGGCTCCCTTGTCGATAAAGCCCACCCGTTCGTCTGGCGGCAGGTGGATTTCACCCCAGGTGATCACCGCCTGCATGGCATGCTGACGCTGCTCTTCGGTCAATGCTCTGCCATCCGGCCATCGGCCAGTAGACAGCGAGGTCACCAACTGGTCATAGACCTTTCGATCCATTTGCTGAACCGCTTGTCGATAGTCATCCGCCACGCTTACCGACTCCCGAATAGTGTGGGCAACCCACTGATCACGACACCCAGAACCCAGCCGGTCAGTAGCCCGCCCAGATGGGCGCCATTGGCAATCGCGCCCGCACCAATAAATTCCATGCTTCCTACCAGCCCAATCAGCAGCCAGATCATCATGAAAGCGAAAATGGCCATGGGCGGCGGCGTGATCCAACCGGGCTTGCGCCACTGGGTCGCCATGATCAGGCCCATAAAGGCGTAGACCACACCCGACATGCCGCCAAAAACGGACGGGCCCTCCCACCAGTACTGGCCGTAATTGCTCAGCATCGCACTCACCACATACAGGCCCAGCAGGTTGACTGATCCCAGCCGGTGCTCAATACGCTGGCCAAATTCCCACAACCACAGGCAATTGAAGACCACATGCAACCAGCCAAAGTGAATCAACGTGGGGGTCACCAGACGCCACCAGTCTCCCCACTCTCCAAATGCAACGTAGCCTCCAGCGGCACGAAACGGCACAAAATTAAATAACTCCAACATCCCCACCCACTGGAGTGGGTAGAAAAGCAGAAAGCAAACACCGGTCACTACTACCAGAGCGAAGGTGGCAGGCGCGCGCTGAATCGCCAAAGGCGCGCTATTTAACGAGGGCATCTGACCAGCGCAGTTTGTCTCGGCAGCTGGCATAAAAGCTGTACCCAGGAGGGTGCAGCAAGGTCAGTTCGCGGGCCTTTTTACGAATGCTGACCGAGTCACCCGGGAGCGCGGTAATCGATATCTGCCCGTCGCAGGTGATGGGTGGGTGGATGTCATTGCGGGACACCACATCAATGCGAATTTCGCTCTGGCCACTCACCACAATCGGGCGACTGGTTAGCGAATGCGGGAACATGGGTACCAGGACCAAGGCATCGAGGCCGGGGTACATGATCGGGCCACCCGCTGACAATGAATAGGCGGTCGAACCGGTCGGCGTCGCCACCAACAGCCCATCAGCATTGAGACGATACACAAACTCGCCATCTATACTGAGCTCAAATTCGACCATCTGCGCGGACGCACCAGAGTTCACGACAATGTCATTCAAAGCCTCGCCGCGTCCAATCACCTGCTCGCCCCGCCAAACCTCAGTATCTAATAAAAACCGCCGCTCGCTGATAAAATCGCCGTCGAGTACCGCACTGACTTGCTCAATCAATTCGTCGGGGCTTACATCCGTCAGGAATCCGAGGCGTCCGCGATTGACCCCGATTACTGGCGTGTCGTGCTTGACCAGTGTCCGCGCCGCACTCAGCAAACTGCCATCACCTCCGATTACGATGGCCAGATCCACCATCGCGCCGATTTGGTCGCGGGACTCCATTTCCCGCTTTTCAAAGTGAGACAGCGTGGCCAGACGGTCTTCAATAGTGACCTGCAGCCCGCGATCATCCAGTAGGTTAAGGAGCCCAGAAACAACCTCCTCAACGCCGGGGTGCTCTCGCCGCCCTAGCAGGCCCACGTGGTTAAAAGTCATGGTCATCACCGGGGGGCTTGATCGCTGTCTTCATCTGCTCATCGCCCCTCTGAAACACGTAACAAAGCTCGGCGCAGATCGTGCGCCACCTCGAAGTCGGCCAATTGTAACGCTGCAGTGCGGGTTGCGGCACTGGCATGCAGTTGCCAAAGCGACTCGTCATTCATGAGCTGATGTACGGTCATGGACATCTGCTCCGGACCCGCGGTGGCCAGTACGCCCTCTCCTAGCTCGGCGTGCGCGCGTCGAAATCCTTCCTGACTCGTGATGACGGGCAATCCCTGAGCCATGGCATTGATCAGCTTGGTATCCACGTGCTGCTCGAACATCAGCGGCTCAATAACGGCCCGACAACCCAAATCGCGCAACAGCTGTCGCCCTCCGCCGTGAAGATAAACGTTATTGTTGGCAGCGACCAGCTCTCTCAATGGCGATGGCGGTGCCGTGCCGACAAGGTGCAGCTCGATGCCAGCCAACCCGCGCTGGCCCGAAGTCCATACCTCTCTCAGCAACCACTCGAGGCTGGCCAGGTTGCGATCGTCGCCGAGGTATCCGGCGTAACCCACCCGTTGGTACGTTCCGCCCCATGTGGTCGGCTCTCCCAGCACGATCTCAGGCCTGAACTGACTAAAAGATGGATTCAGCTGCCTGAATGACAGTCCTCGCGCCAATAGTTCGCCCGCCACCTCGGGCTTCGCGAATACAGCCGATACCGACTGGAGTGCGCCCTTTTCGCACTGGCTCAACCCACGCTGCTCGCGCTGCCTGAGCCAATGCCACCAGGTGCTGGATTGGGCTTTCGACTCGCAGTGGTGGGCGATGTAGTAAACGGGTCCGTTTTGTCGCGCAGGCAGATACGGTGTTGCCAGTAGGTCGTCGACAACGACCGCTTCAAAGGCGTCTGCCCGTCGCTGAATAGCCGCCTGAAGGCGAGCGTTAACGATATCTGTACCCAGTCGTGCTTTAGCGAGGCCGCGCAGACCCGCGACAGCAGGCTGATCGGCAGAGCTCGCGGGAAAGCCTCCGGCGGCGCGCACCGAAGCAAAGTGATCACGTAGCTTCTGCAGCCCCTGATGGTCAATAGGACCGGCGATTGCCAAAGAGAGATCAAAATCTCGCGCCAATACACCCACGACGATCCGGGTTTCGCGGCTTAGCTTGGCGGCGCCGGCCAGTTGATCGACGGCGGTGAGATACAACACCTGTGGGCGGCTCGGCGCCGACATATCAACTCAGCCCAAGGCCAACATTATTGTGCTCCAGCACCCGCTCCGCCCGATAGCTAGAGCGCACGAACACACCTGAGACCACCTCGAGGAACCCGCGCTCCAAACCCCACTCGCGGTACTGTTCAAATTCGTCGGGGGCCACAAAGCGCTCAACGGGCAGGTGATTTTGAGTTGGCTGCAGATACTGGCCCAAGGTCAGCACATCGATATTGTGCTTCCGAAGATCGTCCATGCAGGCTTGGATTTCATCGTCACGCTCACCCAGACCGAGCATCAACGAGGTCTTGGTCACCACATCGGGTCGATAGGCTTTACCCGCGGCCAGCACGTCCAGTGTCTGCTGGTAGCCCGCACGAGGATCACGCACCGGATGAGTCAGCCGCTCCACCGTCTCCACATTCTGCGCAAAAACCTCAATACCAGAATCGAGCAGGGTCTCTACCGCCGACCGATCACCAAGGAAGTCAGGCGTCAGGGCCTCGACCGCGGTCTCCGGATTCAGCGCTTTGGTGGCACGCACCACGTTGGCG
>CBFHSJ010000027.1:0-17825 GCA_965658485.1 Luminiphilus sp.
CGCCAGCCCGAGCGCTCGGGGTGTCGGCTGGATACCGCGCTTACTGCGCACAAACAACGGGTCATCGAAGGTTTCCCGCAGTCTGCCCAGCGTTTTTGACATCGCGGGCTGTGTAATAGACAGCCTGTCAGCGGCGCGCGAGACACTGCATTCTTCAAGCAGAATATGCAGTGCGACCAATAAGTTGAGGTCAATTCTTGCAAGGCGGTTGAGGTTCAAGACTTTCCCTTATAACGCTAGCGACTGTATGCGATTAACTAAATATATTGGTAGTCATGTTAACCCGTATGGATACTACGCAACAGGTCCTGAACACGTTGCGCTGGGTTTTCCCTTACCCGGTGTTATCCAGAGTCCGATACAACTTCTGCCCGCCTCTCTGAGGCGGGCTTTTTTTTGCGCTATATTCAGCAACGATGCCCGCACGACTTACGCCAATTCACCTGACACCGCTGCTCGTGCTGATGTGTCTCTCCGTCTGTCCAGCCCGCGGCGATACGCCGACCCCTTTTGGCTTGCCAGTGCAGTACCGCGATGTTGAGTCGGGGTGGGGTTTTGCTGACGGGCGAGACGCCCCCGAGCTTGCGGATGTTGACGAGGCCCAGGCCAGACTTGAGGAGACAGAGCGAAATCTTGGGCCCTATCACCCCGCGCTAGCGGCCGAGTTCGTCCAGGTCGCCGAGCTGGCGATGGAGGCGGGTGAAGTGATTTTGGCGACGTCCCTTTATGACGCCGCGCTGCACAACGCCAGAGTTAACAATGGCTTGTACGGTGATCAGCAGTTGCCGATCCTGCGAGGGCTACTGGATCTGTATCTGCTGACGGGTGATCGTGAGGGGTTCGAGGCCCGCGCGGCCTATCAGTTTCGGTTGCTGGGTTCAGGCCTGCCGCCTTTTGAAGAGGGTGAAATGCGCGCAGCGCTGGAGTTTTTCGACGTATCACTCGATGCGCTGATGGGCGTTTCCTGGGAGGGCCGGAGCCGTGAATTGTTGGCGCTGCACACTCGCTTCGAGTCGATGGCCGAAGCGGTTTGTGCTGACGCGTCAGTGAATCTTGCCTGGTGCGAGCCCTTTACTTTCAGGTTGGGTCGTTTTTACTATCTCCTGGAGCACAAGCTCGATGTATTTGTTGACGACCCCCGTTTCGAGCGGACCTTTACCGATCCGGATTGGCAATCCCTTGACCGCGAGCCAAGACTAGAAGCGCTGCAGCGTCGCCTGTTCAATAAGGGGGAAACGGTTTTTGAACGACTGCTTAAGGTCAGCCCCGACAGCCACGAGGCACTATCCGCTCTGGCAGATTGGCACTGGTTTTATGGTAAGCGGGATGAGGCGACGACGCTTTATCGGAGAGCCTGCGCACTGTCCCCGTCTAGGTTTTCGCGAGCTGCCCCGCTGCCGGAATACCCCCCGCTGGCCTTTAACAGGGCGTTTCAAGAGCCGGCTATGCCGCTCGACGTGTCCCTGACAGTGACCGAGAGGGGCAGGCCCGTTGATATGTATTTCAGTTTGCCTACGGCCGGGGTCGATGCCGACCCGCCAAGCCGAGTCAAACGTGCGATGCGCAGCATGGTGTTCAGGCCAGCCTTTGTGTCGTGTTCCGAGCCGGTGGAGACCGGACTGAAGCTCGATCTCGCCTACATCGATTGATCAGTCGTTGTGAATCACCAGTAATGCGCCGGTCGCTTTTACCGTGCCAGAAAGCCGCCAGCCCAAAACTTCACCGCCGTGTTTTTCAGTCACTTTGTCGGCCATTTCATGGAACGTGGGTCGCTCGGGATCGCCAATCACGATCGTGCCTACGCCAGCGTCAATGGCGCGATCGATCATTTTGGCGACAGGGTCCACCAGCTCATCCCAGAAACAGATATCACCGCCGAACATAATGTCCACCTTCTCGAGATCTTTCTTGCGGACCTTTTCGAAACGCTGCACCCAACTTTCGGTGGAGACGCCGTTAAGTTCGGCTACGGCATCGAGGTAGGGGAATACGGCGGGGTCGGCATCCATTGAGACGACCTTTGACCCCCATTCCTTGGCGCACCAGATGCCGGTAATGCCCCAGCCGCAGCCAGCATCCAGCGCGCGCTTGCGGCGCTTCGGCGGATGCTTTTTTAAATAGTCGATGATTAGGCAGCTGGATTTCCACAGCTTGGTACCGTGAATGCTCGGCTCATGACCTGCTCGCCGCACGGCTCGAATACTCTTGTGTCCGGCGTAAGGCATTACGACGCCGCGGAAGCGACGGAGCTTTTTGTCTGCAGCGGATTGCTTGGTTTTGCTGGTTGTTTTCTTGGTTTTAGACGACGGCATACCGCGCTCCGCGTTCAATGGGAGCGGGAGCTTAGCAAAAGTGCCGTGCCGAGGGTATTAGCGCTTCGAAACTTCTTCGGCTTGCAAGCCTTTGGGGCCTTCAACCAGGTTGAACTCGACTTCCTGTCCCTCGTTCAGGCTCCGATAACCATCCCCCTGGATCGCTCTGAAGTGAACAAAGATGTCGCCTGGCCTGTCGGCCATTGTGATGAAGCCAAAGCCCTTGGCGTTGTTGAACCACTTAACGGTTCCTGTCTGTCGTTCTGACATGACTGAATCCACCGCATTAGAATTATTATTCGATGTAGTCTTATCAGGGCTTCAAGAAGAACGCAACTCCTCAATTTGCGTGCGCTGACGCCCGAGAGTCGCTAGAGCCGTTTCCGCCATCGTTTTCTTATGCTTTTCTGCTTCGACAATTTCTGCAGGTGCTCGCTCGGTAAACGATTTATTGGAGAGCTTGCCGTCGAGCTTCGCTACTTCTTTCTCCTGGCGTTCGATCTCTTTGTCCAGGCGCTTGAGTTCGGCCTCAATATCGATGACACCGGCCATGGGCACCCTGATCTCCAGGTCACCGCATAAAGCCATCAGGCTTGCGGGCGGAGCCTCTTGTTCGGACAGTACCGTAATACCGGTGACTTTAGCCAGTCGTCCCAGGTAGGCTTCATTGCGGCTGAATCGCTCACAGTCGAGCTGCGTGGCATTGACGACAAACACAGGGAGCTCGGTAGCAGGGGGGATATTGGATTCTGAGCGAATGGTGCGGATGCCGACAATGATCTCTTTGAGCCACTCTATTTCTGCTTCAGACTCTACATCTACACGGTCGTTCTGCCTTTGGGGCCAAGGCGCCAGCATGATGCTTTCACCCCCTTGATCCGCCAGTCGGCTGACGGTTTGCCAAATTTCCTCTGTCAGGAACGGCATGAAGGGATGGAGCAAGCGCAGTGACTTCTCTAATACCGTGATTAAAGTGAGACGTGCCCCTAATTGTTCGGATGTGGCGGAGGCGTCATCCCATAGAACTGGCTTGGACAGCTCAAGGTACCAGTCACAGAACTCATTCCATACGAAGTCGTAAAGCGCTTGGGATGCCAGATCGAAACGATAGTTTTCATAGGCGTCCTCGACGGCAATGAGTGTTGTCTCGAGGCGGCTCTGAATCCAGCGGTCAGCCAGCGAGAACGCCGCCTCCCCAGCACTCAGATTGTGTGACTCCGTATGGCTCAGCACATAGCGCGAGGCGTTCCAGATTTTGTTACCGAAATTGCGGTATCCCTCCATTCGGCCGATATCAAACTTGATATCCCGCCCGGTGGATGCCAACGAGTAGAAAGTGTATCTGAGTGCGTCGGTGCCATAACCTGTAATGCCCTCGGGGAACTGCTTGCGTGTCGCTTTCTCAATTTTTGCTGCGAGCTGCGGTTGCATCAGATTACTGGTCCGCTTTTGAACCAGCGCCTCTAGCTCGATGCCGTCAATCAGGTCGATGGGGTCAAGGACATTGCCTTTCGATTTAGACATTTTCTGACCTTCACCGTCGCGCACCAGGCCGTGGACATAGACGGTATGGAAGGGGACCTCTTCCATGAAGTGCAGCGACATCATGATCATTCTCGCCACCCAGAAGAAGATAATGTCGAAACCGGTCACCAGCACTGAGGCTGGATGGAAAGCCGCTAGATCTTCATTTTTCTCCGGCCAGCCGAGCGTTGAGAAGGTCCAAAGGGCTGACGAAAACCAAGTATCCAGCACGTCATCATCTTGTCGCAATGGCGTCCCATCTGGGATTGAATACGCCTCGCGCACGGCAGCCTCGGACTCTCCAACGAAGACGTTGTTTGCTTCGTCGTACCAGGCCGGGATGCGATGGCCCCACCAAAGTTGGCGGCTGATGCACCAATCCTGAATGTCACGCATCCAGGCGAAGTAAGTGTTCTCCCACTGTTTAGGCACAAACTCTATGGCGCCGGCCTCGACCGCCTTAATCGCAGGCTCGGCGAGTTTTTTGGCGTTGACATACCATTGGGGTGTAAGCCAGGGCTCAATCACCGCGCCAGAGCGGTCGCCTCTCGGTACCTTGAGCGTGTGCGGCTCAATTTTCTCAAGCAGCCCGGATGCTTCGAGCTCAGCGATGATCTGTGCTCTGGCATCAAAACGGTCCAGTCCCCGGAAGCGCTCCGGGGCTTCATCGTTAATTCTGGCATCGGCGGTCAGCACATTGATCATGGGCAGCTGGTGACGCTCGCCCATTGCGTAATCATTAAAATCATGCGCCGGCGTAATCTTGACGCAGCCAGAGCCAAACTCGGGATCCACGTAATCATCGGCAATGATGGGGATGGTGCGCCCTGTTAGTGGCAGGTCGATGGTTTCTCCCACCAGATCGCGATAGCGCTCGTCGTCAGGATGGACCGCAACCGCTGTGTCACCCAGCATGGTCTCGGGGCGCGTTGTCGCGACCACTAGGTGACCTTTGCCGCTGCTAAGCGGATAGCAGAGATGCCACAGTGAGCCGGTCTCCTCCTCCTGCACCACTTCAAGATCGGAAATCGCGGTAAGAAATTTGGGGTCCCAGTTGACCAGCCGGTAGCCCCGATAAATTAAACCCTGCTCATGTAGCTCAATAAATACACGTTGGACCGCCTGTGACAGCCCGGGGTCCATGGTGAAGCGCTCTCTGGTCCAATCCGGTGAGGTGCCCAGCCGCCTGAGCTGTTGAGTGATGGCGCCACCTGACTCGGCTTTCCAGTCCCACACCCGGTCAATGAAGGTCTCTCTGCCCAGGGTCTCCCGTGTCAGGCCTTCGGCCTCGAGCTGACGCTCGACGACCATCTGGGTGGCGATACCGGCGTGGTCGGTGCCCACCTGCCAGAGGGTGTTGTGACCCCGCATACGGTGGTACCGAATCAGCGCGTCCATGATCGCCTGCTGAAAGCCGTGCCCCATGTGTAAGGTGCCGGTGACGTTGGGCGGTGGGATGGGAATGCAATAGGCGGGGCCCTGCCCGGAAGGCGCAAAATAGCCCCGGGATTCCCACTGTTCGTACCAGCGCGCTTCGATGTCTGCAGGTGAAAAATTCTTGTCCATGGTCACGATGTTGATATGCCCTGTAAGCAGTATTCAGTGCTACGACAGATCATGCTTGGCAAGGGGGTAGCCCCGATCCCGATAAAATCGCCACGCTTCTCGCGAGGCCTCGATTGTAGCCGCATCTGGCGCCACGATCTGTGCCAAGCGGTCAAAACGCGCAAAATGACCGGGCACGGCGCTGGTTGTGTTGATCAATACGTCGTTGTGCTCCAGCGGCGGGTCGTCCCATCCTATGACCAGTGGTTCGCCGTCTTCTTTACCCACGATAGTGTGGGGCAGAAAACTCTCAGTACGGAATGTCCACAAGCTGTCGTGCAGTGCAGTGGCGGTGGCTTCGTCTGCGACCTGAACAAAAATCTGGTGGCCGCGACTCAGCGCTTTTTCCGCAATGCGCCCGACGGCTGCATAGGCCGTCAGGCCGCCATTCTCTGGAAGAACATAGAAATCGACTTGTGTCACAGGACTCCCGCACGCTCACGCAGATATTGAACCAGCATGGGTACGGGTCGACCCGTCGCGCCTTTGGGGGCGCTTCTGAATGCGGTACCGGCGATGTCCAGGTGAGCCCACTTATAGTCTTCGGCAAATTGAGACAGGAAGCAGGCCGCTGTAATGCTGCCCGCGCCACCCGTGCCGATATTGGCCAGATCCGCAAAATGACTGTCGAGCTGTCGATGGTATTCCTCCCAAATCGGGAATCGCCATCCACGGTCGTGGCTGCGCTCTCCCGCGCTCAGCAGACTGTTGGCAAGGTGATCGTCATTCGAGAAGATGCCCGTCGCCTCCTGCCCAAGAGACACAATAATGGCGCCGGTTAAAGTGGCGATATCGACGACCTCGACGGGAGAGAATCGCGCCACGTAGGTGAGTGCATCGCAGAGCACGAGGCGACCCTCGGCATCGGTATTGAGAATTTCGATCGTTTTGCCTGACATGCTTGTTACCACATCGCCGGGCTTGGTCGCTCGTCCACTCGGCATATTTTCTGCGGCTGCGATTACCCCAACAATGTTGATGGGCAGCTTCATCATGGAGGCGGCCTTGATCGCGCCGAATACGGATCCCGCGCCCCCCATATCGAACTTCATTTCGTCCATTTTGGCGCCGGGCTTCAGGCTGATACCGCCGGTGTCGAATGTGATGCCTTTGCCTACCAGGCAGTAGGGGCGGGCACTGCTGGCGGCACCCTGATATTTAACGATGATGAGTTGAGACGGTTGCTCTGACCCATTCCCTACCGACAGTAGAGAGTGCATACCCAGCTCTGCCATTTTTCGTTCATCAACGATGGTGGTGGTGAGGTTTTTGTCCGAGCGGGCGAGCCGCCTTGCCTCGCTGGCCAGAAATTTTGGGGTGCAGATATTGCCGGGGAGATTGACCAATTGGCGAGTTAAATTGGCGCCCTGGCCGGTCGCGACACCCGCGAGGACAGAGCGACGGGCCGCGGGCAGGCTGCACAGCGCGCCTGGCAGAATGGCAACTTTTTTCAGCGCTCGCTCGGGTTTCTTGCGTTTATTCAGCGTCTGGCTGTATTGATAGTGTGCCAGCGACAGAGAGAAGCTGATTTGCTCCATCAGCGCTGTAGGGTTTTTCAGTTTCTTTGTCAGGCATTCCATCAGGACCTGCGCGTCATTGGCAGGGCTTGCCACGAGGGCGCGCGACAGTGCTTCACTGATTTTTTTAAATTCTCCTACTGTTGGGTTGCCCAGGTCGCCGCAGCCGACCAGCAAAACCCTCTCGACACTGCCTGCGCCAGGCAGCCACAGTTGACTGCCAGCGGATCCTGTGAAGTCACCATTTTGTAGCGATCTCGACACTGTGCCACCGAGCCGCTTGTCCAGCGCCTTCAGCTCGGGTGACAGCGTTTTTCTCTCGGGCATCAAAACAGCCAGCGCCTGAGTTTTGATCAGTTCAGCTGACCCTGCAGCCCTTGCGGTAATGCTCAATGTAGCCATTGGTGATCCTGTAGATTGTTGAGTTTGGGAGCGGGGCGCTAGTGTATGATGGTGGCGCCATTAACGAAATAACCCTTTATGATTTTGGCGCGGTTTATCTGACCTGATGCGGATCCTTCGATACCTGACGCGAGACATTCTGCTGCACACAGTCGCGGTCAGCTTTGTGCTGTTTTTGGTGGTCTTTGCTGGACGCTTCATTCGCTACCTAGCTGAGGCGGCAGTCGGGTCATTAACCGGCGATGTCCTGCTCCCTATCATGTTGTTCAAGCTCCCGGGGTTTTTCGAAATGATCCTGCCGCTGGGTCTTTTCATTGGAATTTTGCTGAGCCTCGGGCGGCTCTACACTGAGAGTGAGATGGTTGTCTTGCGCGCCTGTGGCGTGGGCCCCGGCAAGCTCGCTGCCTTTGTCATGGTGCCGACTGCATTGGTAACTCTTGCGGTGGCAGCACTCTCTCTCTTTATAACGCCCGAAGGCTCCGCCAGAGCACAGGTGCTGCTGGACAACCCCCGCTCTGCTGAGGGGCTTCACATGCTGAACGAGGGTCGGTTCCGCAAACAGCGCAAAGGCGATTACGTGACATACGCGGAGCGCATCGATGACGACGGATTGATGCACAACATCTTCGTTTTTGAGCGCACACCCGGCTCGACAGAGGGCCGTTTCACCGCAACGTTCGCCCGTGAAGGGGCGATCGTTCTCGCTGAGGAGAGTGGTCGGAGATACTTGGAATTAAGGGGGGGTAATCGCTATCGCGGTGAACCAGGCGAGCGGGTCTTGGAGGAGATTGCATTCAATCTTTACGGGGAGTTGATTCCCGAGTCCCAAAATAGTCTGCGCCGTGGCGGTAAAGTTGAATCGGTTGCTTCCGCTGTCCTTTGGGTTAGTGACGACCCTCGGCTAAGGGGAGCCCTTTGGTGGCGCTTGTCGTTGCCGGTGATGGTGCCTGTCGTCGCCGTGATCGCGCTCGCGCTAAGCCGCACGGATGCGAGGCGGGGCCGCTACGCAAAAATAGGCCCCGCCATGGTTGTATTGCTTCTGTATTTCCTTGGTATGACGCAGGGCCGCAGTGCAATTGAATCGGGCCAGGGTCCCAGTTTAATGCTGGCAGTCCACGTTGGTTTTGCACTGTTGGCACTAATGCTGTTGCAGTGGGAGCGCATCAGCAAGCGCTGGAAGGTGGCGCGTGGGTAAGTTCGATTTGTATGTCGGGCGCTCCGTCCTTCTGGCCAGCTTGGGGGTGTTGCTACTCCTCGTGGGTCTGGATGCGCTGACATCGATTGTCGATGAAACCGACGATATGCGAGACGGCTACAGTTTTATCGATATTCTGATTTATGTGGGCTATACCCTGCCTAGACGAGTCCATGAGTTCGTGCCGTTTGCTGCGCTGATCGGCGCTCTTATCGGGCTTGGCAGGCTTGCCGCTTCGAGTGAGTTGGTGGTGATACGCGCTGCGGGCGTATCGATGTTCTCCATGGCGACAATGGTGCTAAAGCCGGCATTGCTCATGGCGGCAGTGGGGTTCGCGGTAGGGGAGTTTGTTGCACCTCATACCGAGCAGTTGGCCATGAGTCATCGGGCTTTGGCTCAACGCTCTGAGTCAGCAGTGGCGGGGCGATTTGGTGCCTGGAACCGAGACGGCAATACGTTTGTGCATGTTGACGCGGTGCAGCGTGGCGGCGTCGCTTACGGCCTGACGCTGCTGAGTTTTGATGACAACCGTCAGCTCCAAAGTACGTTGATGGCTGAGCGGGCCACCCATGCTGGAGACCACTGGGTGCTTGAGCAGGTGAAGCTGACGCGCCTTGAGTCCGATCGCACTGCTACCGAGGAGGCGACGCTATGGCGTTGGGACACTGCCATCACACCGCAGTTGTTAACACTGGACGTCGTAGAACCTGAGACGCTACCCGTACTGGAGCTGTGGCCCTACGCGCAGTATCTGAAGGAACAAGGTATGGTGTTCGTTGATATCGAGTTGGCTTTTTGGCGCAAATTGTTACAGCCCCTTGCCACACTTGGTTTGGTGTTGGTGGCCATGTCATTTATTTTTGGCCCGCTTCGAGAAGGCACCATGGGCGCCCGAATATTCGTTGGCGTTATTGTCGGGGTAGTGTTTCGGATCAGTCAGGATTTCTTCGGCCCGGCCAGCCTCATTTTTGGTTACGACCCCCTAGTGGCCGCACTGGTTCCCATAGCGTTGTGTTGGCTGGGCGGAACCTGGCTCTTGTGGCGTCGCGCCTGACTCGACTTTTGCTGGCGGGATTGGGCTAGCGATCTTTCGGTATCAGCACTAAATAGGTCTGAGACAGGCGATCGTGCCAGTAACGCCGATGTGGCGGAACGAAACGCCACCAATAGCCGGCCCCCAGACTGATCGCCGAGAACAGCGCACCCAGCACGCGCACCGACACCTGCCGCCAGGTTGGTGGGCCTCCCGAGTCGGTGACCAACTTGATCCGCCAGGCTTGCATGCCCAGAGTCTGCCCGGCGCGTCGCCAGAAAATTCCGAAAAACAGGATCAGGATCAGCAACCAACTCAGTCGCTGTAGGCCGGGGGGCACGGCGGGATCGTTGAGGGAGTCCGTGGGCCCGAGGATCGCCACCCATAGTCCTGCGGCAGCCATGAATAGCGGTACGACCAGCAATGTGTCATAGAGCATGGCCAACCCATGTCGCCATAGAGGAGGGGGTGGGAGATCCTGATCGTGCTGAGGGGAGATATCCATGGGGCGATATTGATCCAAAACATTCGGGCGCTGTTTCAAAGTAAAATAGTATGCCCTGATAAGCGGACACGCGTATGACAGTCCAGTCTGAAATCACGGCAGCACTCGAGGCTGCGTTCCAGCCGTGCGAACTCACTGTGGAAAATGAAAGTTTCCGTCACAGCGTCCCGCCAGACTCTGAAACGCATTTTAAAGTAGTGCTGGTGACAGAGCAGTTCTCTGGCGATCGCAGCATCAAGCGTCACCAGCGGGTCTATGGTGTTCTCGCCGAGTGGCTTGCGGGGCCGATTCACGCGCTGGCGCTGCACACCTATACCCCGGAAGAGTGGGCAGAGACGGTGGCTGCACCTGATTCACCCGACTGTCGCGGCGGCACCGGCAAGTAATGGCGCAGGAATCAGAGTCTGACCAGGTCGTTGCGGCGCTCTACCGATTTGTGGTGCTTGATGACTTTGCCGACCTGAAACCGCCCCTGCTGGCAGTGTGTTTAGAGGCGGGGATCAAAGGCACGCTATTGCTCGCACGAGAAGGTATCAATGGCACCATTGCTGGCAGCCGCGCGGGGATCGACACCGTGATTGCTTGGTTGCGTCAAGATCCACGGCTTCATGCGCTCGACTGGAAAGAGTCCTATCACGCCGCGGCACCTTTTCATCGCATGAAAGTGAAGCTGAAGCGGGAGATCGTCACAATGGGCGTGGAGGACGTTGACCCTACGGCCTGCGTCGGCCGTTATGCCACGCCCTCCGAATGGAATACGCTGATCGATGACCCGGAGTGTTTGGTGATTGACACACGGAATGATTATGAAGTGGCTATCGGTAGTTTTCGGGGTGCAGTCAACCCGAGCACACAGAGCTTCCGCGATTTTCCTGAGTGGGTCCGAAACAATCTCGACCCGGTTCGCCACACTAAGGTCGCCATGTTTTGCACCGGTGGTATCCGTTGCGAAAAGTCGACCTCTTATTTGGTATCCCAAGGATTTGCAGATGTCTGGCATTTGCAGGGTGGTATTTTGAAGTACCTCGAGGACATCCCCGAGTCAGAATCGCGGTGGGAGGGCGAGTGCTTCGTTTTTGATTCTCGCGTGGCGGTGAATCACCGTCTTGAAAAAGGCAGTTTTGACCAATGTTATGCCTGCCGCCATCCCATCACTGAGGCGGATAAGGCATCCGTGCACTATGAGAAAGGCGTCTCTTGCCCCCGTTGCTACGGTGACCTCACTACGACCAGGCAGGCGCGCTTTCAGGAACGTCAGAAGCAGGTGGAGCTGGCTGCCGCGCGAGGACAGCAGCATATTGGCGGGCCGCCACCTGCGCGACAGACGCGCGGAGAGTCAGCGCTGCCTGCCCAATCGACGGATGAGTGACGGAGCAGGATAAAAGTAACTCACCGCCGCGCCGTCTCCCGCCGAGATAATGCCCTGAAGTCTTACGCTGCCACTGTCGGTAAAGGCAATCATGGCGCCACCAGACGCGCCTTTTTTTGCCACGCAATCAGAAGCGGGCGGATGACTACTGGCGTCGATCACTGAGCAGGTGATATCGGCCAGGAGATAGCGCTCGGCGTTATCATCAGAGCTTAGATTGGGTTGCGGGGTAAAGCCGGCGGCAATCAAAGGTTGCCCGGTGTGATGGGGGGTGGTGGAAATTGGGATCCAGGTATCGACGGTGAGGGACGAAACCGGCGTTAGGAATGCCCAGTCTTCTTGCATGGAGCCCCCGGACTCGAGCAGTTTCATGGGGACCGGCGTTACGGTGCGAGGATTAACCAGCTGAATTGGCATGATGGTAGAGCGGTAGTCTTCAAAGCAATGCCAGGCGCTAACGAAAATACTGTTGGGGCCGGGTGTGACGGCAACCGCCGTGCAGTGCTCGGTGAAATGGCGCATTCGCCCCTCAGTCAATCGTGTGACAGGAATGCTGAGTGGGAAAAGTGCGCGCGGCCACCCACCAACATGCTCGGGAAGGGGTTTTCGTGGATCAGCAGAGGATGCGGTCACGGTGGCCGAGAAGAGGGCGGCAGCCAAGGCTACGGTCACGAGTAAGCGCGGGGCGAGGTGCATGTGATGCCGAATAGCGTCGCGGTAGCGCAACATAGCATCCTCGAAGGCCCGGAGGATAGGCTAGATAATCGGTCTGGTGGCCGGTTTGCATGGTGTAACCTTCCCGCATAGGTGCCCACAGCACAACGCCAAACGGTGTGAGATAAAGCATTCATGACAACGCAGTACACAGCGCAAGAATTGAAGACTGGTTTGTCGCTGGCGGTGGTCGCTAACATCATTTGGGGTGTGGCGGCGCTGTATTGGGTGGAGACATATCCTGTGCGGCCTCAGGATGTGGTCGCACACCGTGCGATCTGGAGCCTGCCGGTCGCGGCGGCTGTTCTGATTTGGGCTGGTCGGCTTCGCGCTACCTGGTCTCTGCTCCAACTGCCGAGCATGCTGATCTGGAGCCTGCTGGGGGCGTTGCTTCTGAGCGTGAATTGGGGGGTATTCGTTTACGCGGTGTCTGCCGGGCGCGCAACTGAAGTCAGTCTGGGTTACTTCATGCTACCCCTCCTAACAATCCTAGTCGGCAGGGTGGCATTCCGAGAGATTCTCGGACCAATGCAATGGACCGCCATTTCTTTGGCGGTGATCGCGGTTGCGCTGCAGCTGTGGGCTTACGGCAGCCTCCCTTGGGTCAGCTTGGCTGTTGCGGGCAGTTTTTCGATCTACGCCGCGATTCGAAAAAAGATTGTCGCCGACACCATGCAGGGCTTGTTCATTGAGACCCTCTGCATGGCGCCTTTTGCTCTGGCTTGGTTCTGGCTGACAGGGGGCGCGGGCATGGGAGCTCATGGCTTCAAGGTAGATATGTTTTTGTTGCTCGCAGGGGCCTACACCGCTGCGCCGTTACTGAGCTATATCGCGGCGTCCCGACTGCTGCCACTGAACGTCGTGGGCTTGACCTCTTATTTGGGCCCCTCTCTCCAGCTGCTCGTGGCGCAGACTGCACTGGGTGAGTCGATCGATACCGTGACTGCGACCTCTTTTGCTCTCGTTTGGATGGGGGTTTTGTTGGTCTCGGGCCAAGGGCTGGCGCGCTTTCGAAACCGCCGATGAGCGGTGTGATCCGACTGCGGCCCGAGTGGCGCTCGCTGCTGGGAAGTGAATTTGAGCAGCCTTACATGTCGCGGTTGTCTGCATTTTTGCGCGCCGAAAAAGCTGCTGGCAAGACCATTTATCCGCCTGGTGGGCAGTTTTTTGCGGCGCTTGATGCGACGCCGCCGGAGGCGGTGAAAGTGGTGGTACTGGGGCAGGATCCCTACCACGGTCCCGCCCAGGCTCACGGCTTGAGTTTTTCAGTTCAGGGTCGTCAGCGCATACCGCCCTCATTACGGAATATCTTTCGTGAGCTCTATGACGATGTGGGTATTCCCGTGCCGCCGCACGGTGACCTCTCCCAGTGGGCCGAGCGCGGTGTACTGTTGCTCAACAGTGTGTTGTCAGTTGAGCACGGCGTTGCCGGATCGCATCAGGGTCAGGGTTGGGAGCGATTTACTGATGCAGTGGTAACGGCGGTCAATGGGGGAGTGTCCCCCGTGGTATTTATGCTGTGGGGCGCTCAGGCCCAGAAAAAGGGTGCCGCCGTTGATCGCGCAAGGCATTGTGTCCTCACCGCGCCCCATCCCTCTCCGCTGTCAGCACATCGGGGGTTTTTGGGTTGTCGCCACTTTAGTCAGGCAAACGCTTTTCTTAAGGCGAACCAGCGTCAACCCGTCGATTGGTCTTTATCATGCTGACAACGAGTGACCTGCGAGAGCTCGCCGTGACCGCCTTTGAGCATGATCGGCTCCGCAGCCGCCTCCGGAGTCAATTCGATCAGTAGTTCGTGGGCCTGATCTTGAAGACAGTGATTCACGATGCTGCCGACGGTCTTGCCATCTGCGTTGACCAAAATATCTCCGGCGATAGCGGCGGCAGTTGTCTTGGCCCGGTGCAGACGGCGCTTTGGCGTGCCGCGGTAGTGAAGCCGGGCCACAATCTCTTGCCCCGTATAACAGCCCTTGGTGAAGCTCACGGTGCCATTCAAGTCGTAATCAAGGTCTTGGGGCAGGTAGCTGCCAATCGTTTGGCTCTCGATACGCGCACGCTGGTTTTTGACCTCTAGCCAGAGGCCGCCTGAGTGCTCCTCCTTCTGACTGTCATGCGATGCGGTCCAGCACTCGATATGCTCCCGGCCCATAGGAACCGTGACTGCCGCGAGGGACGATTCTGCGAAGCGCAGTTTCGCATGATGCTCCTCTGTTGAGCCGGCATGGCAGTTAATGCACCAGTCAGTTGGTGTGAGCGAGCACCGCGAAAACGCGAGGTAGGGTTTGAGGTGCTCGGCAAGCGCTGCCATAACCGTCGTTCTGCCTCTCAATAGGATTTCCTGCTCATCGATTATCACTGCCAATACGTCTGCGAGCACCCGGCCCTTTGGGTTGCAAAACGCAGCGTAGCGGAAGCTCGAGACCTCACAGTCGCTGAAATCCGCGGTCGTTTGTCCATGAAGGAATTCCCTGCCCCCGCTGCCAGACAACCGCATAACAGTATCGGTGTGTTCGGAGGGGCTCTGTGACTGCTGAGTGTTCAATGCGGGTGCGCCGGGTAATAAACAGGTTGTGGAGCTCTATACTACAACGTTGAAGATGCGAGCTGTTGGCAGTCTATGGATAAGAGAGAAGAATGGAACCGCGCCAAGTGGGCAAGCCGAAGAGGGCTGCTCGAACTAGATCTATTGTTGGCACCTTTTGTGACGGAGGCTTTTCTCGAACTGAACGCATTATTGAGACAGGACTACCGGGAACTCCTGTATCAGGACGATCAGGATCTGATGGAATGGATTATGGGGCGCAGTGCGATCACGGAAGATCGTTTTCTTCCAGTGATCGAAGAAATCAGACGTTTCCACGGAATCGGTGCTTGATGCTGTCCAGTAGTGTCGCTCAGTGGTACCGGTCACTGATGCCGGTCACTGATGCCGATCACTGATGATAGTGGGGCAGTTGGTCAGTCGGGCCGTCCAGGGCTGTGTCGGCGTCGAAGTGTGTTGGTATCAGTATCGAATCGCGAGCAACCGGCTCGATATCGGGAAAGTCCGAGTTATAGTGCAAGCCGCGACTCTCTCGGCGTTCCGCGGCGCACTGGACCATCAGCGACGACACGCGCGCGAGGTTGCGCATCTCCAAAAGCGGGCGAGTGATCTGGAAGCGTCCGTAATAGCCCGCCACCTCCTTTTCCAGTAATGCAATTCTGTCGGCAGCATGCTGCAGCCGCCGCGATGTTCGCACAATGCCCACGTAATCCCACATGAGACGCCTCAACTCCTGCCAGTTGTGCTGTATCACTACTTCCTCGTCGGAGTCCCTCACACGACTGTCGTCCCAGGTTTCGGGAGCCACGAGTTCTCCAGTGATCGAGTCTGCAATGTGCTGTGCCGCGGACTGTGCGTAAACGAAACACTCCAGTAACGAGTTGCTGGCCATGCGGTTCGCCCCATGCAACCCGGTGCACGCTGACTCGCCGACCACATAGAGTCCAGGCACATCGCTAGCACCATATTGATCGACCACCACACCGCCACAGGTGTAGTGGGCTGCGGGGACAACGGGAATCTGGTCGCGGGTAATATCAATGCCAAGCGCCAAACAGCGGTCATAAGCCTGTGGGAAGTGACGGGTAATCAGGTCAGCGGGCTGATGACTGATATTGAGGAAAACGCATTCGGCGCCGAGCCGCTTCATTTCAAAATCGATGGCTCTGGCCACAATATCTCGAGGCGCAAGCTCCTCGCGATCGTCGAAATCGGACATGAATCGCTGGCCATCCGGCAGATGCAGCGTTGCCCCTTCACCGCGAAGCGCCTCGGTCATCAGGAATGATCGACTTTCCGGATGGTAAAGGCAGGTGGGGTGAAATTGGTTGAACTCCAGGTTGGCCACCCGGCACCCCGCGCGCCAGGCGACCGCGATGCCGTCGCCACTGGCACCGTCCGGGTTTGTGGTATATCGATAGGCCTTGCTAGCGCCCCCTGTCGCGAGCACGACGGCACCGGCACTGACTGTCTCCACGATGCTGTCGCGGGTACTGAGCAGGTAGGCGCCGCAGACTCGTGAGCCTGCCTTGATCACATCAACGAGACAGCGATCGGTGAGCATGGTGATGTTGGGGGCCTCGGCCGCTCGGGTAGCCAGCACCTCTGAGAGCGCTCGCCCGGTTTGATCGGCAGCGTGGATGACGCGGCGATGGCTATGCCCGCCTTCCATCGTAAGGTGAAACTCACGAAATTCGGCATCTTGCTGATCCTCGCGGAGATCGAAGTTCATGCCCTGTGATATCAGCCAGTCGACAATTTGTCGGCTGCGTCCAACGGTGAATTGCACTGCCGGCTCGTGACAGAGGCCCGCACCGGCGCTCAGCGTATCGTCAACGTGGGACTGCACGGTATCTCGGTCGTGAAGTACTGCGGCCATCCCGCCCTGAGCCCAAAATGTTGATCCCGAACCCAGTTGGCTTTTTGACAGCACCGCCACCCTGAGCGATGTTGGTAACTGCAATGCGAGACTCATCCCAGCGGCTCCGCTGCCAATGATAAGCACGTCAAATCGGGAAATAGTCGACATATTTCGTAAGCCGGTGGTGCGCTGGGGGTGCGGTATAGTAGTGACAAGATGAAGTGTAATGTATCGGGAACTTTTTGCCTGCAGCGTGTTCTGAAGGGGCATGGGGTGTCCGGTGAGGCGGACATCCCGGTATGTCGGGTAGAGTGAAGGCGCGGTTTTGACAGCCTCTGATACAGATCAGCAACTGGTTCAGAGGTCTCAGCGTGGTGACTTGCGGGCGTTTGATCTGCTGGTCTTGAAGTACCAAGGAAGGATCGCCGCACTGGTCGGTCGTTACGTGTCAGATGCCGGCGAGGTGGAGGACGTCACACAGGAGGCGTTCATCAAAGCCTACCGGGCGCTGGCGAAATTTCGCGGTGATAGTGCGTTCTATACTTGGCTGTACCGCATCGCGGCGAACGCGGCTAAGAACCATCTGGTCGCCAAGGGACGCAGGCCGGGGGCCGACGCGACCATTGAAGACGCCGAGGGATTTGATGAGGGCGGATTGCTGTCAGAAAGCGCCTCTCCTGAGGCGCTGGCGATGGGTGAAGAGCTGGCAGACGTGGTTGAATCTGCGTTGAAAGAATTGCCCGACGAGTTAAAGGCGGCGCTGACGCTCAGGGAGTTCGACGGGCTGAGTTACGACGAGATTGCGGATGTTTTGGAGTGCCCGGTAGGCACAGTCAGATCAAGGATATTTCGGGCGCGTGAGGCGATCGATCAGCGCGTAAAGGAGCAGATTAGTGGGGGCTCGGGTTTTAGATGACAGCTGAAGAAAGAGACAGAGAAGCGCTCTCTGCCTTGATGGACGGGGAAGCTCAGGATCTCGAGTTGCGGCGGACTCTGGAGGCTACAGCTTGCGATGGGTCACTGCGCGACCGGTGGCAACGTCAGCATCGCGTGAGAGAGGTGCTGCACGGACAGGCTGCCAGTTTTACTGACATCGATATATCTAAGGGTGTGCTGCAAGCGCTGGAGACAGAGAAGCCGGTGAGTCGCAATCCGCTCTGGAGTATGGCCGTCGCGGCGTCGGTGACGCTTGCAGTGGTAATGGGAGGTCAGCAGCTTCTGTTGCCTTCGACAGCGGGTTCGCCCA
>CBFHSJ010000027.1:17922-19654 GCA_965658485.1 Luminiphilus sp.
GGCCGTCGCGGCGTCGGTGACGCTTGCAGTGGTAATGGGAGGTCAGCAGCTTCTGTTGCCTTCGACAGCGGGTTCGCCCATGCCAGTGGTGAGTGAGCTGGGCGGCGCAGTGGTGCCGGTTCTGGGCGCGCAACCGGTTCAGGCCAGTCTGGGTGGCAAAGCGCTTGTCGGGCCTACTCGGCAAATGGTGAACGTTCAAGATTCCAGTCAGAATGTCGCTGCGGTATACGATCGGCTTGCTCTTGACCGGTATCGCGCACTCAGCGGCCGCCATGCAGCGGCCGCTGCCTACAATCATCCTGCGCCCTATATTTCCTATGTTCGCATTCCGGAATCGCATCTCGACACCAGCGCTACAGAATAAAGGGCGTTGCCTGTCATCTGTAGCGACGCTATTCGCCCTGTGTCTGCTTATGCCGACACTGGTTGTGGCTCAGCCAGATGTCGCTTCACCCAGCGACCCGGTCTGCAGTCTCGACACTCCCCCTGAGCAGGCGCTGTTCAAGATGCTGCAGGCGTCTGCTCATCAGCGGTATGAGGGCACGGTGCTGTACGAGCGGGCAGGCAGTCGGCAATTTGTTACCGTCAGTTCGCATATCGATTCTGCCGGGCAGGGCGTGTTGCGACGGATGAACGCGCAGGCTGATCCGTTGCCTGAGAGCTGGCCCGTCCCATTCGACTCCCCGCAAAGAGCCTGTGACGTTGCTACGGTCTATTTACCCACCCTCGACTCAGGGCGGACTATTGCTGGAAGAGCGACCCAAAGACTGACGTTGCGGCCCCGCGATACCCTGAGATTAACCCATTATATTGACATAGATGACGTAACCGGATTCGCTTTGGCGATGGCAACGATGGGCTCGGAGGGCAACATGTTGGAGCGCTACGAGTATGCATCGATCGATTATCAGTCGGCTTCGGAGCGGGATCTGCTCGACACGGGGCAGACAGAATACGAACGTGGGCGAAGGGTTGTGCCCGGTTACTTTGTGCTGTCCGAGGATGCTGATCGCGGGGTGTTTGTCGTGAGTGACGGCTTGGCTACCGCATCCATTTTTGTAGAGCCGTTGCCTCCGGGTGCGCCGGTTGGCGAGGGTGCGGTTATTGAGGGTGCAACGCTAACCTATACACGCGGTGTCAGATCGGCGGCGGGCGGGTTATTGATCAGCGTGCTTGGAGAAGTCCCCATGGTGACGGCGCGTCTGCTCGCGGACGCTGTCCGGCCGCCCAGAGAACAATCCTGATGGGCTGGTTGAGCGAAACCGGCAGAGTGGTCGCGGTCGAACCCGATGCTGTCTGGATCGAGGCGGACCGTAGCGCAGCCTGTGGCAAATGCGCGGCTCGCGCCGGATGTGGACAGGGCGCTCTGTCGGCCTTGTTGCAGAGCGGCAAGGGTCGCGTCAGGGCGATCTCTGGCGAGACGTTGAGTGCAGCACAGTGCGCAGTTGGTGACGAGGTGGTGATACAGGTGCCGGAAGCCACGTTGCTAGGCGGTACCCTATTGATTTACGGTTTCCCTCTGGTGATCGGTGCCTCCTCCTCTATGCTGGCGTCGTCATGGGGCGATCTGTGGTCTGCCAGCGCCTTTGCGACCGGGCTGTTGTCAGGCTTTGCTATCCTTCGGTTTTCAGCTTTGCGGTCGGGTGGTGTGTTGCCCGGGCTTTCTGAGCCTCGCCTGGCCAGCAAGCAGGTCAACCAGTTTGAGCATCTGCTCGTAAAGAGTTGATCCCGC
>CBFHSJ010000027.1:19753-21267 GCA_965658485.1 Luminiphilus sp.
CCCGGGCTTTCTGAGCCTCGCCTGGCCAGCAAGCAGGTCAACCAGTTTGAGCATCTGCTCGTAAAGAGTTGATCCCGCCCTCTTAGATTTCATATGGAGTAAGGCGATGATATTTCGCGCCCTTTTGTGTGTGCTCGCGCTAACTTTCGCGGCTCAAAAAAGCTTAGCGGAGCTGCCTGATTTCACCGAAATTGTGGACTCTGCGGCGCCGGCCGTTGTGAAGATATTGGTTGAATACGAATCGGAAAACCCGCGGTATCAGGAGCAGATGGAGGAGTTGCCCGAGTCGCTTCGCCGCTTCTTCGATTTCCGCGGCCGACCTCCGGTTCCCAGAGACCGCGCTGGCATGGGCTCCGGCTTCATTTTCACGAGCGACGGCTACATCGTCACGAATAACCATGTCGTTGAGAGTGCACGTCAGGTCATTGTCAGGCTGCCTGACCGACAGGAGTTTGATGCCGAGGTGATAGGAGCGGATCCTCGGTCTGATTTAGCGGTGCTTAAAATCGACGCGAAGGGGCTACCCACTCTCGCATTGGCAAGTGAGAACGACATCAAAGTCGGACAGTGGGTGCTGGCGATCGGCTCGCCCTTCAGTCTCGATTTTTCTGTCACCGCGGGGATCGTCAGCGCGCTGGGTCGCAGTCTGCCGACAGAGACGGGCGACAATTACGTGCCTTTTATCCAGACCGATGTGGCGATTAATCCTGGCAATTCCGGCGGGCCGCTGTTCAATTTGGATGGTGAGGTTATCGGCGTAAATTCTCAGATCTTTACGCGCTCAGGGGGCTCCATTGGCCTGTCCTTTGCTATCCCGGTTTCCGTCGTCAGGAATGTGGTGTCCCAGATACAGGAAAACGGCGTCGTTGAGCGCGGCTGGCTGGGAGTCAGTATTCAGGATGTTGACCGCAATTTGGCAGAGTCTTTCGGATTGGATAGGCCTCGAGGAGCGTTGATTGCACAAGTGGGTCGCGACTCCCCAGCGGAACGGGCTGGACTGCAGTCCGGCGATGTCATTGTGGCTTTTGATGACGAGCCCATCGAAACTTCGGCGGATTTGCCCCACATCGTGGGCCTGATCGCCCCGGGTAGTCGCGTTGAGGCGCTGCTGATTCGCGAGGGCGATGAACAAAGGGTCACCGTGGAGGTGGGCGTTTTGTCATCTGATCAGGTAGCGCGCGTTGATGCGGGGGTTTCTGTTGATGGGAGGGTCCAGTTATTGGGTATGCGCGTCGCTGAGGCAGAGGCGAACACGCTGGCAGATCTCGGTCTGTCGGGCGGTGTGGTGATTGAGGCGGTAGAACTGGATTCTCCTGCTGCCGAGGCCGGTATCAGAGACGGCGATATACTGACCCGGTTGGGCAGTCGTCCGATCAGCCGCGTTTCAGACGTGACTGCCGCCGCAGATGATCTGGTTCCTGGCGGTTCTGTACCCGCGCGCCTGATTCGAGGTAGGAGCCCCTTGTTTATCGGTATACGCATCCCGGACGGCGACTAAAGATCCCGTCCCGGCG
>CBFHSJ010000028.1:0-21191 GCA_965658485.1 Luminiphilus sp.
ACCTCTCTAACGCGCCGCCAGCAGAGTCTGTGCCGCTTGCACCGCGGTTTTCACCCGATTGGGCGCGGTACCGCCAAAATGATCTCGTGCCGCGACGGAGCCGTCCAGAGTCAGCATTTCGAAGACATCCTCTTTGATATCGTTGTGAAAGGACTGCAAGGTTTCCAGCGACAAGTCTGCGAGATCACAGTCGGCGTTCACACAATGGGCGACCGCTTTACCCACGACTTCATGGGCGTCGCGGAATGCCACCCCGGTTCGCACTAAATAGTCAGCCAGATCAGTTGCGGTTGAGAAGCCCGCCAACGCGGCCTGCCGCATCTTCGTTTCATTGGCTTCCATCGCAGGAATCATATCGGCAAAGGCCCGAAGACAGTCACCCAGCGTGACAACGCTGTCGAACAGGGCTTCTTTGTCTTCCTGATTGTCTTTGTTGTAGGCCAATGGTTGCGACTTCATCAGTGTCAGCAATGCCACCAGATTGCCGGTGGCGCGCCCAGATTTGCCACGCACCAATTCAGGGACGTCGGGGTTTTTTTTCTGCGGCATGATCGATGAGCCGGTGCAGAATCGATCGGGCAGGGTGATAAATCCAAATTGCGCCGATGTCCACAGCACCAGTTCCTCCGAGATTCGCGACAGGTGATTCATCAGCAGTGCGGCGGCGGCACAGAACTCGATCGCAAAGTCGCGATCGGCGACGCTGTCGAGGGAATTTCGTGTGGGCGCGTCGAAGCCGAGCATCGCCGCGGTAGCGTCGCGATCGATAGGGAAGGTAGTCCCTGCCAGTGCAGCGGCGCCTAGCGGTGAAACATTCAATCGCGTCCGGCAGTCCATCAGGCGACCATAGTCTCGCTCCAGCATTTCGTTCCAGGCCAATAAGTGGTGGCCAAAAGTCACAGGCTGGGCCACCTGTAAGTGGGTGAATCCGGGCATGACGGTGCTGACGTGCTGATCTGCCAGCGTCACAATGCCGGTCTGCAGACGGGTCAGCTCAGCGTTGATGGCATCGAGCGCGGCGCGAAGGTAGAGCCGCAGGTCGGTTGCGACCTGGTCGTTTCGCGATCGCCCCGTATGTAGCTTTTTCCCGATGTCGCCAATCAGCTCGGTGAGTCGTGCCTCTATATTCATGTGCACGTCTTCGCGCGCAACAGACCACTCAAAGGCGCCTTGCTCTATTTCGGCGAGGACATCGGTGAGACCCTGTTGGATTGCGGCATTTTCGTCCGCGGTGAGGACGCCTGTAGACATCAGCATCTCGGCGTGGGCCCTTGAGCCCGCGATGTCATAGACAGCGAGTTGGCGGTCAAAGGCTTCTGATGCAGTAAACCGTTGCACAAAGGCGTCCGTGGGTTCGTTGAAACGTCCGCCCCATAGCTCCTGACTGTTTTCTGTCTCTCGATCGCTCATGGTCTGCCATCGTCCCGAATTATTGCCCGTCGAGTCTACCTTGGACGTCTTGCCACCGCCCCGTTTGAGAGCGGTGAAATGTCGCCTCATGCTAAACTGCCCCAGTAGATGGGGGGAATATCGTGTCTGAAAAAATCGTGATCGCTACACGAGAGAGCCCGCTCGCCCTGTGGCAGGCGGAACACGTGAAATCACGCCTTGAGACAGCGCATCCGGATATTGAGGTATCGCTACTCGGCATGACCTCGCGCGGTGACCAGCTGCTCGACAAGCCCCTATTCAAAGTCGGTGGTAAGGGCCTTTTTGTGAAGGAACTCGAAACGGCCTTACTGGACAAGCGCGCCGATATCGCCGTTCACTCCATGAAGGATGTGCCGATGTTTATGCCGGACGGGCTGACCTTGGGTGTGATCTGCGAGCGCGAAGATCCCCGCGATGCGCTGGTTGGCTGCACTGACTTCGACCAGCTTGCCCGGGGTTCCCGCCTCGGGACGTCGAGTTTGCGTCGTAGCTGTCAACTGGGCCGGCATCGTCCCGATCTCGAGATCGGCTTTTTGCGCGGCAACGTCAACACACGCCTAGCAAAACTCGACGGTGGTGAATTTGATGCCATTATCCTGGCCTGTGCCGGCTTGATTCGTCTGGGTTTTGAGGATCGTATTGGGGCGGCGATCGACCCTGATCTGTCGCTGCCGGCGGCAGGCCAAGGCGCGGTAGGGATTGAATTTCGCGAGACGGACCAACGGGTTCGCGAACTCCTGGCGCCGCTTCATCACGAGGATACGGCCTCGCGCGTGCTTGCCGAGCGGGCGGTAGTCCGCCGACTCGATGGTGGCTGTGATGTACCTATTGCGGCGTTCGCCGAGTTTGACGGTAATGGCTTGTGGTTACGCGCCCGGGTGGGTGCGACAGATGGAACCAGCCTCCTCGAGGCCGAGGCGCGAGGCGCTGACCCGGAACAGCTGGGTCAGAGCGTTGCAGAGATGCTGCTCTCTCAGGGAGCGGAGGATCTGATTCGCGCGGCGAGGGGATGACCGAGGTTGTTCTGACCCGGCCGCAGGCTGACAGCGAGCGACTGTCGCAAGCTTTGCAGGATCAGGGCTTTCAAACACGAGTCATGCCACTGATGACCATCGAGCCGATGCCGGCTGCGGAGTTGGCGCTTGCGCCCTCTTTGAGCGACCACACTCTGTGCATTTTCATCAGCGCCAACGCGGTGCGATTCGGGCTGCCTCAGTTGGGGCCCGAATTGGCGCGCTACCCGGGGCTCAGGGTGATTGCGGTAGGGAAGAAAACACGCGATACGTTGGAAGCGGAAGGTATTCACGCAGAAATACCGGTCCGGGCTGATTCAGAGGGATTACTCGAGATGCCTGTGCTTTCAGCGCCTGATTCGTGCGATGTTGTGATCGTAAAAGGCGAGGGCGGTCGTGAGCTACTAGCATCTGAACTTATCCGCCGAGGCGCCCGCGTCACAGAATGGGCGTGTTATCGCCGATGCTGGCCGGATGTCGATGTGTCGGGATTGGCGGAAATAGGCACTGGGCTGGTTTTTCAGGCAAGCAGTGGAGAGGTACTGTCGCGGTTGGCAGAATTGTTGGCTGGTGAGGGGCAGGCGGATCTGTTCCAATCACCTATCATCGTCCCCTCGGGCCGTGTCGCCAGTCTAGCTACAGAAGCAGGTTGGGGGCAGGTCATTCTTGCGGAAGACGCCAGCGACGACGCATTCATGCGAGCGTTGAAGCAGCACACACAGCCAGGAACCAATAGATGACAGAAACGGTTGCGCCCGCGGAGACCGCGACCGCGCCAAAAATACAGCCTGACGCGGTAAAAGGATCGCGAGGACGCCGGTGGGCGATTGGCTTGTCGTTGTTCACGCTACTGACGCTGGCCGGATTGACAGCTACCGGCTACTGGCTTGGATGGCCCTGGGTGCAGACGCAGTGGCAGCGATTCGAGAATTTGGAGCGTCAGCTTGCCGACGCTCAGGCAGAGGCGACTGAACCCACGCCCGATGTGACCGCGTTGGCGCGAGCCGCTGCCGATGAGCGTATTGAAGCCGTTCTGGCGTCGGTTCAGGCCGGTTGGCAGCGGGAGCTTTCTGCCCTTCGTGCGCGACAGAATGCCGAGCGTGCTGAATCCGTGCGCCAGCTAGGCGGACGAGTGGGCCGGGTAGAAGACCAAATGGACCGGCTCTTGGCGGTTGATCGACGCGCCTGGTTGGGGCAGGAGGCTATATTTCTCACCCGCTTGGCGGGACAAAGGTTATTGGTGGCGCGTGATGTAGACGCCGCGCTCGTCCTACTAGAGCAGGCCGATGCCCTATTGCGCGACACCGCCGAGCCAAAATTTGAGGGCGTGCGCCTGGCGATTGCACGGGACCGAGCTGCGCTGGCGGCGGTACCCCGAGTCGATCAGGTAGGGCTCTATGCAACGTTATCCGGGCTAATTGATCAGGTAGACAAGCTCCAGCTTGAATTTGAAGCCCCCACTGCGGTGGCCGAGGCGACGGTGGCTTCCGAAGCAGGTTGGTGGGGCCAGGCAGGCAGCGGTTGGCACGCCGCGCTGGCAAAACTCTCAGATCACCTGATTGTCAGACGACGAAGCGACGAGATCGCGCAACTGATGACCCCCGAGTGGGCAGCGCTGGCGAGGCAGAATATCCGGATGCTGGTCGAGCAGGCGCAAATTGCCATGCTGTCCGCGAATCAGTCTCTGTTTGAAAGATCACTGCAGCGCGCGTCGGGTTTCGTCGCACTGTTTGCGGAGCAGGATCCGGAGCGCGTATCCAGCATCGTGCGGACCCTAGACGCCCTTCGAAGCGAGACGATTGCGCCCGTATTACCCGAGCTGACCGAAACCCGAAGCCTGCTCGAGGGTCAAGTGGAGCGGTTGGGCAACAGGACGGCGCCCTGAACATGGCGCGATTCAGTCTGTATTTGGTATGCGGTCTGGTGCTGGGTGCCGTGCTCGTCAATGCCATCTCGCAGGACCCCGGTTATGTATTAGTGACCTGGGGCTACTGGCAGTTAGAGACATCGGTGTGGCTAGCACTCAGTGTGCTGATGCTCTCTCTCTTGTTGCTGTGGTTCATTCTCCGGGCGCTGCGCACAACGCTAAGAGTGCCCCGTGCACTTCGCCGCTGGTTGGGTTTGCGATCAGCGCGTGGTGCGCAGCGCAGAGCGGATAAAGGTTTTGCCGCCTTCTTTGAGGGCCACTGGGATGTAGCGGAAAGAGCGCTGAAAAAAGGCGGCGCTCACGACGAGCAGACCCTCTTGCATCCGCTTTATGCGGCGCTTGCAGCATCGCACCGGGGCGAATCAGCGCGTGCACTGACCTTATTGCAACATGCTGAGACAGAGGGGTCGGCGCCGGTTTCGCTGATCATCCTGGCCAGGGCTGAATGTCATCTGAAGACCGGTGCGACCGATGAGGCAGAGCGGTCGTTGGAGCAGCTGTCTGCCTCAGAACGGAAAACCCCTCGAGCCCAAGGACTGCGTGCAAAGCTGGCCTATCTTCAGCGAGACTGGCAGTTACTGATTGAGTTGCTGCCCGATGTCCGGCGTGCCGGGACAGCATCTGATGAGCAGATCAACGTATGGGAGCGGGAGAGCTGGATCGCCCTGCTGTCCGAGGCGGACGACGCAGCCTCCACAGCGGTGTCAGTCTGGAAGCGCGCGCCCGATGCGCTCAAGGCGTCCGGGCAACCGCTGTGGCCTTTACTGCTGAATATTTTGCAACAGAACGATCAAACGGATGCCTTGCAGAAGGTACTTCAGGAGCGCCTGCAGCAGCAGTGCGAACCGGCGACGCTTGAGGCGGTGAACGGTCTAACTGATAAACAGTTACTCAAAATGAAAAAAGCGATGCGGCGCTGGCGCGATGAGGACAGCGAGGGTCGATGCCACGCTGTGTTGGCCCGAATTGCACGGCTAGAAGGTGATGCTGAGGCCGAGGCAGCGCTGTGGGGAGAAGCCCACGCGCGCCAGGCGTCAGCGTCCCATGCTGCAGGCTGGGCGGACTGTTTGCGCAATCAAGGTAAAGAGACAGAAGCGGCAGCGCTGGAGGCGGAGGTCTTGGCGGGCCTGCGCTAGCAATATCGCTAGAATCGGCGGGGCCGCTGCGCTAGCGGCCCGGTAAGGCAATACCGAGAGACTCCCACAACGCATCAACCCGCTCGCATGTGGCGGCGTCCATCGCAATTGTGCGGCCCCACTCGCGATTGGTTTCGCCGTCCCACTTGTGGGTGGCGTCCATACCCATCTTGGAGCCGAGCCCTGCCACGGGGGATGCAAAATCGAGATAGTCGATCGGTGTATTTTCCACAATGGTGCAGTCCCGGGCCGGATCCATGCGGGTCGTCATGGCCCAGATCACGTCCTCCCAAGAGCGCGCGTTCACATCGTCGTCGGTCACAATGATGAACTTGGTGTACATGAATTGCCGCAGGAACGACCACACGCCGAACATCACGCGTTTTGCGTGCCCGGGATACTCTTTGCGCATGGTGACTACGGCCATGCGATAAGAACAGCCCTCCGGCGGCAAATAGAAATCGCTGATTTCCGGGAACTGTTTTTTCAGTAGCGGCACAAACACCTCATTTAGTGCCACCCCAAGAATCGCGGGCTCATCCGGTGGTCTGCCAGTGTAGGTGCTGTGATAGATCGGTTTGTCTCTTGTAGTGATGCTCTCGACCGTGAACACTGGGAACCGCTCAACCTCGTTGTAATATCCGGTGTGATCGCCGTAGGGCCCCTCGTCCGCCATCTCGTCAGGGTCGATGTAACCCTCGAGGATGATCTCGCTGTGTGCAGGCACCATCAGGTTGTTGTTGCGACAGACCTCGGTAACGCACTTGGCCAGATCGGTTTTCTTACCGCGCAGTAGCCCTGCGAAAGCGTATTCGGACAGCGAATCGGGCACAGGGGTGACGGCCCCAAGTGTGGTTGCCGGATCGGCACCCAGCGCCACGGCGACGGGGTAGGGTTCTCCCGGCCGTTTGAGTTGCCAGTCCCGAAAATCCAACGCGCCTCCGCGATGCGACAGCCAGCGCATAATCAGCTTGTTGCGACCCAGCAGTTGCATGCGGTAGATGCCCAGATTCATGCGCTCTTTTTCTGGCCCGCGTGTAATGACCAGTGGCCAGGTCACCAATGGGCCGACATCCTCCGGCCAACAGGTCTGGATAGGCAACTGGGTGAGGTCGACATCGTCACCATTGATCACCTTTTGCTGGCAGGGGGGCTTCTTGATGACATTGGGCCCCATGGCCAGGATTTTTTTAAGCAGCGGTGCCTTGTCTACGAGATCCCGAAAGCCTTTAGGAGGATCGGGTTGGCGCAAGTAGGCTAGCAGTTCGCCGACAGCGCGCAAGGCTTCAACATCTTCCTCACCCATGCCAAGCGCAACACGTCGCTCTGCGCCGAACAGGTTGGCAAGCACGGGAATGTCGGAGCCTTTGGGGTTCTCGAATAACAACGCCGGACCTCCGCCGCGCAAAGTGCGGTCGGCGATTTCGGTCATCTCTAGATTGGGATCGATCTCAGCGGTAATGCGCACCAGATCGCCCCGTCTCTCTAGCTCACTGATGAACTCCCGCAGGTCGACAAAGCTGGGCATAGCGGGTAATTACTTTCGTTTCATTGATTTGAAGAATTCTTCGTTGGACTTGGTGTCCTTTAGCTTGTCGAGTTGGAACTCGATGGCGGGCAAGTCTTCCATGCCATGAAGCAGCTTGCGCAAAATCCACATACGCTGCAGTTCCTCTTCGCCGGTCAACAGCTCTTCGCGACGTGTTCCAGATCGGCGGATATTGATGGCAGGGTAAACGCGCTTTTCCGCGATCTTGCGATCGAGGTGCAACTCTAAGTTGCCCGTACCCTTGAATTCCTCGTAGATGACTTCGTCCATCTTCGAGCCGGTATCGATCAGCGCTGTGGCGATAATGGAGAGGCTGCCACCTTCCTCGATATTTCTGGCTGCGCCGAAGAATCGCTTGGGTCGCTCCAATGCGTGGGCGTCCACACCACCGGTCAGTACCTTTCCTGAGCTGGGGATCACAGTGTTGTAGGCACGAGCCAGGCGCGTAATAGAGTCGAGCAGGATTACGACATCGCGCTTATGCTCTACCAGTCGCTTCGCCTTCTCGATCACCATGTCGGCGACTTGAACGTGGCGCGAAGGCGGCTCGTCAAAGGTCGATGCGACGACTTCGGCACCCCGCGCGCCCACCGAACGCTGCATCTCGGTCACTTCCTCCGGCCGCTCGTCAATCAGCAGCACAATTACGTAGCACTCGGGGTTATTGGAGATAATCGCCTGTGCAATGTTTTGCATCATGATCGTCTTACCGGCCTTGGGCGGTGCGACGAGCAGGCCACGCTGGCCTTTCCCAATCGGTGCCACGAGGTCGATCAGGCGACCGGTCAGGTCCTCGGTAGAGCCGTTGCCTTTCTCAAGGGTCAGGCGCTCATTCGGGAACAGCGGCGTAAGGTTTTCAAACAGGATCTTGCTTTTGGCGCTCTCCGGGGACTCAAAGTTAACGTCCTTCACCTTCAGCAGCGCGAAGTAGCGCTCGGAATCCTTGGGTGGTCGAATCATGCCGGTAACCGTGTCACCGGTGCGCAGGTTAAAGCGCCGAATCTGGCTGGGGCTCACATAGATGTCGTCGGGGCCTGCGAGGAAGGAACTGTCTGCCGACCTCAGGAATCCGAATCCATCCTGCAGGATCTCCAGCACGCCATCTCCCCAGATGTCTTCACCGCTTTTGGCATGACGTTTGAGCAGGGCAAAGATGATGTCCTGCTTGCGTGAGCGCGCCATGTTCTCGATGCCCATTTCGCGGGCCATATCAATGAGTTCCTGGGTCGACTTCTTTTTCAGGTCGGTCAGACTCATGGGGTTTTCGCTGGGGGTATTGGGATCGCGGCGCGGACGTCGCTGCCGTCCCCGACGGGAGCGCCCCTGGGCAGCCTCTTCACCGCCAGTCTCACCACTCGTCTCGGTTTCAGCCGGTGCATCACCCGATGCCTCGCTTGAGGCTTCTGCCTCAGAGGCCTTGAGCTTTAAAGTTCGCCCGTTTTTTTTGTTGGTTTCGGTAACTGCCTCATCGCTGGCGGCATCACTGTTGGTGGCCTCCAACTCTTCGGTGTTGGTATTGGTTTGGTCTTCCACGAATCTCTTCCGAATAGATAGATAAAATGGGTGAGTAAGAAATTGGTCAACCCCGCCGCTGCTTGTTGCTTTTTGTGCTAGTGCGGGTCGGAGTAGAAATTGCCCTGAACGGTCTCTGAGCGTATTCAATCAGCGCGCTGGCCAAAGCCTCTGCGGCTGGGGTAAAAAAAGAGAAGTTCGGGTGCTGCGGGAGCCATACAGGTCCCAATTGCTGCAAGTTAGCACCCGAAGATCAGCGCGTCCAGCAAAAATATAGGGGTATTTATGCCCCTACAGCGACCGTTTTATGCCACCCTGGCGTTTAGGCCACGCTGCCTACAAATTCGCTCAGTTGTGTCTTAGACAGCGCGCCGACTTTGGTGTCGACGGCATTGCCGCCTTTGAACATGATCAAAGTGGGGATGCCGCGAATGTTGAACTTGCCCGGCATGTCGGGGTTCGCGTCGACGTCGACCTTACAGACTTTGACTTTTCCCGCGTATTCTGTGGCAATCTCCTCCAGGATGGGTGCGATCATCTTGCAGGGACCACACCACTCGGCCCAAAAATCCACCAGCACGGGCAGATCGCTGGAGAGTACCTCCGCATCGAAGTTGTCGTCGGTCACGTGCAGAATGTCAGCGCTCATAGGTGCTCCGTTGTCAGGCAGGGCTTCCGCCGCTGTCAAGGATTAAGTCCATGTCACCGAGAAAATATCGTACTGCCTTCCAACCGGCAAGCTTTGACCGTCACTCAGTAATCAGCTAATGAATACTGACGCGGGACAGGACACACGCTGGCAGGTCTATCTTCTGCAGTGTTCTGATCAGTCGCTTTACGCGGGTATCACCACGGATTTGGCGCGGCGGCTTCTGCAGCATAATGGACAGTTGGCTGGCGGCGCCCGTTACACCAAGGCGCGTCGGCCGGTGGCGTTGGTGTGGTCCGAGGCCTGTAACTCGCGATCCGATGCCCAGCAAAGGGAGCATGCGCTGCGTCGTCTCAACAGAAAGCAAAAGCTGGCACTCATTACGGGCGCCAAGGAAGGAAGATAAAGCATGACCATGACGCCATTCTGGGACTGGGCGTTAAGGCAGTATGCCCGGGAGCCCATACAAGCACTGTTGCTGACACTGCAGTCACAGGCCGACCTGGTCATACTGGAGGCTTTGTATGCTGCCTGGCTGTCTACCGAGGGATACCGATTACAAAATCGGGATGTCGCGGCGCTGCGAGCCACCACGGGGGCTTGGATTGACGAAGTGGTGTTGCCTCTGCGCGCTGTGCGGGAGCAATGGAAGGGCGATGCGGTCAAAGAGGACGCGCGGCGCCACTTGCTTCACCTCGAGGTCGAGGCGGAGCGCCACCTCGCCGAGCTGATGTGGGCTAGCACCGAGGCTCTCCGCAGTGGGCCTCAGGACGGCATGAACAGAAAAATGCGGACGGCAGAGGCCCTGGAGGATGCCGCAAAGCGCATGAACGCAAATATGCTGGTGCTGTCGGGTTTTGAGAACGGTAAATTTGCCTCCGAAAGAGAGCAACTGGTGGTGCTGCTCCTCCAGTCAACGTAACATCGCCGCTCCATTGCAAACGGAATAGGGAGAACGTTGAGCATGAGTACCCCGAAAAAAGTAGTCGGCCAGCTGTCACTAGCTGGGCTGATGTTGGCCTTACTAGGCTGTGGTGGCGCCTCGCAGGAGCAGGAAGTCACTCTGGAGTCGACCGACGCGCGACTCAGTTATGGCATTGGCCTGCGCATGGGCCAGCGAATGTCTGCTGATGGTATGCAGGTCGATGTTGCCGCCTACGCGGCCGGTCTTGAGGACGCGATGACGGGTGCCGAAGCGAAGCTGTCGGACGAGGAAATCGATGCCGAAATGTCCGCGTTCCAGGAGCGAAGTCAGGCAGAAGCGGAAGCCGAGCGCGTGGCGCAGGCACAGTCAAATTTGGAGGCAGGCAGAGCGTATATGGAAGAGATGAGTGCCAATGAGGACGTACAAACCACGGAATCGGGGCTGCAATACATCGTCATGGAACCCGGTGAGGGTGACAGTCCGGTGGCTGCGGACTCTGTTGAGGTGCACTACGAGGGCCGGCTGATCGATGGCTCGGTGTTTGACAGCAGTTTTGAGCGCGGCCAGACAGTGACCTTTGGCTTGACGCAGGTGATTCCGGGTTGGACCGAGGGACTTCAACTGATGAAGCCGGGCGGCAAGTTCAAGTTCATCATTCCCCCGGAGCTAGGCTACGGCGAGGGCGGCGCAGGGCAAATGATTGGCCCGAATGCCACTTTGCTGTTTGATGTTGAACTGATTGCGGTGGTGAAGGCGGACGCTGGGGCCGAGTAATCGACAGTGATGCTCCCGCTCAGCGGGAGGCTCACCGTCAGCAACACCTGAAAAGCGCCCACCGGGCGCTTTTTTATTGTTTGTCGCGAAGTGTTTTCCCGCTTTTGATTCGGCAGTCAGAACCCACTATCTCAGTCGGTAAGGAATCGGTGTGAGGTTAGCTTTGAGCTCCCGGACAGGGGTGATCGTCAGACCGACTGATACTGTTCGTAGAACTGTGACAGGTAAGTGTCGAAAGACTGATTGTCGTGGGACTCGATCTCTTGTTGCCGTTCGAGCGAGATGGCGGCGTCATCGGTCATGGCCTCCCAAGTAGCGTCCGCTAATGGCGCTGCGAGGTGTTGTTGATGCCACTCGCGCGAATACCGAAGCGCCAGCTGCCAGAAGCTCTGGTTGTCTGTGGTCATTTCATCGAGTACGCGCGCCGAGAGCGTGAGTGACGGGTCCGCAATGTGCGCCCGTGCTCGCGCGACCACTTGCTCGTAATCGGTGTTGTCTGTCCCCGAGTCATACCACTTGGCGACTTCATCCATTCGATCCAGAATCGGCTCGGCAAGCACTTCCCGGGGTGTCTCAACACCGTCGCGGGACAGCAGCGTCAACCCGGGTTCGCGCCCGCGATTGACCATCCGCTGCAGGTTGGTTTTGTTCTGTCGTTGCCCATCGGCATCGCATGGCAGGCTCTCATCGATCAGGCATGCGATCAGGAAGAGATCGATTAATCGCATCGTATCGGTGTCGATCCCAAAAGGCGTGAAGGGATTGATGTCCACGCAGCGCACCTCGACATACTCAATGCCCTTGCGCGCGAGCGCGACGACGGGTGCCTCACCGCTCTGTGTTACTCGCTTGGGCCGGATCGGGCTGTAGTACTCATTTTCGATTTGCAGTAACGAGGTGTTGAGTTGCGCGCGCTCTCCGTTCTGCATCAGGTCAAACTGCCCGTAGGCAGGGTGCGGCGTCAGAATCGCGTCACGCAAGGTAGAAATGTATTGATCTAGGTCGTTATAGCAGACGTCCATTCCCGCCTGCGCATTGCTGGTATAGCCGAGATCACCCATTCTCAAGGTGGTGGCGTAGGGCAGGAAGAAGCTGTGATGATCCTCACCCATTGGCTCTAGTGGATGATGCTTATTGCCTTGAATAAAACTCGCGCAGACGGCAGGGGACGCACCCAGTAAGTACATCAGCATCCAGACCCGGGAAAAAAAGTTCCGGATCAGCGCCAGATACCCTTCGGTTTGAAATGCCTGAGCGTCATGAGCAGTGCCCGCCACATCATGGGCGGCCGCCCAAAAGGATTCAGGTAGAGAGAAGTTGTAGTGAATGCCGGCAATCGCTTGCATCTTTCTGCCGTAGCGCACGCTCAGCCCGTTGCGATAGATCCGCTTCATCTGGCCAACATTGGAAGTACCAAATTCTGCGATCGGGATGCCGGCGTCACCATTCACAATGCAGGGCATGCTCGCATTCCATAACAGCTCCTGGTCAAGGTGACGCGCCGTGAAGCGATGCAGCTCCGCCAACGCCTGTTCAGTTTCAGCAATGGAATGGAAAGCTGGGGTAATGAACTCTAGGAGCGCCTCCGAATAGTCTGTTGTGATAGCAGAGTGCGTCAGCGTCGAGCCCAAACCCTTGGGATGGGGTGTTTGTGCCAGCGTTGCCTGATCGGCCGTGACGCGCAGGCTTTCTTTTTCCACGCCGCGTCGAATCTGTTCCAGCCATTGCGGATCAGTCTCAAGTACCTGCCGGAAGATCGCAGCGTGGTTCAACACGGTGGCTCCTGTGTGAGGAATTGACGGCAATCGCGCTGGGCTTTCGCCGCTCTCAGGCGTTAAGTTGGGTCGGAGTGTACGGCGCACGGAGCGCACCGTACAGGGGAAAACACGGCTTTCGCGGTGACCGAAAGTCTGGAATGTGAACACAGGGAGTGTGATAGTCATGCGAATCTATGAATGGTTGAAGGTGCTGGCCGAGCGCAAGGGTTCTGATCTGTATCTGGCTACCGGCGCACCGCCCTGTGCCAAATTTGAAGGCGAGCTGAAGACCATTTCATCTGATGTCCTGTCGCCCGGTGAAGTCGCCGAGATTGCCAACGAATTAATGGACGACACCCAGCGCAAGGAGTTCGCGCGGGATCTGGAAATGAATTTAGCTGTGTCCCTTCCTAGCGTGGGACGTTTCCGGGTCAATATCTTCCGGCAGCGCAATGAGGTCAGCATCGTTGCCCGCTTCATCGTCATGGATATCCCGCATTGGTGCGACCTCGGTCTCCCCGAAGTTCTAACTGAGCTCATCATGCACAAGCGAGGTCTGGTCCTGTTTGTCGGTGCCACCGGGTCAGGTAAATCCACCTCTCTGGCGGCCATGATTGACTATCGCAACGGCCACGCCAGCGGGCATATCGTCACGATTGAAGACCCGGTCGAGTTCGTGCATCGGCACAAAAAGTCCATCGTGAATCAGCGCGAAGTGGGTGTGGACACCCGCAACTGGCACAACGCATTGAAGAACACGCTGCGACAAGCGCCCGACGTCATACTGATCGGTGAGATCCGCGACCGTGAAACCATGGAGCACGCGATTTCCTTTGCGGAGACGGGGCACCTCTGTATTTCGACACTGCACGCCAACAATGCCAATCAGGCCCTCGATCGCATCATCAACTTTTTCCCTGAGGAAAAGCGTCAGCAGCTATTAATGGACTTGTCATTGAACTTGCAGGCTTTTGTCTCGCAGCGCCTGATCCCGAATACAGAGGGTGGCCGCAGCGCAGCGGTTGAGGTGATGCTGGGCTCTCCAACCGTGAAGGAGTTGATCCTGCGCGGTGATATTGGTGGCCTCAAGGAAATTATGGAGAAGTCTAAAGACTTGGGGATGAAAACCTTTGATATGGCATTGTTCGACCTCTGTCAGACCGGTGAGATTACCGAGGAAGCGGCGTTGCGCAACGCAGATTCGGAGAACAATCTGCGCCTGCGCCTCAAGTTGGCTGGCGACCAGGGTGCCGAGGGAGAGGCAACGACCTTCAGTCTAGAGGACGAGCAGATCTAAGCGGGGCCCGTCTGAAACTGATTGAGCCGATCCTTTCCGGCATTGCCGGCGAGCATCTCGCGGAAGCTGGTTTTTCGCTCCAAAACGTCCACCATGTCACGTTCTATCAGCGTCCCCAGCTGTGGAACGGTTAGCTCTCTGAGCTTGATGCCCTCGCGGTTAGTGAAAATATAGCTGTCTTTATTGAGGTCTCTCACGGCAACTCTGGCCATGATGGGGGGCTCCCGGTCGTGGAATCCCAGCCACGTTCCAATCGGAATTTGCAGCTGCAGCACAGTTTTGGTATCGAAGGGTTGGTCCGCACTTAGCGTGCGATCGTCGGATTCTGACTGACCGGCCGGTAGCGCCTTGGACTGGCTGTGGGCGCGCTGCTCTGCCTCTCGCAGACGCTGAGCCGCGGCCTCCCGTTCGCTGGCCAGCGTCACCGCGTCCTGCTCTGCCACCTGAGACGCTTGCTCACGGGCTTTCGCTTGGGCCGATTGTTGCGCAGCCAGCCACTCGCTTTTTGCTTCAGCAGCTTCGACCAGCGCGCGCGAAAAAGTCTGCCTTGTATCGATTTGCTTCGCCTCGCCGGAGCGCAAGAGGTTGGCAAACTCGTCGACGTCGAGTCGCAATGCTCTGGCACCCGCAAAGTCCATGAACACGACATAACTTGCATGTCCAAACGCACCTGAGAGACGCAATCGACGAACCCCCTCTGGCTGCTGAATACGGTACCACTGTCCCAGTTCGATCCCTGCTTCACTCAGTGACGTGACGGAGGCCTGAGACCAGTCTTCGGTCGATTGCCCATCCAGCATGACAGGTGTCAGCGCCTTACCCCGCATCTGCTTTGAGGCATGCCGAAGCTGCAAGTATTCGAGCAGGTCGCCAGCGCTCTTCGCCCGCTCATTCGACAAGCCGACCTCCTCCAATAACTTGCGAACGCGATGCGGCAGCGCCTCACCATGTGCATCTGATGCTTTGGGTTGCGCATCGGTATGCCCGAATAGCACGACAAACTGCTCGGTGATCTCGCCATACTGTTGCCAGATATCGTTGTCGGTGCCCAGGTTTTTTGCCAAGGCGACGCCTGCTTCAAACCAATCGCCGCCGATGAATTCTGCCAGCTTGCCAGGGAAGATCGCATTGCCGAGCTTCTGACTGAACTGCTCAGCGATAGCCCGCCGTGCGACCGTACTGGCCATGGCAGTCGCTTCGCGTTCGATCAGTCCCGCATCGAGACGCTCCAGCTGGCTGGAATATCCGCCGATCTTCTGTTCCAGCAGTTGCAGAGTGTGATCGACCGCAGGTTCGCTTGGAAAATCCTGCATGCATCGCTGAATGACCTCGCCCAGGGCGTCGACCGCAGGTCGAGCGGTCTTACCTAGATCCGAGGACCAGCCAGCGAAGCCCTCGTAAAGGGTGTCGAGCAAACGGTGCAAGGCGTGAGCACCCGGGGTGAAAAACCGATCCTCCGAACAGGCAAACGCTGCGGACAGGGGTCTGACCTTCAGCAGCAACTGCGCCAGCTCCGGGTCGAGAGAATAGTGTGATTGCCAACGCGCAAAGGCAGCATCGACCCAGTCCAGTACAGCAGCAGGTTCCGAGGCCACAACCTCGTGGCCTTTATCTGCCAGCGCGCTCAGCAGTGTCTGATTTCCTGGTACCTGCAGCTTTGACAGCGCCTCGATCAGTGCCTCGCCCTTTAATCCTTTGGTTCGTGGTTGCGACGCGAAGGCGGCGCGAACCTCAACTTCGAGCGAACGCGTAAGCACTAAATGACCATCATCCATGATGTCTCTTCTTCTCGCACTCACAGAGTGCGTGGTTTTGTAAATCGCTGTGCCGTGCCAGCTCTCCAGGCCAGCCAAGATTAGCGCTTATCTGACAACAGCTTGTCGATAATACGCTCCAACTGGTTGAGATTATTACACTCTTTAGCCAAGTGACAGTGTCTTTTCACCAGTAACATTTCCGAATCCCCCGTGCCCCAGAGTCGCGTGGATTCCGGATTGAGCCAGATTAACTGCCTGGCGCGCGCCTTGATCTCTGCGAGGAGATCCAGCCTCGGATCGGCTTGGTTGTTTCGCGCGTCACCCAGAACGATCACCGTGGTTGCGCTATTCACTTCAGCGAGGGCCAGCTCAGAAAAATCCTGCAGTGCCCGGCCATAATCAGTGGCACCGCCGTATTTCAGGTTCACCCGTTCGATCGCCTCCTCAACCGGCAGCGCGGCAAACAGGTCGCTCACCTCGCCAAGAGCGGCAGAAAAAGCGAAGCTTCGGGTCCGTGGCAACACGTCTTGCACCGCATAGAGAAACATCAGCAAGAACTTGGCGTATGCCGCCACTGAACCACTGACGTCGCAGATTGCCATGATCTGAGGCCGCTTTCGCTCGGTTTTGCGCCAGCGAGGATGAAAAGGGATGCCGTCGGTGGGGATCGCACGGCGCACCGTCTCCCCGACATGCAGTTTGCCTCGACGGTAGCGACGCCTGCGGCGGCCATGCCGCGCGGCCAGTTTGCGCGCCATGCGGTCCATCAATCGTTTGAGCCGGGCCATCTGGCTATGATCCACGTTGCCGAGTTTCAGTTTCGAGAGGGACTCGTCCAGCAGGTCCTCGGTAGCCGCACTCGCATGAATCAAATAGGCGCGCTCCACGCGATCACGCACCCGCTCACGGAGTTGCTCTCTCAGCGCTTGAACTGCCTCAAAGGCAGCGGGCTCGCTTTGTTCGAATTCGATAGCCGCCTCGCGCAGCGCTTCGTCACCCAGCGCGTCCAGTATCTTGCGCACGTATTGGCCCCGCTGGGTAAACAGCGAAATCTCCTCCACCTTGGATTCTGCTGCGGCGGTCTCGATGGCGATTGACAGCGTACTTTCATCCTGCGATTCGAGTGCGTCAAAGAGTGAATTGCCACGCAGTCCGTCCAGAGGATCCTCACCCGGGGCTACCGGGTCTATCTGGGGCGTCTGCTCAGGCGGTCCTGCTGAAGATCGTTCTGGCTCGACATCAGACTGACTGCCCGCGGGTGGGCGCTCCGGGATGGGCTGAAAATAGTCGTCGAAGGCCGTCTCGAATACGCTCAACTCGTGTAGAGATTTTGCCAAGGCGGCCGCGAGCCCGTTTTTGAGCAGGGACCGGTTCTGGTAGCCCACCAGCTCTGCGACCTCAATGGCATCTAGGGTATCGGCAGGCGAGACCGGAATCTTCTTCCCCCGCAGGTACTGAACAAAGGCCAGCAGCTGATCACTGCTTGCCGCCGCGCGCGCCGTATGGGGAGGTTCCACTGACAAGGTCAGCCTGCGGCGGCGGCCATCAATTTGGGTAACTGACCCTCGGCGATCTGGATGTCTTCTTCATACTTGAGCAGGACGTTGAGGGTGTCCTGGACCAATGAGCCATCCAGATCTTTAGCGTGCAGCAACACCAGACTTTTGGCCCAATCCACGGTCTCCGAGATGGCCGGTGCTTTTTTGAGATCCAGAGAGCGGATGGCGTGCACAAAGCGCACCAGTTGATCGGTCATGGATTGCGCGAGATCCGGTACCCGGCTGGCGACAATCCGCGCTTCCAGCTCGACAGAGGGGAAGGGGATATGGAGATGTAGACACCGCCGTTTCAGCGCATCGGACAAGTCGCGGGTATCGTTGCTGGTCAGGAAAACCAAGGGTTTGGAGTGCGCCTGAATAGTGCCGAGCTCCGGTATAGAAACCTGAAAATCTGACAGTACTTCCAGAAGCAGCGATTCAAACTCAAAGTCGGCTTTATCGATTTCATCGATGAGCAATACACCGCCGTTATCTGCTTCCATCGCCTTTAACAGCGGGCGCGATTCCAAAAAGGCTTCGGAATAGAAGACATCGCCAAACTCATGCAACCGGGTCATGGACTCGTTGAGACCCTTTGCGCCATCAAGCACATCTCCTAGCTGCTCTTTCAGTAGCTGGGTGTACAGGAGCTGTTTGCCGTACTTCCACTCATAGAGCGCTTTGCTTTCGTCCAGCCCTTCATAGCACTGCAGTCGCACTAGGGGGCGGTCCACAACCATCGCACAAGTCTTGGCCAGCTCGGTTTTCCCCACGCCGGGAGGGCCTTCGATCAACACCGGTTTTTCAAGCGCGGCGGCCAGCCGAACGACAGTGGCGATGCGAGTTGTGCAGATATACCCCGCGGACTCGAAAGCCTGCTGGATCGCATCAATATCGCTGAGGGCGGGGTAGTGGGTATTGGGCAAGGGATTCTCTCGATTTGGCTTATGGGGATTGGAACCAGTACTTAATCAACCGCCGGTCGCATTCATAAAGCGCACGATCTGCGGTTCCTCGGGCTGGTCAAAGACATGACGCTCAGGCTTGATGCTAAGGCTTTCAATAATAATGGTTTTAATCTCTTCATCAGTGCTGCCTCCGCGGAGCAGCCTTCTGATGTCGATGGATTCCTCGTTGCCCAGGCACATCAACAGGCGGCCCTCGGCACTGATTCTCAATCGGTTGCACTGCGAGCAGAAGTTATGACTGTGCGGTGAAATAAAGCCTACCTGAGTCTGGGAACCGGCGATCAGAAAATCCCGGGCCGGCCCGGCGGTATCCGAGGCGGTCATTGGCACCAGCGAAAAATGCTCCGCCAGCTCCTTCTGTAGCATGTCGGATGACACATAGGCCAAGGGCTTGCCGCCCACATTAACCTGCCCGAGGGGCATCTCCTCGATAAAGGCAATATGGATGCCCTTTTCCAGTGCGTAGTGGGTGAGTGGCACCACCTCATCGCGATTCAGGCCGTCGAGGATCACCGCATTCAGCCGGATACGATCGAACCCGCATTCCACGGCGCGGTCGATGCCCCGCGAAACGGTGTCTAGATTGCCGATGCGAGTAATGGTCTTGAAACGCTCGGCCTGCAAGCTGTCTAGGCTGATGTTAATCGCCTTCACGCCGGCGTCGCGAAGGGCGCGAGCAGAGTCAGCAAGGTGGCTGCCGTTAGTAGTCAGCGCCAGCGTTTCGAGCCCCGCCAGCGCGCCAAGCCCCTCGAATAGCTCATGCACACCTCTGCGAATCAGCGGTTCACCACCAGTGACGCGAATTTTTCGCACACCCAACTCGGTAAACAGGCGCGCAGTTCTGAGCAGTTCCTCGATGGTCAGCACCTCGGACCGAGGTAAGAATTCCATGGTCTCTGCCATGCAGTACTGACATCGAAAATCACAGCGGTCTGTCACTGACAGACGCAGGTAAGAAATCCGGCGATCGAAACGATCGATCAGCTGTGTCGGTTGATCAGAGGACATCAGGGGAGTTTACACAAGGGCGCGGGTTGGAGAGCATACAGCAGATGAATAGTATGACCTATCTGAACCCCAGAAAAACCATATGGCCTGGGCTACTCACTGCGGCCATGCTGGCGTGGTTGATGCAGTCAGGGGGGCAACCACCGTCGATCACGATTACCGCGGTCGTAGCCTGGCTGTGTATGGCATGGTGGATCTTCGAGCCTATACCCATTCCCGTGACCTCGCTTTTGCCGATGGCGGTCTTTCCGGTCACCGGCGTATTGACTGCGGAGCAGGTAGGCGCTTCAGTAGGTTCGCCGCTGATTATCCTGTTGATGGGTGGTTTTCTGCTGTCCCGGGGCATGGAGAGCACGGGGGCCCATCACCGCCTGGCCCTCACGGTGGTCAATCTGGTCGGTGGCCAGCGACCGCATCGGCTGGTACTGGGATTTATGTTGGCCGGCGCACTACTGAGCATGTGGATCTCCAATACCGCCTCGGCGCTCATGCTGATGCCGGTTGCGCTCGCGGTGCTGGCTTCCTGTTCTGACCGGGGTCAATTGGCCGCACCGTTATTGCTGGGCCTTGCCTGGTCCTGCAGTATCGGCGGCTTGGGAACACCAATCGGCACGCCGCCTAACCTGATTTTTATGCAGGTCTATGCCGAGAATACTGGCCAGACGATCAGCTTCAGCGAATGGATGTCGTGGGGTGTGCCGGTGGTCGCGCTCCTGTTGCCATTGGCATGGTGGTGGGTTACGCGTGCTTTGCCCAGGGAAATCGGCATCTCTCTGCCCGAAGTCGGGCCCTGGCGGAGCGCTGAGCGGCGAGTGCTCGTGATCTTCGCGCTGACCGCGCTCGCCTGGATCACCCGGGCCGAGCCGTTCGGCGGTTGGCAGTCGTGGTTCGGCTTGCCTAATGCCAATGATGCCTCGGTCGCCTTGCTGGCGGTGTTGGCACTCTTCATCGCTCGGGACGATCAAGGTGACCCATTAATCGAATGGCAGCAGGCAAGCCAGATTCCCTGGGGCGTTCTGCTGTTGTTCGGCGGTGGTATTTGTCTTGCCAGAGCTTTTGTGGCGTCTGGCCTCAGTGCTCAAGTAGGTGATGCACTGACATCGGTAGCGGCTTTACCTGTCTATCTGATGATGCTGCTATTGGCTCTGGCGGTGACGTTTTTAACCGAGGCGACCTCCAACACCGCGACGACTGCGCTGTTGCTTCCCGTATTGGCAGCCGTAGCGATTGCCGTTGAGCTCGATCCACTGTGGCTGATGGTGCCGGCCGCAATGAGTGCCAGCTGCGCCTTTATGCTGCCCGTGGCGACAGCGCCCAATGCAGTTGTCTTCAGTAGCGGTGAGCTACCGATTCAACGCATGGTCAGAGAGGGATTCGTATTGAACCTGATCGGGGCTGTTGTGATCGCCACTGTCGCTTGGGCAATGCTGACCTAGCGAGTCCATGATTTTCTTGCCCAAGGCATTAGGGTGGTGAATCGTGCGCCACACAGCCGCATGGCGCACGAACGAGAGGGCTTTAAAGCAGTTCCATCATGGTCTCAGCGGAGCTAACGTCGACGCCCGGGCCTTCTTCGATATTCAGGTGGGTCACCTTGCCGTCCTCAACGATCATCGCAAACCGCTGGCTGCGGGTTCCTAGGCCAAACCCTGAACCGTCCAACTCTAAACCCAATGCCGCAGTCAGTTCGCCATTACCGTCGGCAAGCATGATGATCTCGTCGGCATTTTGCGCTTTGCCCCAGGCGCCCATAACAAACGCGTCGTTGACTGACATGCAGACAATGCTGTCAACGCCCTTACTCTTGATGGTGTCTGCATTGACCACGTAACCGGGCAGGTGGGTCATGGAGCAACCCGGTGTGAAGGCCCCTGGCACGGCAAACAGCAGGACTTTCTTACCGTTGAACAGGTCTGAAGTCGAGACGGGACCGGGCCCCTCGTCTCCCAT
>CBFHSJ010000029.1:0-20968 GCA_965658485.1 Luminiphilus sp.
GCTTGATGGCCATGAGCAATAAACCGAGAAACATGAGCGTAATGGCAATTTCGATGCCTATCGATGCTGGAATGATCGGGGCAAGCACGATGCCCAGACCCGTAAACAAGACCCACATGGCCCAAAACGTAAAACCCGCCGCGAGATAGTACTGGCGGAAGTCAGTGTCATCGGACAAATCACGAACCTGAGTGAGTGCGAACACCTGGTCAATCAGGACATAAGGCCCCAACCACCGGAACCAGCCTGGCTGCGCCTGAAAGCGCGGTGCTAGGGTCACTGAATACAAAACGTGTCGTGCCGTGACAATGAGCGTCGTCGTCACTGTGGCGGAAACCGCGGCACCCTCGCCCACGAGCGTAATGAGGGTCATCTGCGCGGAGCCGCCGAACATAATCACGGAACTTGACCACCCCAACAGCTGAGGCACACCTGACTCCACAACCATGACGCCAAACAGCAGCGCGAACGGCAGCGCGGGTAAAAACAGCGGCAGCATATCGGCAAATGCAGCCTTGGCGATGGGTGACGATATTTTCATGCGCGGAGTGTACGTGAACAATTGCAGTGTGGCTCTACAGTAGCTGATGTATACTGCCGGGACGGGGGCGTTACGGATTCGACGACGGTAACGAAACCTGCGGTGCATGCCGTGATGGTAGCCAATCACGTAAATCCAAAGCTGCAAACTATTAGTTGCCAATGACGACAACTACGGTGCACAACTGGCTGCGTAAGTAGCCCTTTGTAACACCATCCAGGTGCTTCGGCCCTGGCGGTCTTAGGTAAGGTGCCAGTACCGCACTTTTGACTGTCATATAGAACTGGATCGCAGTGGCTGATGTCTCGGCTGTCACGGTTAAATTTTTCGAGACTCGCGGTCAACGTCCTGACCGTTGGGCTGTTGTCCGTTAAATCAATTAACGGAAACTAAGCATGTAGAGCCAAAGGCAGAGTGCTGGCGGACGCGGGTTCAACTCCCGCCGCCTCCACCAAAACGGGAAAGGGTCGCCTCAGGGCGGCCCTTTTTCGTTTTCGCGGCTGTGACAGCTGAACTCGTGCCTGAAAGGCGCGGGTGACCGAAGCGAAGCGGAGGTCTGTCGAGCGAAGCGAAGACTCAAACTCCCGCCGCCTCCACCAAAACGGGAAAGGGTCGCCTCAGGGCGGCCCTTTTCCGTTTTCGCGGCTGTGACAGCTGAACTCGTGCCTGAAAGGCGCGGGTGACCGAAGCGAAGCGGAGGTCTGTCGAGCGAAGCGAAGACTCAAACTCCCGCCGCCTCCACCAACAAACAAAAAGGCCGCCCCTAGGGTGGCCTTTTTGTTTTCGGCTCAGACGCCCTCAAAGAGAGCCTTACTCGATTGCGATCACCACATGATGGATGGTGCCGGTAAAGCGGGTCTCCTCGGGCCCGACACCTGCCCTAACGCGCAAGCAGAAATCGCAAACAAGCGGTTTCAGTCAGACAAGACCGCCTCTAAATAAGAAATCACCACCCGCTTCACTTCTCGAGTAAAGGTTGGCGTCAGCGTGCCTTTCTCTATCAGCGATTTCCGCCACACCAGATCGGCAAGTTCTGACGCTATTTCACATGCTCGCACCACCTGCTGGCTTTTCGGTACCAAACCCTGCGCATGCAGCAACTGGAATAACGCCTGTCCAAACTCTCGGTTGGTCCGGTTTACCGACACAAACGATACGGGTAGTAGCGCGAGGATCATCACGACTTTGTTATTCAAATAAAAATCTCGCACTCCGTCGACATATAGCAACATCATGTCGCGCCAATCCGCCGCCTGTGGCGCCTGCGGTAGCTCGGCGACCATTTTTTGCACGCCTCGCAGATAGAGCGCATCCATCAGTGACTCAATCGAGTCAAAAAAATAGTAGAGAGAGACACGCGGTACATCGGCGCGCTTGGAAACGGCATCCAGAGTGATGCCCTTTAGCGAACCTGCCTCGAGAATCAGCGCCTCCGCCGCCTCGATAATACGGTTGTAGCGCTCAATGCCGGGTTTCCGCGTCGGCAGCCGAGTCGGTTTCACTGGTTTTTTTGCCACTGAGCTCACCTGTATCCAGTCACTGGGCATAGCGATCATAACCTGATCACCGTGACTTTTTATCTTGTCGCCTATGCATGGGGTGACCCATTTTGCACTGTGAGGAACGCAGGTTGCAGTGCCCTGTAGTCCACACGCGGCAGTCATTGTATCTCCCGCTTCACGTGGTGGCATCGCCGCACACTGAGCGATGTGTCACATCAAAGTCTCGCAACCCCAACAGATCTGAGATACTCCGACACCTCACTGACTAACCCACCGGCTTTCAAACCCCATGAACTGGATGGCACAGCACTGGCTCGCACTGGCGCTCTTGGCCGGGTACACGGGCATGCTGCTATACAACGCCTATCTCGGTAGCCAAGCCAGCCGCGGGATGGCGGGCTACTACGTGGGTAACCGCGAGATGAGCGGCATCGTAGTCGGTATTTCCTTCTTCGCAACCTTTGCCTCGACCAACACCTACATCGGACACGCGGGCAAAGCTTATGACTATGGGGTGGCGTGGTTCACCATGGCCATCTTGCTTGTGGTGTTCAGCTGGATTTCATGGCGCTGGATCGGCCCGCCTTTGCGCCGCTTTGCCTCGCAGTGGGACGCGCTGACGATTCCGGACTTTCTGGGCAGTCGATACATCGACAGCTCAGATCAGCAGGGCCGGCATCCGCTGTTACAAGCTTCGGCACTCGTCATTGTTTTCGCGAGCTTGCTTTACCTGCTCGCCATCTTTAAAGGCGCGGGGCATCTTTTTCAGATGTTCCTCGATGTGCCTTACGAAGCGGGCGTGGGGCTGACCCTTCTGATCGTTGTGCTCTACACCTCGGTGGGCGGCTTTGTCTCGGTGGTGCGAACTGATGTCATGCAAGGCCTGCTCATGCTACTTGGCAGCATAGTCATTTTTTATTTTGTGACCCGCGCCGCCGGCGGGGTGACATCAATTTCGACATTGAGTGCGTTGCCGGATAAACAGTTTCTGTTTGAGCTGAACGGCGGTATTCCCTTTGCCGTTTTGCTGGGCGTGTCACTGTCGGGCTCGCTGAAACTGCTGGCAGACCCGCGACAGTTATCGCGTTTTTATGCCCTGAAAGACGACGCTGAGGTTCGCCGCGGCAAATGGATTGCCACGGTTGGCCTGGCCATTGTGCTGGGGTGTCTGTTCCCCGTTGGGATCTATGCACACCTGATTCTGACAGAGGTCACGGATACTGATCTGATCGTACCTTCTCTGGTCAACGATGTTTCAGTGTTCCCGTTGTGGGCGACGGACTTTCTGATCGTCTCGATACTAGCAGCCGCCATGTCGTCGATGGACAGCGTGCTACTGGTCGCAGCCTCTACGCTCTACAAAAATATCGTAGCGCCCTTTAGTCCCTCATCCCGCGAACTTCTTTGGACCCGCACCGCTGTCATTGGCTTTTCGATTGTCGCGGCACTACTGGCACTTAATCCGCCGGGCGACATCGTTGAGATTACGATCTTCTCGGGCAGCCTCTACGCGGTCTGCTTTTTCCCCGCTGTGGTATTTGGCCTGTACTGGCAGCGCGGCTCGGCTCACAACGTCCTCTGGTCAATGGCGGTGGGCATATCGGCCCTCATCGCCTGGATTGCTGCAGGGCTTCGGCAGGACCTTCACGAGGTGTTTCCTGCTCTGGTGCTCTCCACGCTCACCTATTACCTGCTCTCTCGCGCAGAGACATCATCGGAAACCAACGCCGATTCATGACGTAACAGAAAGGAAGCCGTCACTCAGCCCCAGAGCTTAAGCGCGGAAAACGTTATCGCAGCTTGAGGTTAAGTCACTCAAATAGTGGCTTGAGAGAGGGTTTCACCACTTTGCCCATTGCATTGCGCGGCAGCGCGTCCACCACCTGGAGCTGTTTGGGTACTTTGTAGGAGGACAGCTTCCCATCGCACCAACTTTTTAGGTCTTCCACCCTCATGTCACCGTCGCCCTTCAGCGCCACTACCGCTGCAACGGCTTCTCCCCAGGTGCGATCCTTGATCCCCACAACCGCCACTTCGGCAATATCCGGATGCGCGAGCAATTTATTTTCAATTTCGAGAGCCGACAGCTTGTAGCCGCCCGACTTGATGATATCGACAGACGAGCGACCCATAATCCGGTAGTAACCGTCCTCGATCACCGCAATATCGCCGGTGCAAAACCACCCATCGGAGAAGCTGGCCTCTGTCGCCTCCGCATTATCCCAGTACTCCAAAAATACCGTCGGGCTTTGAATTCGAATCTCGCCAGGGGCTCCTTCCCCGGTGACAACGCCGCCCTCCTCATCCACCAGCTGCACCGCGACATTGGGCAAGGCCCGCCCCACATAGCCCGGGCGCCGCTCACCCCGGTAGGGATTGGAGAGGGCCATGCCGATCTCTGTCATGCCGTAGCGCTCCAAGAGCATCTGCCCTGTGAGATCCCGCCATTGCTCAAACACCTCGACCGGACAGGCAGCTGAGCCCGACACGTTGAGGCGCATGTTGGCAAACCCCTCGCTGACCCCCTCCACTTCCCCGTCCTCGAGGGTCTGGAGATGATCGATGAGCTTCACGTAGATGGTTGGGACCGCCATGAACACGCTAAATGTGTCAGCGGCGACTTGCGAACAGAGTGCAGCGAGATCGAGCTTGGGCATCGCATGCACCGTGGCTCCAGCCCACAACGCGCAGCTCAGCACGTTGATGATTCCATGCACGTGATGCAGAGGCAGAAACAGCGGTATGACATCGTCCGCTTGCCACTCCCAGGCGGTAACCAGCGTCTCGATCTGCGCGGCGATATTGCCGTGGGTCGTGACCGCCCCTTTAGGTTTGCTGGTGGTCCCACTGGTAAAAACAATCATCGCCCGTCGCGCTGGGGAGAGTTCAGGCAATGGCGACACGCTGTCCGTCAGGGTGTCACTGACGGTAGCGATCCGAATAGAAAGACGATCACATAAGCCTTCAATACCGCCAAGGGTCTGCTCATCGACGATGACCTGTGTCACCCCGGCACTGGTCAGGCAGTGCTCCCATTCAGATTCTGCCGAGGCGACATTGAGGGGAATCGCAATACCGCCTGCACGCCACACCCCATGCAATGCGGTCACATAATCTACGCCGGCTGGAATGAGAAAGGCAATGCGCGCCTCCTCGAGATCACTACGGCCCGCGAGAAGCCCGCTGGCAAACTGCACAATGCGGCGCTCGACTTGTGCGTAGGTGAAAGCATGGTCGCGTTCGACCAAAGCGACCTTGTCAGGAAGCTCACTATGTAGGGCTTTTTGCATCGCGACTAATCTTTGAGTCCAAAGAGGATGAGTTTACGCGAGGGTATGGCTGAGCGGGCGAGGAACCGCTCCTGCTGGACGATCGATCAACGCATCCGTTGCTCAGCCCCGATCAAATACTCAAGTCGTCGAGGTTGTAGTCTTTTAGGTCAGCTCGCGCAGCGTCATCCCACCGGTAGTCATTGGCGGCGGCCGAGAGCGGCTGATATTGGTAAGGCGTCTCGTCGGGGAATCGCTGCTTGCGGGCATCGATCGCGTAGCCGATCGCCCGTGAACGACGATTCACAATTTTCTCGTCAAACACCTGCGCATCACTGTGGATACCGCCACCCATCACGCCCAATACCGATGAGCGCTTGTGAAAGCCAAAGTTCACGGTAATACGCGGCTCAAAGCCACAGTTGGGGAATGAGCCATGCAGTAGCTGCCGGTTACACATCACGACGTCGCCAGGATTACAAACGATCGGTACAGCTCCCTCGAGACGCTCACTGCCCGACTCGTCCACCAGCGCCTGGATATCAAGCTTGCCCTGCTTATGCGTGCCAGGCAGAACCCAAACGCCATTCACCGCCGTACTGCCATACACCTGAGCCATGAAGTTAAAGCCGTGGATGTCTTCATCAAAATCAGGGCTGTCCCAGTGAGTCACCCCATCTTGATGCCAGGAGACCGCGGCACCGATGCCGGGCTCTTTGATGAAGAGCGCCTCATTAAACGGCGCAAAGTCGGGGCCGTTAATAGACTCGGTCACTTTGAGCAGTTCGGGGTGAGCGTAGGTTCTTAAACAGGCATCAGAAAACTGCAGCGATCCGAGCAGGATAAAGGGCGCGGCTAGCGGCGCCTCGGCATCGGCTTCTGGCTCGAACATTTTCACCTGATGGCGTCCGTTGGCGAGCTCGGTGCCACCCAGTGGGTCACCCAGAGGCTTAGACCACACCAAAGTCAGAGCCTTAGCGTCTGCACCCAACGCCGGTTCGCCGGCCGCATTCACCTTACTCTCTGGCCCGGTAGGAAACTGAGCGCGCATGGTGTCGAGGTCGGCTTTGATGTCGTCTAGTTCTTCGGCGCTCAGGACGTTTTCAAAAACGTAGAAGCCGTATTCCGAATAGGCTAGTCGTATCTCTGCTGTGAGCGCACCCGACGCCGTGAATCTCAGCGGCCCCCGGTTAGGCAGCGCCAGCGCGGCCGCTTGCCCTTCTAATAAATAACTCCGCATGGCATCCGCCTGGTCGCCGTAATGCTTGGCGCAAGCCTCAATGGACTCACTGATATCAATCACAAAAACATCCCCAACATTCTGTGACGGCATACCATACCAAATTGCCGCGACTGATTTCGTTATACAGTAGTAGCAAATGAGCCTATTCGACCGAACTCCGGATGATAGTCAGCTCTGGCGTAATCACTGATCCGATCGCGGCATGAGAGATCTGCGAGCGCGGCAATTTCAGCTGACTGGCGATGGTTTCGGCCGCAGCAATGCCAGTGCAATGGCCACCCATCATCAACCCCAAACCCCGCTCTGCAAGCCAGCTCGACGTGCGGCTCAGTGTCTCGTCGCCTGCCTGCCACAGGTGGAACCCGCCAACGATGGAATAAATAGGCTCATCTTTTATCGACTGCAAGACTTTGCCGGTGTTGATCAAACCCGAGTGACCGCAACCGGAGGTCATCAGCCAGCCTTTTTCCGTGAGATAACCCAACGACTGATCATCCATAATGATATCTGGCACTGATGCGCCATCCTGGTTAATAAACAGCCCCGCGGGGCCGTTGTAATGCTCCTCTATGCGCGGTACGGGACCGGTCAACCACAGCTTAGGCGCTATTTCCGTGGGTTCGGTGACGACAGTGAAGCGGATCCCCAATGCTTCCGCTGCCTTCTTAAAATCCTGGGCTCGGGCGAAATCACCGGGACCCACCTCGACGCCCGTTGCGGTCTCGCGCTGGTCAAAAAACCCTGCCGCCACATACACCTGACTCAAGGCGGCCTCGTTAGCGGGTCGGAAATGCTCACGGAGGATCAGCAAACCCCCAGTGTGGTCACTGTGAAAGTGGCTTAACACGACCTGCTCGACCTCTGAAAGATCGACACCCAGATGCAGCACATTGTGAAGTACCGTGTCCTCTTTGAAGCCGGTGTCAAAGAGCACTGCGTCCTGCTCGCCCTCAAAGAGCGCGGCAAAGCTCCACTCACCCAAACCCCCATAATCAGAAATGTTGGTTGCCAGCACTGTGATCTGATACGGCGCGCTTTGACCTAAGGCTGAAAACATAGCGCAAAGGGTCAACGCAACTACTCTGATAAAACGAGAATTCATTAATCGACTCCTCTGGTTGATGAGCGACTCCCCACAGGCACTATCGCATGCAAAATGCTGCCACGGGTATCCACACTGGCTGAGCTGTTGTTCAGCTCAAGACCGCCGGGAAGCCTGGAGCACGCAGCGGCGTGTCGAGCGCATCCTCGAGCAATTTAACAATCTTGGGTGATTGGCTCTCCCCGCCATACGCATCCCGTGCCTCCTGAAAGCGCGCAAACGTCGCGGCGGCCAGCTCGAGGGGCACGCCCAGCTCTTCTGCAAATTGCTTCGCAAAACCAAGGTCTTTGAGCGCCAAATCAATACTAAAGCCAATGTCGTAGCTACCATTGAGAATGAGCTGCCCCTCGGTCTCATGGACAAAAGAATTCCCTGAAGAGGCCGCAATGGCTCTCCAGCTCGTCGCTAAATCCAGTCCGCCCCGCGATGCCAGCATCAGCGCCTCGCCACAGACTTGCAAATGCACCAGCGCCAACATGTTGGTAATGACTTTAATTAGCGAAGCCGATCCAACAGGTCCCATATGAATCACTTCATTCCCCATCACATTGAGTGCTGGCTCGTGAAGTCCCATCAGTGACGCCGGCCCACCCGCCAGCAGGGTCAGCTCACCCACTGCCGCAAGATGCACGCCGCCAGTCACTGGCAGCTCCAGAAAACCAACTCCGGCGCCTTCTGCCAAACCAGCGAATCGTATGGCGTCATCGCGACCAATGGTCGACATCTCAATCACGCTCGCATCACTCCGCATAGCACCCAGTATTTGATCCAGCACTGCTGCTGACGCGACAGGCGATGGCAAGCAGGTAATCACATGATCAACGGCACTTGCGAGTTCCTGAGGGCTCGCAGCAAACGTCACCCCTGCGCGCTCGAGGCTATCTGTAAAGCGGGTGTCTAGATCAAAGCCCGTCACGGAAAAGTCGTTTTCCGCCAAGCGGGTCGCCAGCTTACTGCCCAGATTACCGAGCCCAATAAATCCATAATGCATGTGATATCAACCTCATCTTAAGTGTCACCGACGCCATTGCATCGTAAATGATCGTGACGAAACTATGGCGCGTCGCACACGCTCACCTTGCAGAGCGGGGCATCAAACATACCGGCCTAGAGGCGCTTACCCAGAGTCGCAAAGCGCTAGTCGTTCAGCTTCAACCAATCCACTATCTTACGATTTACTCGGCCGGGCTGCTCTTGATGCAGAAAGTGGCCAGCTTGAGGAATCCGACTAAAAGTCAGCCCTTGCGGAAAATCCTGCGCCACCATCAACTCCTCGAACACATCGCTCGCAATGCAGCCATCACGCTCCCCGGACAAGGCGAGTGTGGGCACGGGCACTGAATAATGCGCCTCCTCTACACTCACTAGCAGAGCTTTGATTGACAGGGCCGCGCGGTAATACCCCAAGGCAGCTGAGCGCACTCCGGGCTGAGACAGGGTACTGATGACGCCCTCGAGCACACCCGGTTCCGGCTGCCAAGAAGGGCTCCAGTCTCGCCATAACCAACGAATAAATCGGTAATCGCGACGACTGACAATCCAATCAGATAGCCAGGGAATATTGAACAAGCCCATATACCAAGACAGCCGCAGTTGCCTGGGAATCCGCAGACCGTCGCGTGCAAACCGGCCTGCGTGGGGCACCGCCATCACCGTCAGACTCCGAAAGCGCTCCGGTGCCGCGGCGGCAGCAACGTAGGCCACAGCAGCGCCCCAATCATGGCCAATCAGATGCACGGGGCCGGCATTGAGGCTGTCGATGACCGCGAGGATATCGGTGGCAACAGTCTCAATGGTGTAGTCCCCATCTGTAGGAATCGACCTCGGCTCATAGCCCCGAAGGGTCAAAGAAACCGCCCGGTAGCCAGCCTCTGCGAGCACGGGTAATTGGTGTCGGAAAGACCCAGCGTTATCGGGAAACCCATGCAAACACAACACGATGGGGCCATCCCCCATCGCTTGCGCCGAAAAAGCCAGCAGGCCGTTTTGAAAAGTAAGTAGCTCTGGATCGGTCACTGCCATCTTGATGTCATGCCTATACGCCTCTCGAAAGTGTCGGCCAAGCAGGCCATACTTTCAATTTTTGGACCCACATCATGACGACCACCATCTGGCACAACCCACGATGCTCAAAGTCGCGCCAAACCCTGACCCTGCTTGAGGAGCGCGGAATCAGTGCTGCCGTGAGGCTCTATTTGGATGATGCGCCCTCCACTCCTGAAGTGGCGGAGGTGTTAAATCAGTTGGGGATAGCACCCTGGGAGCTCCTGCGGCGGAGTGAGAAGGTGTTCAAGGAACTGGGGCTTGATAAAAACACTGCCGATCAAGTGCTGATCGAGGCCATGAGCGCCAATCCGATTCTCATCGAGCGCCCGATTGTGATTCACGCCGGGCGTGCGGCACTCGGACGACCGCCGGAGAGCGTGCTGGGATTACTCGACTAAGGTTATTCGCTTACCGACTGGGCGGGCTGAACGATATCCCCTGATCGCCCCTCACGCCCGCAGACATCCTGCGCCACGCGCTGCGCAAAGATAAAATCGCCCAGAGCTGCCTGCTGATCGTTCAGCGCCGCCTCACATTGTGAGGTATCACCATTAGCTCGGCTCACGCACTGATTGAAGGTGTCGAAATAATGCCTGACCGCACCATATTTGCTCTTGGCGCGGTCGCGCGCGATATCGCAGTCGGTGGGTAAGGAATCAGCGGCAACGACCGCCGTACAAATAAAAGTGACGACCAGCCCAAAGCCTGCGAGCCATCGAGACCCCGCGCGCCGCCGTATTGGCGAAAATAGAATCTTCAACACTAATCAGCTCCTTACTAATATCGCTGCGATCATGGGCACAGGTCAGGATCCAGGCTCAGATCGTCATCCAACTGCACGCCAAATGAGTTCAGCATCATCGACACCTGCGTGTACTGCGCCACTGTCATAACCAAATCCATCCGCTGCCTTTCAGAGTACGCACCCAATGCCTTCCACGCAGCGTCACTGATAAAAGCGTCGGCGGTCAGCTCGTCGGTGGCTATCATTAAAGCGCGATCGTTATCGCTCCACTCGGGTGCGCCGGGCCCCTTTTTAATGCGCGTAATCTCGGCCTCGGTCAGACCGCAGTCCAAGCCGATGCGCACATGCTGCGCCCATTCGTAGCCCGATTTCCAGTTAAAACCCGTTCGCAGGATCACCAGCTCCCGGTCCCGAGCGCTGAGACTATTGGCATCGGAAAGAATGTATCCGCCCCACGCCATAAAGCGCTTGAAGGCCTTGGGGGCCCGCGCCAACGTGCGGAAAATATTGAGCACAGGGATTGCCTTGAATCGGGGCCCCAACAGTGCGAGAAGTTCGGGCGCCATATCAGCTTCGTCCAGCGGTGCAATACGCGCCGTATTTAATCTCATGCTTCACCTCTCATCGGGCTGTAGATTGTCTTAGGGGGCCATCGCCAGAGTCCGATGATACTAACGCAACCTCTGACGGCCCCGTTTACTTGAGGTTTAGAAAGATCAGGCACAGTCGAATACGCGCACATTAAGGGTTGCGGAGTTTTTCCAAGGCTCTCACAACCTCACACCCCTACGCGTCGTTGTCAGGCCCGGTACGTGGTTTATCCAAGTTTTGATAAGGTGCTCGCGCAGCGCCCATGCAGACAACTGTCGTCTAGCAATACCGGTTAGCTGACGAATACAGTGAGAAGAGAGCCTCATGGATCCACTCAGTCAAGCCGCGATTGGGGCAGCTGCCGCGCAATCAGGAAGCAAGAGCAGCACCCTGCGTTCTGCGCTATGGATCGGCGCGCTAGCGGGCATGGCGCCCGACCTCGACGTGTTCATTCAGTCCGACACCGACCCACTCCTGGCCTTGGAATACCACCGTCAATTCACGCATTCGCTGTTATTCATTCCGCTCGGAGCTTTGTTTTGTGCTCTGGCTTTCTATCCGGTAGCAAAAAAAAATCTAACCTTCAAAACCGTGTGGTTTTTCGCTGCGCTGGGCTACGGCACCCACGGCTTGCTGGATGCCTGCACGACCTATGGCACGCAGCTGCTATGGCCGCTGACCGAAAATCGCTTTGCGTGGCACAACGTGTCAGTCATCGACCCCTTGTTTACCCTACCTTTGCTTATTCTTTTGTTGACGTCTGCCATTCGACGACAGCCGAGGATCGCGGTCTATGGATTGTGCTGGGGGATTAGCTATCTCGGGTTTGGACTGGTGCAACATCAGCGTGCCCTATCGGCCGCCGAGCAGATCGTCAGCTACCGCCAACATGACCCCATTCGACTTGAGGTGAAGCCGGGCTTCGCCAATTTACTGGTCTGGAAAGCGCTTTATGAATACAACGGCCGCTACTACGTCGATGCTGTCCGTGCAGGGGTAACGCCGACCTATTTCCCCGGTGAGTCGGCCCCCCAGCTCAGGCTTGCTGAAAATTTCCCTTCGCTTGATCCTGACTCGCAGCAGGCAACTGATATCGAGCGCTTTCGCTGGTTTTCTGACGACTGGTTAGCGATCGACAGTAGTGACGCCAGCTTGATTGTCGACATGCGTTACTCGCAGCTACCCAATGCCATCAAGGGGCTATGGGGCATCAGAGTCCTGCCCGAAAAAGAAGCAACTCAACATGTGGAGTGGACCGTGCGAAGGGAGACGGGCGCTCAAGAGCTCGCATTGTTCTGGCAACAGCTGATGGGCGCGGGGCAACAGCCTCTTCCTTAATCAGTTGGGCTGAATGCGCCTCGCCTTCCGGCGCTTATTCAAGCATGGCGCTCAAATCGAATTTTATCGGCCCGAAAGCCATCAACTGACAGTCCTTGTCAAACCAGATATCCCGGCCTTGACTGAACTTTGGCGGTGTCACACCATTACTTACTGCTTTGGAATGGAATCCATGCATGACTACTTACAAAGAGAATCCTGTAAAAATCCCTGCGCGCGAAGTGGGTGCGGCGATTCTCTCCGATCAAATTGGCTACGCAGTACAGCCCTTCTTCAATACAACAACGCAAAGCATCTCAGGCGCTGAATGCCTGCTGCGATGGCGGCTCGAAGATGGCTCGCTCGTGCCCCTTGAGCACTATCTTAAGACGTTTGTCAGTTTGGAATGGCAAGCCCCCTATATGAATCACCTACTGGAAAAGAAGCAAACCCTTTTTTCGGTGATTCGATCAGTGACACCGGTTGATGTGCATTTCAATTACACAGCCGAAGCGCTTGAAAGCTCCGCGTTCAAGTCCCGAGTCATTGAGCAATTACGACGAAAGCAAACTGACCTGCGTGGATGGGTCATTGAGATCAGCGAACAAGGCTCTGGGCCAATGGGCACCATCATTGATGATGAAGATCTCGTGGTGTTCCGAAACTCCGGCGTCAAAATTGCCATCGATGATTTTGGCGTTGGTCATAGCAACCTGGAGCGGATAGCGAATATTGATGCCGACATTCTGAAGCTCGACCGGCAGTTTGTTGCTAATAGCAGGCGCTCCGAACGGTACATAAGCATTCTGAAGCATGTACGCCAGCTAACGAACTCTCTGGGTATGAAGTTAATAGCGGAAGGTATCGAAACAGCGGAACAGGAATCAATGCTGACTGACGTGGGCATCGTAGAGCATCAAGGCTTCTTCCGGGGACGTCCCACGTCACCGGGGGAATTTCTGGCAAAGGTCCGGCATCAAAATCTCGATGAGGCGATGGCGGAGTAACGCCCTAGCGGCGGCGAACTTGCTGGATAAATTGATGCCAAGGCAACCGGGATAAATAGTAGATATTCGCTGACTGGGCGCTCTCGTCACTTCATTGGCCTTGTTGCCGCGGCCCGCTTGGGGTAGCGTTCCTCTCTCCACACAACAATCCATGACATCAACAGCTATGGCGCGCGGCAAATTTCAGAACATCGTCGAGACCGTGGGTGATACACCCATCGTCAAAATCAACCATCTCGCCCCAGATCACGTGACCATGTGGGCGAAGATTGAGGCTTTTAATCCCCTCGGCTCAGTCAAAGACCGACTGGCCATGGGCATCATTGAGGCAGCAGAAGCCTCGGGTGAGCTAAAGCCGGGCCAGACAGTGATTGAGGCCACCTCAGGTAATACCGGCATTGGGTTAGCAATGGTGTGCGCAGCCAAGGGATACCCTTTTGTGTCGGTAATGGTGGAGACCTTCTCGGTTGAACGCCGAAAGCTAATGCGGTTTTTGGGTGCCAAGGTCATTCTGACGCCCAAGGAAGAGAAGGGCATGGGCATGGTCACTAAATGCCGGGAGCTGGCGGAAGCCAATGGCTGGTTCATGGCGCGGCAATTCGAAAACCCCGCCAATGCCGATACCCATGAGCGCACCACCGCGCGCGAGATCATGGCTGCCTTCGAGGGCGAACAGCTCGATTATTTTGTTTCGGGTTATGGCACCGGTGGAACACTCACTGGCGTAGCCCGTGTGCTCCGCGCGGAACGACCAGAAACAAAGATCATCACCACTGAGCCCGATGGCGCCGCGCTACTCTCCGATGGTCGGGCGCAGGAACGGCGCGAGGACGGCTCTGCCAGCGGCAGCCACCCTGCTTGGGCACCTCATATGATTCAGGGCTGGACACCGGATTTCATTCCACTGGTCGCTCAGGAATCCATCGACAAGGGTTACATCGACGAGGTCGTGCCGGTATCGGCGGATACCTCCTTTGCTACCGCGCAGGCGCTGGCACAGAAGGAAGGCGTCTTTTGCGGTATCTCCTGTGGCGCCACATTCGCCGCAGCACTGGATGTCGCAACGCGTGCCGCACCCGGCTCTGTCATCTTGTGCGTGCTACCGGATACCGGAGAGCGATACCTGTCTACCCCGCTGTTTGGTGATGTCGAGGCCGAAATGACCGAGGAAGAGTGGGCACTGGCGCGCTCGACACCCAGCGCAGTGCTAGCGGCGTAAGGCGCAAAGCTTAAAACGGCCTGACACGGCGCCCACCTCTTTTGCCGAGCAAAATACCGCGTCAACGCCACCGTTGACAGGGGGCTGCTTTGCCACTGTATAAGCGCCAGCCACTCAAACCCCGCCGAAGCTGATCCGGGGCTGAGTCTATACGTATTCACACCATGCCCATGTGTGAAAGGACGCACCAATGCCGCAGCTTCAACATTTCAATGACATCCGAACGCTCTTTATCTCTCTCATAGCATCTGTGATGACTAGCCAAGCCATCGCCATCGAAGAGCCCGAGTATCGGGTGGAAAAGGCCTGGGACGCCGAGCAGATCGAGATCCGAGCATATGCAGCGAGAGTGATGGCGGTCACGGATATGGCAGAGGATTCCGACGGCGGCTTTAGGGTGCTGGCAGGTTATATCTTCGGCGGTAACGCAGAGGAACAAAAAATCGCCATGACCGCGCCCGTGCAACAGAGCATGTCCGGCGAGAGGGAGATGGCCTTTATGATGCCCGCCGAATATGCCCTCGAGGACCTACCCCAACCGGAGGATCAGCGGGTGTCATTTCGAGAGGCTCCAGCCTATACCGCCGCCGTGATTCAGTTCAGCGGTTTGGCCTCGGCAGAAAAGGCTGACGAGAATTGGCAGCAGTTACGGCGGTTTCTGACCGCCGAGGGAATTGATATCACTGGCGACCCCACGCTCAACCAGTACAACCCACCCTGGACCCTGCCCTTCATGCGCCGCAACGAAATCATTGTACCGGTTGCCTTTCCGCTCAGCGCGATGAACTGAGCGCCGCCACACAGCCCAGAGAGGGGTTGCCCAATATCAGTGAGCCGTGGCTATACTGCTGACGACATCGTTACGGCAGTGAGACCCATGGCTGAAGACACCACCCCTGAAATGAACCTGGCAGACAGCGAGCACATCGAATGTCCATACAAAGCCTATACCTCACTCCACCAGGCAGGTGGCGTGGGACGCGACCCCAATATCGGTACGATTGTCGCGGGGTATGACACCCTCGCGGCACTCGCCAGAAATACTGGCGTGTACTCCTCCGCTATCACCGAGGATGACCTCGGCCCACGCCATATGGGTATCAATAGCGAACCGGTGCAGGACGATGTCGAAGAGATACTGTCCAATGCACACCCCATCGTGAATGCGCTGTTCACCGCAGACCCCCCCGAACACACCCGGCACCGCAAGCTGATCAGCAAAGCATTAAGCCCCCGCAGTGTGCGCGCACTGGAGCCACAGATACGTGAGATCACCACCGAGCTGATCGATGCGTTCATCGACCGAGGCTCTGTCGATCTGATCCCCGAATTCGCCGTGCCACTGCCGGTAACGGTGATTGCGGACATTCTGGGCGTAGATCGCGCAGATATCTGGACTTTCAAGCACTGGGGTGACCTGATGATCTCAGGCAACATCGATCTGCTGAGTCACGAGCGACGGCGTGAAGTAGCCCACGCAGTGGTCGAACTCCATGACTATTTTGTGCCCAGAATTGAAGATCGACGCCGCGAGCCAACCGACGACTTGCTCAGCATCATGGTGAATACTGAGGTAGACGGCGAGCCGCCACTGACCACCGAAGAGCTGCTGCCCATTATCGACCAGATCTTGCTCGCTGGGCATGAAACCACAACCAATCTCATCGGCAATGCCATGCTGGTGCTACTCAATGACGACGCACTGATGAATCGGCTACGGAGCGATCCCGACGATATCCCAGCCATGGTCGAAGAGGCGCTGCGCTGGGACCCTCCCATTCAGTGCACCTATCGCCGCGCCACTCAAGATGACCGTATTGAAGGTGTTGAGGTGAAAGCCGGCGAGATGGTGATCCCGATGTGGGCTGGCGCCAACTGGGACCCCGAAGTGTTTCCCAACCCAGAGCAGTTTGATATCGATCGTCCCACCACCAAGCCCCATATGGGCTTTGGCTTTGGCCCCCACTTCTGTGCAGGCGCAGAGCTCGCAAGGCTCGAGGCCAAGATTGCATTTGAGGAACTGCTAACCCGCCTTGGCAACCTCAAGCTCGATGAGTCAGGGAGCGATCTCTCTCACCTGCCGAGCTTCGCTTCGCATGGCTACCGAAAAATCGGCCTGAGCTTCACCCGCATCGACTGAAGAAATTGCTTTTGACTGGCGTTGGGTTTAGCAAGGGCCGTCGAAGGCAACCCCATAGCCATCAGCTCGTGGCGATAATTTGGGCGCGGTGTGCCACTTTCTCTGCGTTGTCGGCAATGTCGCCGATACCGGCCAGCAACTGATACAGGAAGATTGCATCGACCGGGGACAGCTCTTCCTCGCACTCTTGTAGCCTGGCGCGCAGTGCCGCCTGGAGATCGTCGCTGCGGCGCTCTCCCGCCTCGACCTGTGACACAAAATCGAGAATGACGTTGGTCTGACGGGTGCCAAAAGCCGAGCGAGACAGCTCTCGAGTAGCACCGATAATTTTCACAACGGTACGGCTCACGTCAATCACGACATCTATGAACGCCATGACGTCCCCCGTTAATGGCGCTGGAAAAGCCAACTGCCGGCCCAGTGAGATACCCGATACCGCTTTGGCGCCATTGGCCATCTTGTCCTGAACACGCACCAGTTCAAGCAGGTCTGCCCGGGAGACGGACATCCACAGTCCGCGGGGTAGGTTACTGCGAACATCCTGCTTCAGTTCATCCGCCAGGCCCTCAAATCGGCAGATGTCCTCCTCCACCTCGCCAGCGCGGCCCCAGCGCCCCGCTTGAGCCTCTTCAAAGTACAACGGCAGACGCTCCACACAATCCACACAGACACCAGCATGCCGCTCGAGTAACGCGAGTGGCGAATTGCTTATGACTTCCGAGATCGCGGGCTTGACCGCCATAACAATGAGCTCCTTGTTTTGACTTTAGCAAGTTATCACTTACTAACCAAAGATCGATCGCAAAATGTAAAAAAAGACAATAGCCAGGCCGGCGCCAGCGGGTAACGTCACCACCCAAGACGACACAATCGCCCAAATAGTAGGCAGATGGAGTGCCTCTACACCGCGCGCCAGACCGACGCCCAGCACCGCCCCCACCAGCGTGTGAGTGGTTGAGATCGGCAGGCCGGTGGCAGACGCCAACACCACTGTCGACGCAGCCGCCAACTCTGCAGCGAAACCGCGACTGGGGGTCAATTCTGTAATCTTGCGGCCGATGGTTTGAATCACGCGCCAGCCGTAGGTAGACAAGCCAAACACAATGCCGACGGCACCCACGACCAATACCCACCAGGGCATCACGCTGGTCACTCCGATGACGCCGCCCGATTGAACGGTACTCACCACTGCCGCCAATGGCCCAACCGCGTTAGCCACATCGTTGGAACCGTGTGCAAACGCCATCGCACAAGCAGTGAAAATCATCAAAATGCCGAACACTCGCTCGACGTTCTCGATGGAATTTTCATCTTGTCCACTGGGTCGAATGCGGCTTAGCAACAGGCCGCCAATCATTGCAACCAGCACACCGATGCCAGCTGAGAGCACCAGCGCATTAGCAAAGTTCGAACCAAAGCCCAGGTCGGCATCGAGGCCGACATGCTTCAGCCCCTTGGTGAGGGTGACCATGGAGATCATGAAGCCCACCAACCACATGTAGACGGGTACATAGCGTCGCGCCCGAGCAAAGGGGTCTTCCTGATCCAGAATGAGTGAGCGCACAGAAACAAACAATGCATAGGCGATACTGCCTGCCAGCAGTGGCGACACCACCCAGCTGGCGGCAATCGTGCCGACCTGACCCCAATCGACTGCGTCGACAGATATCCCCACAGCCGCAAACCCCACAATCGCACCCACGATCGAGTGGGTGGTAGACACCGGCCACCCGTTCAGACTCGCGATATATAACCAGGTCCCCGCGGCCAACAGGGCGGATAGCATGCCGTAGACCAAAAGTTCTGGTGTGTCGCTCATCAGCGCAGGATCGACAATTCCTTTACGAATCGTAGACGTGACCTCGCCCCCGGCGAGGTAGGCGCCGGTAAATTCAAAGATGGCCGCGACCAAAATCGCCTGCTTCAGAGTCAGTGCTCGAGCGCCCACGGAGGTACCCATAGCATTGGCCACGTCGTTGGCACCGATGCCCCAGGCCATGAATAGGCCAAAGATACAGGCCAGCACTAATAGGATTGTCCCGTAGGACCCAATCACATCCATCAGGCTTTCTCCAGAAAATGCACTGCTAAACGCGTTACTATATGCCACCTAATATGACAGTGTTATGAAAGCCGGTCAGTCTTGCGTGGGCCGAAAGCCGCTTCTTGCTACGTTGACTGGACGGACCATTACTTCTCCTCCAGCCTTCGCGGCCACACACCACCAAGCGGGCAACCGTGATGAAACGCGCAAAAATTTGGATTACCGGAATCGCCTTGATGATCGGTGTGGCCATGGCTACACGCCTTGCCCTGCAGGCAGGCGCGATTGGCGCGGGCTATGCCGCCAAGCAAATTTGCTCTGGCGTGTTTGTTGCGCGACTCCCGGAGCAGTTTGTTGTGGAGACGGACGTGCTGCCGCGCCTCGCCACCGTCGGACCGCTTACGCAATTACTCGACTATGCCCTCGATAGTACCGAACAAAGTGTTGTGGCAAGCCTGCTGGGCCAAACGGCAACAGCACAGCATCAACCCCGCTACGGCTGCGCGCTGGGTGAGGCAGATGAGGCACCGCTTTTCCCTCGCTCAGATGGCGCCCTAGAAAACCTCAATGAACTCAGTGCAGCTGCAGCGACAGCCGCTCCACCCGCTCGGAACTCACAAGGCCGGGAGAGTGCAGCACTTCAAAATACGTTAGATGAAGCCTTTACCGAACCTTCGGGCGGCGGACGTAACACCCTCGCAGTGATCGTCATGCACCGTGGCGAGATAGTGGCAGAACGCTACTCAGGTCCCGTTACCGCTGAGACGCCCATGCAGGGCTGGTCAATGAATAAGAGCCTGATAGCGACCTTTGTCGGGCGGCAGATTGATCAGGGTCATTTGCGGTTGGACGACTCAGTCGTGACCGCACTTCAGGCCGCAGGTGCTGGAGGCGCAACGGTTGCAAAAGCAGACCCCGATCTAACGCTCAAGCACCTGCTATCGATGACCACGGGCTTTGATTTCTCTGAGCGTTACTTCCCAGGTGATGATGTCACCGACATGCTCTACCGGCAGCCGGGCATGTGGCGATCAGCACCGGATACCGGCCACGCTCTACCCCCGGGTGAGCAGTGGGCTTACTCCAGTGGCGACATCAACACCGCTTCCCTCATATGGCAGCAGTCGCTAAAGGGCGAGCCCTACCCTGACTGGATAGAAGCCCACTTCAGCCAACCTCTATCGCTAGACGAGATCGTGTTGGAACCCGACGCCAGCGGCGTGCAAGTCGGCTCCAGCTACGCCTATCTCACCGCGCGCGACTGGGCGCGGATGGGTCAGCTATGGCTCGATGCCTGGCATGGCCGAAGTGAGGTGATTAGCCAAGCTTGGCAGCGACGCGCGGTCACGCCCGGCACTGCTAAGGGCGGCGAGATCTATGGCCTCGGGTTTTGGCTCAATACGGATCACCGGGCATTTCCCAGCGCGCCGGAGAACACTTTTCACGCCGGCGGCAATTCAGGTCAGTTCGTTGTGGTGATTCCAGATAAAGAACTGGTCATCGTGCGGCTCGGCTTAACGCTGAATGAATCGCGAACCGACATGAATGCGTTGCTGGAGGATGTTCTCGCGATCGTGTGATTGGCTGCGTTGATTTTGATTACGAGGACGGCGACGGACTTGAGCGCTTCAAGTTCGACATGAAAGAGCATGGCCCGGCAGTGGGTTGGCGGTTAGACTTCTAACCAAACGCATGTCCTAATGCGAGAGTCCGCGGCGGGCGTGTAGCCTTGCCGCGAGCGGGCCATCAACCCTTCCCCCACAGCAGCTGTGCTATACCCACCTCGTGCCCTTCTTGCGGTGTTTTTTACCGCCTTAGGCACGGCTTTTTTGGCTACGGGTGTTTCTTCAGCCGCCCCTCCACGAAACCGCCATGGCCAAGGGTTTTTAAGCCCCATTGATGCGCTGAGAATCACCTGCGTAGACGGCATAACTTGTAACCCATTGTTTTTAATCGGATTAATTTGGCAATAACTAATATTTCATTTTTATGACTTATTTGTTACATTAATGTTTCATAAAAATGACAAAATCAAGTCATTTTGATGACAGGTGACTGTCATCCCACTGCCACGGAACGCACCACCCGATGGCTAACGCTGTGAAGCGATTAATGCGCCGTGAGGCGCGAGGAGAAGAAACATGAAAAAAAAGACAAGCTTGGCCTTAGCCGCTGCTGCCAGTACCGCCTTGGCGGCTAGCC
>CBFHSJ010000030.1:0-5209 GCA_965658485.1 Luminiphilus sp.
GCGTAACCCAGGGGTGATCGCCGATAACGTGGGTGATAACGTGGGTGACATCGCGGGCATGGGTTCCGATATTTTTGAGTCCTACTGCGGCTCCATGATCGCCTGTATTGCTATAGCCTCCACAATGGCACTGAGCGCTGAACGGCAAAGCGCCATGATGGCGTTCCCGCTGGCCCTCGCCAGCATCGGTCTGATCGCATCAGTGGCGGGCATTCTGATTGTGCGGGCACGGTCTTCTGCGGCACCCGAAGCGGCGCTCCGCAGCGGCACACTGGCGGCGCCCCTGATCTTTATCGCCATGGCCTGGTTCCTATCAGAGAGCATGGGCATCGACCAAAACACCTGGTGGGCGGTGGTATCCGGCGCTGTCGGTGGCGTCGCCATCGGTCTTATCACCGAGTACTACACTGGCGGCAAGCCTGTTCGCACCATCGCCAAATCTGGTGAGACCGGTCCCGCAACCGTCATGATCACTGGCCTTGCGGTGGGCATGCAGTCAGTGGTCGCACCCGTGCTGTGTCTGGCCGCGATTATTTTTGTCTCGACTAATCTGGCTGGGCTTTACGGTGTGGGTATCGCTGCGGTGGGCATGCTGGCCACTGTCGGGATTACCATGGCAATCGACGCTTACGGCCCGGTAGCTGATAACGCGGGCGGTATCGCAGAGATGGCCGGCATGGGTGCCGAAACGCGCGAGATTACCGATGGCCTAGATGAGGTGGGCAACACCACCGCTGCCATTGGTAAGGGCTTCGCCATTGGCGCGGCGGCACTGGCAGCACTGGCAATCATTGCCGCTTTCGTTGAGACCGTTACGGTCAATAACCCGGACTTTAATCTGCAGCTCTCTGATCCCGAGGTGCTTATTGGCATGTTTATTGGCGGCACTATCCCCTTCTTGATTGCCTCGATCACGATGACCGCCGTGGGCGAAGCCGCTTTTGACATGATCAACGAGATCCGCCGACAGTTCCGAGAGATCCCTGGGCTGCTGGACGGCAATGCAGAACCCGATACGGCGCGTTGTGTCGATATTGCCACCACCGCTGCGCTGAAGCGCATGGTGGTGCCTGGCGCGATTGCCGTTTTCGCGCCGGTCATCGTGGGCTTTGGACTGGGGGCCACCTCACTTGGCGGCATGTTGGCCGGCGGCCTGTTGGGCTGTGTGCTGATGGCGCTCATGATGGCTAACGCCGGCGGTGCTTGGGACAACGCCAAAAAGTACATCGAAAAGGGCAACCTGGGTGGTAAGGGTTCGGATACTCATGCGGCCGCTGTGGTTGGCGACACCGTGGGTGATCCCTTCAAGGATACCTCGGGCCCATCGATGAACATCCTGATCAACGTAATGGCGATCGTGAGCCTAGTGATTGCACCGCTACTCTGATCACTATCATGGGATAGAAAAAAGGGGCCATCAGGCCCCTTTTTTTTACTCGGTCTTTTCTACCTCGCTCTAATACTCTGATTCACTCTCATATTGAAATGCTGCCGGAGAGGACAGTCTGGGCTATGGCGCCAGAACTTTCTCACCGCGCGCCATACCAGCAACGCCAGAGCGCACCACCTCTAGCACTTCGGTTTCGCCGAGCGCTTGCAAGAAGGAATCGAGCTTTTCCGAGGGCCCCGTAAGCTGCACCACGTAGGTCGTTGGACCCACATCGATGATCTGCCCACGGAAGATCTCGGCGGTGCGCTTGACTTCGTCTCGCTGCGCACCCACTGCCCGGACCTTCACCAGCAGGGTGTCGCGCTCTACGTGCGCCCCCTCGGTCAGATCCACCACCTTCACCACATCGATGATCTTGTTGAGGTGCTTGGTAATCTGCTCAATCTTGAGATCATCACCCGTGGTAGTCACGGTCAATCGGGACAGTGAGTGATCGTCAGTGGGCGCCACATTCAAGGTCTCGATGTTGTAGCCACGTTGGGAGAACAGCCCCACCACGCGCGACAGAGCGCCGGACTCGTTTTCCAGCAGTACTGAGAGTATCCGTCTCATATCAGGTCCTCTCCGTCTTGCTAAGCCACATATCCTTCATCGCCCCGTTGGGCGCGACCATCATCGGATACACGTGCTCATCAGGGTCGATATGGATATCCATAAAGACCAGCTTGTCTTTCAGGGCAAACGCCTCCTTCATTGCAGGCAGCAGGTCGGATTGAGATTTGACCTCCATACCAACGTGCCCATAAGCCTCAGCGAGCTTTACAAAATCTGGCAGCGACGCCGCGTAGTGGCTCTCTGAGTAACGACCCTCGTACTGCATATCCTGCCACTGCTTGACCATACCGAGGTAGTCATTGCGCAGGTTGATAATCTTCACCGGGCAGCGGTACTGACTGCAGGTAGAGAGCTCTTGGATGTTCATCTGAATACTGCCCTCCCCTGTCACACAGGCGACATCGGCATCTGGCAGGGCAATCTTGATACCCATCGCTGCAGGGAGACCAAAACCCATCGTGCCGAGCCCACCGGAATTGATCCAGCGCCGCGGATAATCAAACTTGTAGTACTGGGCGGCAAACATCTGATGTTGTCCGACGTCTGATGTGACATAAGCCTCCCCATTGGTTGCCTCATACAACGCACGGATGGCGTCTTGAGGCATGATCGATGCCGACTCACCATAGCGGCGGCCATGCCATAACCCGTGCGCCTCACGCCAGCTTTCGATTTGCTGCCACCACTGCGCCAGTGCATCCGGGTCGGGCACTTCGCGCTCGGCGCTTTCCATCTGCAGCGCAACTTGCTTGTCTAACTCCTCGAGAATGGCGTGGACGGGCCCGACAATCGGGATATCGACGGGCACGATCTTGGCGATCGACGCCGGGTCGATATCCACGTGAATAATTTTTGCGCCCGGGCAGAACTTGGAGACCGTGTTGGTGACGCGGTCATCAAAGCGCGCGCCCACCGCCAGGATCACGTCTGAGTGGTGCATCGCCATGTTGGCCTCATAAAAGCCATGCATTCCCAGCATACCGAGGAACTGTCGGTCACTGCCTGGATAGGCGCCCAAACCCATGAGTGTGTTAGTGACTGGGTAATTCAGCCGTCGCGCCAGTGCGGTCAGTTGCTCGGAGCCCTCGCCCTGAATAACGCCACCCCCCGCATAAATGACTGGCCGCTTGGCACTGAGCAGCATGCGCGCTGCCTTGCGAATCTGACCCGAGTGGCCTTTGGCAGACGGTTGATAAGAGCGCATGCTGACCGTCTCGGGGTACTCGTATTCGAACTTGTGCTCGGGGTGCGTCAGGTCTTTGGGAATATCGACCACAACCGGCCCGGGGCGCCCGGTGGAGGCGATAAAGAAGGCCTTCTTGATAGTCGATGGAATGTCCTCGGGCTTCTGCACCAGAAAGCTGTGTTTCACGATGGGGCGGGAGACGCCGATCATGTCGGTCTCCTGAAACGCGTCCTCACCGATGAGATGGCTCTGAACCTGGCCCGAGATCACGACCAAAGGAATGGAATCCATGTAGGCCGTAGCGATACCCGTGATCGCGTTAGTCGCGCCAGGGCCTGACGTCACCAGCACCACACCGGGCTTGCCGGTAGCGCGCGCATAACCATCTGCGGCGTGGGTGGCAGCCTGCTCGTGGCGCACCAGAATATGCGGAACTTTCTCGGCCTTAAATAAGGCGTCATAGATGTGGAGCGCTGCTCCACCGGGGTAACCGAAGATGTACTCGACACCTTCGTCTTCAAGGGCGCGGACGATCATTTCGCCGCCAGACAGCATTTCCATGGCCACTCTCCATCTCGTTGCATCAGAGGGTGGCCACACGCCGTGCGCGCACGCCACCATCACCTGTCGCACGAGACACTGGCCGGATCGCTCCAGCTTCCCGCCAGATCGCGATCACGAAAGCCGTGTATCGGTGACCTGCGGGGTAACGCAGTGTCGAGCCCGAGTGGCAGAGGCCATGCCTCGCCTGACGGAACCCGCAAACAGCCTGTGAAACTATCCCGTTTCAGAGGTAGGCCAGAGGATGAGGGTACTCACCAATAGCCGTTGCCGCTCGCGTGACGGAGCGAATTGTCTGGGCGCTGACTGCGCAAAGTCAAGGCATGTCGACAAATGACCATAATCAGCGTTGATGGCTCATGACCTGCGCGCTAGGGTTATGAGTCCACGCGAGGGCCATTCTATGGACAGAAAGCCAGCGTTTACCAATATCGTCACGTGTTCAATTCTGTAGCTGCTCCTGCAGGGGCAGCCCGCAGATGCGGGCCCCACCTATCGCTCGGTCGACGACAATGGCAACCCTGTACTGAGCGATCGGCCGCCCCGGTCTGGCACGCCCTACACGGAAATCGAAATCAAAACCGCACTGAAGCGCTACGCCAAGCCAAGGACGACGGCGCCAGAGAAGTCGTCACTTGTTGCCGAGCAGACAGCGCAACAGGGCGTTGCCCTGACAGCTGCGCATGTGAATGAGTCAGTGTTGCCCTCGGCATCCGAGAGCGAATGCGCGGCGCTGAGCGCTGATATTCAAAAGCTGATGAACTACCCGCGGATTATCGTGAGTGACGACGTGGGTGGGGAGCATCTACTCGGCCCGGAAGAACGTGTACCCCGCCTCGAGGAAGCGCTGGCATTGTCAGATAAATTGTGTCGCCACTGAAGCGCTAATGCAAAATCGGTCTCTCACTCTTCAGCTTCGATCAGTGCCGAGCTTGTGTCGATGCCTCGCACGGCAAATTGCCAGCCCGCCAACGCTGACTCCCGAAGCGACAATAGCGCGAACGAGAGCAGCAACAACTGGATCATGACAAGCGTAATCACGAAAAACCCCTGTTCCCCAGGACCGGAGCGCCACTTTGAGCACCGCTTCATGATTCCGCCTTGTTTCGTGCCAGCAACGTCCGCAGTAACGATGGAGTAATTAATGTTCTTCTGAGCTGAATCAGGTCCTCGGGCTCAGCCGTCGTCCCCCGAGCCGAATCGAGGGCCACCGTGACGATCGGCGCGCGGGCTCCTTCAGGCAAGGCCGGGACATCAACGAGCTGGGCAGAGCCCAGTTCCCACATCGTCACGCCCTCAATCAGTGCCTCAGCCGTGCTCCACTGATCGCCTTTCTCGGGGAGGGCTTGCCTCAGAACCAAGTCGCTGCTTCTGTCGTGAGTAGGCACGCGGGGTCGGTGGTAAATCAATGTACGACTGAGACTCCCCCAGCCAAAGTGATCGAAACAGTCGCGATC
>CBFHSJ010000030.1:5308-9198 GCA_965658485.1 Luminiphilus sp.
AACTACCCCGCCGTGCCACTCCCGAAACATCCAGCCCACGCGAGAGGGCAATGCCTCATGATGATTCGTGCACGCGACTGGCAGCAGGGCTTGCGGCGGGCACACATCGTCACATGCCTCAATATGCTCGATGTACAAGCCCTGACCACTATCACTGCTGTCGATACAGTCGAGCGCTGCGAGCTCAACGATCCAGATTCCCCCCCAGGTTTTGCTGACGCCTTTCGCTGAAGGTGGAATACATGGATCCACAGCGCTTACCCCAACCTGCAGCGATGCGCCCGCCGGCTGAGGCCACCGCGATGGCAAGCCTGCGGTCTTTACCATCTGCTCTAAAAACGCAAATAGCTGCTCTGCCCGCGTCACCTGATCACTGCGACGCTCCGTGGCCTGAGTTTCAGCTATCAACTCCGCGGCAATCATGGTGATGCCGGCCAATAAACTCAGGGCCAGAGCAGAAGCAACCAAGCACTCCACCAGTGACACGCCACCACACCGAGCATATTTCCGGGCGCCCTCAACCATGTGGCGAGTCACCCTATGCTGGAGGAGACAGGGGCGCCGGGAGCGTCCTGAACACGCTCACTTGCGCTCCATCCATCTCTGACCAGCTTATGCCTATCTGGTTTATGCCGAGCACCTCGATACTAGACTCCGGTAGCTTCTGCAGGCCGGTTTCTAAATATTGGCAAAATCGTTGCTGATCTTCAGTGCCGTTATCGCAAGGTCCTGTCAGCTTTTGCAGCGGATGATCCGACACCAGATATCGCGCCTCAATTTCAGCCAATAGGTTGTCCGCGATAACCTGATGGTAGGCAGCGCTGTGTAACCCAATGACGTCTTGTGTCAGAACAAGCGAACCCGTTAGGCCCACTAAAGCGAGCGCGGCGGCGACGACGTAGTCAATCAGCACGGATTGCCGATCATCTCAGGCATCAGACATAGCATCGGTTCGACTGCGCCGGCCGGTATGATCAACACTCAGCACGGGCCACACCGTCGGATCAAGGGGTAACAGTTCAAGGCGGTACGCGGCACCGCCATGAGTCACCGTAGTCAACCGGTACTGAGCAGCAACCCCTGGAGCAAGCACCTTAAGGGGCGGCAGCTCACTGGACTTGGCATATCGCTGGTGCTGCTGAAAAAATCTGAACTGACGAATCACCAAGCGATCGAGGGTTAGCTGAGCGTCATTTATTTTTGCTTCGATTTGAACGTGGCGCCATGACGGGACCACCATGACGAGCAGCAGGCTCACGATAGCTAATACGAGCATCAACTCAATCAGAGTAAACCCTGTGCGCGCTTCAGAGCTCGGTCCCATACCTCGCTTTACCCAACTGACTGCCAGACGGCCAGTGTCTGACAACGGGTGTCACGTCTACAGATCATTGGCCTGAGCGGATGATCTGAGACCCGTGAGGACGACTTACAGCTTCACGCAGCGTCTACCATAGCGGGGGCTTTCACAAAACGTAGCTCACCCCCCGACATAGTCGCCTTGATCGCGTCTCCTGAAAGGAAATCACCCGCCAGCAGCGCCTCGGCCAGCGGGTTTTCAATTAACCTCTGGATAGCGCGCTTCAGCGGGCGGGCGCCGTATACGGGGTCAAAGCCCTGATCGGCCAGATGCGCCATCACCTCATCACTCACCGACAGTGTGAGCGAGCGATCTGCCAGCCGGGCACTGACCGCCTCCAGCTGCAACGCCGCAATGTTGGCGATGTGCGACTGCTCGAGCGCGTGAAACACCACCGATTCATCGATTCGGTTAAGGAACTCAGGCCTGAAATGGGTCGCTACGTCCGCCATTACTTTGGCCTGAATGGTGGCTTTCAGCACGCCTCTATCCGCGGTGGCATCATTTTCCTCAAGTGCTTCCCGAATATGCACTGCGCCCAGGTTCGACGTCATTACCACCACCGTGTTGCGGAAATCCACCGTTCTGCCCTGACCGTCGGTCAATCGCCCGTCTTCCAAAACCTGAAGCAGAATGTTGAAGACATCGGGGTGGGCCTTTTCGACTTCATCCAGCAGTAGTAATGAGTAGGGTCTGCGACGCACTGCCTCGGTGAGATATCCACCCTCCTCGTAACCCACGTAACCTGGAGGCGCTCCAATGAGCCGTGCGACCGAGTGCTGCTCCATGAACTCGGACATGTCTATGCGGACCATCGCCTGTTCGCTGTCAAATAAGTAGTCTGCCAGCGCCTTACACAGTTCAGTCTTGCCCACACCGGTTGGACCCAAGAATAGAAACGAGCCGTTGGGCCGCTGTGGGTCCGCCAGCCCGGCTCGGGCGCGCCGCACCGCATTGGAAACAGCCACAACGGCTTCATCCTGGCCCACAACACGCTGATGCAGCGTCTCCTCCATGTGCAGTAATTTCTCGCGGTCGCCTTCCAACATCTTGGCGATCGGGATACCCGTCCATCGCGAGACCACCTCGGCGACCTCTTCTTCGGTCACACGTGAGCGCAGCAGAGTGGGCTCAGGCAAGTCCTCCGCAGACGCCGCCTGCAATCGCCGCTCAAGATCAGGCAATACGCCATGCTGGATCTCCGACATTTTGGTCAGATCGCCAGCCCGACGGGCAACCTCTAAATCCAGCTTGGCCTGCTCAATGTCACTTTTAATCTGCGTCGCGCCCTGCACCGCCGCTTTTTCAGCAAGCCAGACCTCTTCAAGGTCCGCGTACTCGCGCTCGATCCCCGCGATCTGCTCGTCGAGCTGAGCCATCTCTTTTTCCGCCGCCGCAGACTCTTCCTTTTTCACCGCCTCACGCTCAATCTTCAGCTGAATCAAGCGGCGCTCGAGACGGTCCATTGCCTCGGGCTTGGAATCAATTTCCATCCTGATCCGACTGCCCGCCTCATCGATCAAATCGATGGCTTTGTCCGGCAGCTGCCTATCCGTGATGTAGCGCTGGCTGAGCTTTGCCGCAGCGATAATGGCGCTGTCGGTAATATCTACGCTGTGATGCACCTCATATCGTTCCTTGAGGCCGCGCAGAATAGCGATGGTGTCCTCCTCGCTGGGTTCATCCACCAGTACCTTCTGAAAGCGTCGCTCTAGCGCGGCGTCTTTCTCCACATACTGGCGATACTCGTTCAAGGTGGTGGCGCCGACACAGTGCAGCTCACCGCGAGCCAACGCGGGTTTGAGCATATTGCCCGCATCCATTGAGCCTTCAGCCTTGCCCGCCCCAACCATGGTGTGCAGCTCGTCCACGAACAGGATAATGCGCCCCTCTTCCTTTGATAGCGCCTTAAGAACAGCCTTGAGCCGCTCCTCAAAATCACCACGAAACTTGGCACCAGCCAACAGGGCTCCGAGATCCAACGCCAGAATACGCTTGTCTTTGAGGCCCTCAGGCACCTCACCATTGACCACGCGCTGGGCTAAGCCTTCAACGATTGCCGTCTTGCCCACACCAGGCTCACCGATCAGCACAGGGTTATTTTTGGTCCGTCGTTGCAATACCTGAATCGTTCGGCGGATCTCGTCGTCTCGACCAATCACGGGGTCCAGCTCGCCAGCCGCGGCACGCTCGGTCAGATCCACTGTATATTTCTCGAGTGACTGGCGCGTCTCTTCTGACTCAGCGGAATGCACCGCCTCGCCGCCGCGCGCTGATTCGATGGCCTTTCCAAGCGTTTGAGCGGTTACACCCGCCTCGCTCAGTAACGACGCCGTCGACTTTGATTCCAACATTGCCAGCAACACAGCATCAGTCGACAGATAGGTGTCGCCCGACTGTTGGGAGAACTTATCTGCCCGATTCAGCAGCCGCTGGGTTTCCTGACTGACGTGAACGTCCTCACTGCCCGAAACCGTCGCTATTGCAGCCAATGCGGCATCCACCGAGGCCTGCAAGGGTTCCACCACGC
>CBFHSJ010000030.1:9297-20075 GCA_965658485.1 Luminiphilus sp.
CACCCGCTGCCATTAATAACGAACGCGTGGCAGAGCCAGCGGGGTCCAACATCGCTTTCAATAAGTGAAGCGGCTCGATAAAAGGGTGATCCCGACCAATCGCGAGGGACTGCGCCTCACCGAGAACCACTTGTAGCGAATGTGTCAGCTTGTCCATGCGCATCGGTCTCTCCTTGTTCCCACTTTGCGTATCAACTTTGCCTAGAGGAGATGTGGGGGCCTAAAGCCCTTTTTCAAGTGTGGAATTAGATAGGCTGGTGACATCTGGCTGAAACGCAATGCGGCGCAGTAGACATGAAACCGCAGGAGCCACAGTCTCCGCGTGGATTTTGTTAGTCGAGGGTGATCGAGGGCTTTGTTTGCAGGTGCGGCTCACAGTTGGTCAGCTCAGCCAAACTAACGTCGCCATGCGTCCGGTGGTGGGTCCCTCGCGGCGATAGGAAAAGTAGTGCTCTGGCTCGCCATAAGTGCATCGATCCCCGCCGATAGTGGCGGACACCCCCGCCTGGGCGAGGCTCAGGCGCGCCAGCGCCGTCAGATCGGCCATCCAACGTCCACGACGATCGGATGGTTGAAAGCAGTTTCCGCTCGCCTCACCACACTGTTGCTCGAACATCGTTTTTACTTCGGGGCCGACCTCATAGGCCGCGGCACTGATTGCTGGACCCAGCCAGGCAACGACCGATGCTGGCTCAACCGGCATCGCGGCAAGCAGTGATTCCAATACCCCCGCAGCCAGACCCCGCCAGCCCGCGTGGGCAATGCCCACGCAGGAAGCATCTTGCGCAATGAACACTACCGACAAACAGTCCGCCGTCAAAACAGCCAGCGGCTGGTTACGGACGTCGATCCAGTGCGCATCCGCGTCAGGCACCACCCCCGTCTTAGCCTGCACCGCCCTCACACCGTGCACTTGATTCAACCAACAGACGGCACTGCCCGGCAGCGCCTCACTCAGCCGGCGGCGATTCTCTGCGACGCATTCGGTGTCGTCACCCACGTGCTCAGCCAAATTCAAACTGTCATAGGGGGATTGGCTCACCCCTCCCTTGCGGGTACTCACGCGGATCTCAACACCGTCGAGCTCTGTGTCGGGCGCCCAGAGCGGGAGAGATGACATTAGGCCGGATCCTCCTCCGAGAGGCACTGGATAAGATCCGCTAGATCGGCGGGAATGGGCGCAGAAAAGTGCATCGATTCAGAAGACTCGGGGTGGAGAAAGGTCAGTTCTCGGGCATGCAAAGCCTGCCGGGAAAAAGTGGTCAGCGTCGACAGCAACCGCTCGCTCGCGCCAGTGGGGCGTGTTGCGCGCCCACCATAGACGGGATCGCCCACCAAAGGATGCTTGCGCGCCGCAAGATGCACTCTGATCTGGTGGGTGCGACCCGATTCTAGACTGACATCAAGATGGGTGTGCGCCCCAAATCGGTGCGCAATTCGGTAGTGCGTCACGGCAGGTTTGCCATCGGGCACCACCGCCATCTTGATGCGGGAGGTTGGGTGACGCCCTATAGGCTCATCGATTGTGCCGCCACCCGAGAACGTGCCGCGACAGACCGCGCTATAGAGACGACTGACTGATCGGTCTGCCAACTGCGCCACCAAAGACTTATGGGCAAGGGGTGATCGTGCCGCGAGCATAATCCCCGAGGTGTCTTTATCGAGGCGATGCACAATGCCGCCCCGTGGCAGCGCCGCCATTTCTGGTGCATGCGCCAGCAGGCCGTTGACAAGGGTGCCGCTGTGATGTCCCGCGGCGGGATGCACTACCAGTCCTGCGGGCTTGTTCAGCACAATCACGTGCTCATCCTCATGGAGGATATGCAAAGGGAGAGTCTCGGGAACCCACTCGACACGGTCTTCGGCCTCCGGCGTCAGCACCAGTTGATCATCGACAGAGACCTTCTCGCGGGGCTTAGCAGTGCTCTGGTTTCGCTGCAGGCGCCCTAACTTTATCCACTCGACCAGCCGACTGCGCGAAAAATCAGTGAACAACGCCGCTGCCACCGTATCAAGGCGCTGGCCATGCAGGGCCGCCGGGACCCGGGCAGATAGGGGCTGTTCGGCCGTTAAAACTTCCTCTTCCAAGCGCTGTGACTCCCGCACAGTTGCGTTTACACTACGATCCAAGAATGTACCACGGTAGACGACTGCTCTTGGCCCTCCGCACATTGTTCACTCGCAGCTTACTGCTTTGCCTAGTGCTCGCTACCTCAGGTTGCTCCTGGTTTGGCGGCGATAACGACGACCTGATGGCCGACTCTGGCGAGCAGCAGCTCTACAGGGAAGCGCAGCGACACCTGAAGAACGAGAACTTCAGCCTCGCGGTACGCAGCTTGCAGATGCTTGAAAGCCGGTACCCGTTTGGTCGCTATGCCGAGCAAGCGCAATTGGAATTGATATACGCCCACTACGGTGCCTATGAGTTCGAGGCAGCCACCGAAGCCGCCGACCGATTCATTCGCCTTCACCCCCGACATCCAAGCGTCGACTATGCCTTTTACATGAAGGGACTAGCCGCCTACGACATCGAACCCGGGTTCTTCTCACGGTTTATCCCTTCCGATGACACCAAGCGCGACGTCAGCCATATCCAGATTGCCTTCGCCGAGTTCTCTCAGCTACTTGCAAGATACCCGGACAGCGCTTATGCGCCCGATGCGCGCCAGCGTATGGTGCATATGCGCAACATGCTTGCGCGCCACGAAATTCACGTGGCGAACTATTATTTCCGCCGCGGTGCTTATATGGCGGCATTGAATCGCGGCAAATATGTGGTCGAACATATGCAGCAAACGCCCAGCGTAGCGGATGGGCTCGCGATCATGGCCCAGGCATATCTGTTGCTGGGTCTGACCGATTTGGCAGAGGACTCCATCGATGTCCTGTGTGACAACTACCCCGACCACCCCAACCTGGCCTCCGGCTGCACTTTCGACAGCGTCTACACGACGGATGGGCTGCAGCGGTCATGGATCAATCGAGCGACACTGGGGTTATTTAATCCCCCCGAACCGCCCCAGTTTAACTACCGTCCTAAATCCTGAATCGGAGCCTGAACGGCCTTAACTGGACGAGCGCCAGGCCCACGTGATGGGGTAGCGCCGATCACGACCAAACGCACGACGTGAAATTCTGACGCCCACGGGAGCCTGGCGGCGCTTGTACTCGTTGAGATCCACCAGCCTCACGACGCGCTCAACATCCTCTTTAGAGAACCCTGCGGTCACCATCTCCTGACGCGAGGCGTCCTGCTCTACGTACATTTCGATGATCTGATCGAGCACTTCGTATGGCGGCAGACTGTCTTCATCTTTCTGGTCAGGGGCCAGCTCCGCCGAGGGTGGGCGAGTAATCACCCGCTCGGGGATACATTCCCCCAGCGTGTTGCGATGCCGTGCCAACGCGTAGACCAGCATCTTGGGGCAGTCTTTGAGCACATCAAAGCCACCGGCCATATCGCCGTAAAGTGTTGAATAACCGACCGCCAGCTCGCTCTTGTTACCGGTCGTTAATACGAGGAGGTTTTTCTTGTTAGAGATCGACATAAGCAGCACGCCGCGACACCGTGCCTGCAGGTTTTCCTCGGTGATATTGGCGGGCAAACCAGCAAACTCGTCCGCCAGCGCCGTCATAAAGGCCTCATAAAGGGGCTCGATCGACAGATTACTGAAGCGCACGCCGAGCGCCTTGGCTTCTGCCGCAGCGTCCTCCACGCTCATGCTCGCGGTATAGCGAAACGGCATCATGACTGCTTCGACCCGCTCGGGGCCCAGTGCATCCGCGGCGACCGCGAGTGTGACGGCGGAGTCGATCCCACCTGAGAGGCCTAACACCACCCCAGGAAAACCATTTTTATCCACATAGTCGCGCATACCCAGCACAAGGGCTTGCCATACTGCATCGAGATCTTCCCGATCTGCCGCTGTGTCACCTGGCAGCAGCTTCGGGTCTGATAAGCGGTCAACCGTAACGATAGGGAAAGCCTCGATAAAGGTTTGCGCGCTGACCCTTAGCTCCCCCAGCGCGTCGATAGCAAAGGACCCACCGTCAAATACTAATTCGTCCTGTCCACCAACTTGATTGACATAAATAACGGGGAGCTGATGTGCCTCAGCACAGGACTTCACCCGCGCTAGACGTTCCGACAACTTGCCGCGATGAAAGGGGGAGGCATTGATGTTGATCAAAATCTCGGCGCCAGCCACCTTGGCTTGTGCGGCAGGCTCCGGGTGCCAAATGTCCTCGCAAATGGTCAGGCCCACGGAGAGTCCATCGATATCGACAATGCAAGGTTCAGCCCCTGCAGCAAAGTAACGCTTTTCGTCAAAAACCTCATAGTTTGGCAGGCACTGCTTGTCGTACTGCGCCAACAGTTTCCCCGCCGAGATCACACCTGCACTATTGAACAGCACACCGTCTTGCCTTCGGGGATACCCCACTATTACTGCCAAATCAGGCGGCAGCTCAGCGCAAAGCCTTGCCAACGCCGCCTCGCTGCGATCCAGCAGATCGCCACGCAACAAAAGATCTTCAGGTGGGTAGCCGGTCAGTGTCAGCTCAGGAAATACCACCATGTGGGCGCCTGCTGCCTTCTGGGCCGCACTCACCTCAAGCACGCGCTGGGTATTACCGGCGATATCGCCAACAAGCGTATTGATCTGCGCCATGCAGAGTTTCATCACGGGACCCTTTCTCACTCCGCATGGGCTGAAACCAGGGGTCGAAGGTTACCGTATTTCCCGTCCGTCGGGTGGTGGTCTTGATCTGGCTCTGCAGAAGCTGGATTTCGCGTTGAAAAGGCAACTCAAAGTGCACCGGAAATAGGCGGCTTGGCGTGCACCGGGAACTCTACCAATTTCATTATTTCACTCGAGGTTACGCGGCTCCACCTAGGTAATCAGCCGAAAAAAGCGGCTGATTAAGAATTAACGGGCGACAGCAGACGGGCATACACCCCAACCCCTTGCCAAACGCGGTCGACCCAAGCGATTGGTAATCACGGACCAGTTATGGCCGCGTGCGCAGACCGACAGTGTTAGATTGCGGCGACCTATGCCCTTTTGATCCCAGCGCAAAGCGCCGGTGACCAAGCTTGACCCAGTGCGGTTAGTCACCGTTACGCCCGCCACCGGCGACCAGGTCCTCAACAATTCACCGTCCTCTCCGTTTTGCTTGATCGCGGCGAGGCTTTGACCAAAATGACCCCCGCATTGGAGAGGCTGACCTGAGGGGTCGATCAGCGGGCACAGGGTTATCTCTGAGACATGCACCAGCGCCATGCTGCGTGCATACTGCATTGCCGCATACAACTGCTGGGCGCCCGCTCGGGCGCGAGCTGCGGCTAGGTGATCGCTATATGCGGGAACGCCTGCGCTCATCAGGATGGCGACAATAGCCAGTGTGAGCAGGCATTCCAGCAGTGTGACCCCTCCCAATCGACTCTGACCACACCTCAAACCGTTTCCCATAGAGCAACCCTGCGGGCATCAGCCCGATGGTGCAAAGTCATTGAGAAGAAAAGGCGTTTTCTACTCGGAATTGTCGCGCTAGCCACGCGCCTGACGTTCATGAGAACGCATCAAAGCAGGATCAAGTTGGCAGCAGAGACGGCAGCTGTGAATTCAGCCTTCTACCGCCACGGTAGGAATACGCAGCCCTTTGGGGAGGGAAAAAGTAATGTTTTCTTCCCGACCGTCGAGATCCCGAACGGCCAAACCACCGTGCTCACGAAGGGTATCAATGACTTCCTGCACCAGAAGCTCCGGCGCCGAGGCGCCCGCAGTCACCCCGATACGCCGCTTACCCGATAACCATTGGGATTCAATCATGCTGGCGTCGTCAATGAGGTAGGCGCTGGCGCCGCACCGCTCCGCCAATTCGCGAAGCCGGTTGGAGTTTGAGCTGTTAGTAGAGCCCACCACCAGCACCAAATCGACCTCATCGGCGAGAGATTTGACGGCATCCTGGCGATTCTGCGTCGCGTAGCAGATGTCATCCTTGCGGGGGCCCTGAATCTCGGGGAATTTGGCGCGCAACGCGTCGATCACCTTGGCGGTGTCATCGACTGATAACGTTGTCTGCGTGACAAACGCTAGGGAAGTCGGGTCACAGACATCCAGTGCGGCCACCTGCTCTTCATCCTCTACCAGATAAATGGCGCCACCCTGCGAGGTGTCGTAACGACCCATGGTGCCCTCTACCTCGGGGTGGCCTGCATGGCCTATCAGCACGCACTCCCTTCCGGCTGCACTGAATGCGGCCACTTCCACGTGGACCTTGGTCACTAGTGGGCAGGTCGCATCAAAAACCTGAAGGCCCCGGCCCTCGGCTTCTTCCTGCACCGCCCGCGACACTCCATGGGCACTGAAGATCACGATGGCGTCATCAGGCACTTCCGCCAGCTCGTCTACGAAGACCGCACCGCGGGTGCGCAGGTCGTCGACCACATGACGGTTATGCACCACTTCATGACGCACATAAACCGGGCCGCCAAAAACTTCGAGGGCGCGGTTCACAATGTCGATCGCGCGGTCCACACCGGCACAGAAGCCTCTGGGGTTGGCGAGTACGATATCCATTAGTGGAGCTCCGCCGGTTCCACGTGCGCAATCCGCACCTTAAAGTGAATAGTACGCCCTGACAGAGGGTGATTGAAATCCACCGTGACCGTGTCTTCACCCACCTCCGCAATCATGCCCGGCACTTCGCCACCCGCTGCATCGGCAAAGGTGAATACCATCCCGGGCTCCAATGGCGCTTCAGCGTCAAAATCCGCGCGAGGTACTGACTGAATATTATCGTCCTGGGGTTTACCAAACCCCTCATCCGGCGGGATCCGAAACTCGGCTTCATCACCGGGGCGCATACCCAGCAGACGTCTCTCGAAACCGGGCAACAGTGATCCGTCTCCCATCACAAAGCTGACAGGATCACCGCCAAAGTTAGAATCGACTTCCTCACCGGTCTCCAACGCGAGGGAGAAATTGAGGGTCACACGGGTGTTGGTTTCAATCTCAAGATTCATGGCGTCAGGATACGGGGGCTTCTTTGGGAGGGGAAGTACGGCAGCAAAATGCGTCGATGAGCCACCAGGCGGCACCAAGGGTGATTGCTGAGTCTGCAAGATTAAACGCCGGCCAGTACCGCTCCTCATAATGCAGAGAAATAAAATCCACCACATGCCCAAGGAGCACACGGTCAATAAGGTTGCCCATGCCGCCACCCAGAATCAGCCCGAGGGGCAAGACCAAACCGCGATCGGCAGGGTTTAGCCTGAAGAGCCAAACGACAATAAAAACACTGACGGCGACCGCAATTCCGGTCAAAAACCAACGCTGCCACCCCCCGGCGTCAGCCAAAAAACTGAAGGCAGCGCCGGTGTTGTAGGTCAACATCCAGTCAAACCAGCTGGTCACCATCACAGGAACGCGGTAATCGAGTTCGATGGTAGCGATGTGTTTGGACCATTGATCAAGGGCGACGACAATCACTGCCACCACAAGACCCAGCCAAGGACGACGTCCAATCGCTGTCAACCAGACGCCGTCAGGCAAAGTGGCGCACCTCACCAGGCCCCTCAATATTCGTGACACAACGCCCGCACAAGGTAGGGTGAGCAGCGTGTTCCCCCACATCAGGTCGACGATGCCAACAGCGCTCGCACTTCTCGCTGGTTGAGGGCACTGCAACAACGCGCAGCGCCATATCCTCTGCCTCGTAAGCCTCGGAGGGCGCCTCGCTCAAGCTGGCCACGGTGGCCTCAGACGTAATCAGCACAAAGCGCAACTCCTCTCCCAGACTGCGCAACCGCTCCGCCAATTCTGGGCCGGCATATAGCGCCACGTCAGCATCGAGTGAGCCGCGGAGCATGCCCTGCTCTCGGGCGAGCTCGAGCGCTTTGTTAACCTGTTGCCGCACGACCACCATCTCCGACCAAAAAGCCGCATCCAGATTGTCGTCTGCGCTCGTATCGGGCAGCGCCTCATACCACTCAGCGAGAAAGACCGAGGCCGATCTGGGCCCGGGCAGATTTTCCCATAGCTCTTCAGCCGTGAAGCTGAGAATCGGGGCGATCCACCGACACAGCGCCTCGGCGAGATGGAAGAGACTGGTCTGCGCCGAGCGACGCGGTAACGAATCGGTGCCCGTGGTGTACTGCCGATCTTTGATGATATCCAGGTAGAAGCCGCCCAATTCACCGCTGCAGAAGTTATGTATCCGGTGATACACGAGGTGAAACTGATAGTCGTCGTACGCCGTCCGCACATCGGTCTGCAATGCCTGTGCTTGACCTAGAATCCAGCGATCCAGCGGCAATAACTGATCGACCGGCAGGCAGTCGGTGACCGGGTCAAAACCGGCCAGATTGGCTAGCAAAAAGCGAGCCGTGTTGCGAATACGTCGGTAGGCATCGGCGGTGCGCTTAAAGATTTCGTCGGAGGCCGAAATTTCATTGCGGTAATCAGCCGCCGATACATACAGTCTCAGTACGTCAGCGCCGAGATCCTGCATGGCCTTGCCCGCCGGGATAATGTTGCCGAGCGATTTCGACATTTTTCGGCCATCACCGTCTACCGTAAAACCGTGGGTCAGCACCTGGCGATAAGGCGCGGTATTGTGGGTGCCGATGCCCGTGAGCAGCGAGGACTGAAACCAGCCGCGGTGCTGATCAGAGCCCTCCAAATACAGATCAGCGGGCCAACTGAGACCTTCCCGCTGCCGCAATACGCACTCGTGCGTGACCCCGGAATCGAACCACACATCCAGCGTGTCTGTGACCTTTTCATAGTGCGCTGCGTCGTCGCCCAGAAGCTCGGCCGGGTCCAGCTCAAACCAGGCATCGATACCTTGTCTCTCCATTCGCACCGCCACCTGCTCCATCAGCATTTGGGTGTCGGGGTGAATCTCGCCAGTAACGTTATGCACGAACAAGGCGATCGGCACGCCCCATGTTCGCTGGCGGGAAATGCACCAGTCGGGCCGCTGATCCAGCATGCTGTCGATGCGCGCCCGGCCCCAGTCGGGTACCCACTTAACATCTTCCACCGCGCTTTTGGCGGCAGCGAGAAGGCCGTTGCCCGTCATGCTGACGAACCATTGCGGTGTGGCGCGAAAAATAATCGGCGTCTTGTGACGCCAACAATGCGGATAGCTATGCTGGAACGGTGTGTGACACAACAGCACCTTGCGTTCATCGAGCGCGGCCACAATGTCATCGTTGGCCTTGAAAATATGTTGGCCGGCAAAAACCGGGGTATCGGGGTGGTAAACGCCGTTGCCACCCACGGGGTTATAAACCTCCAGCCCGTATCGCTGACCCATTTCAAAATCTTCCAGCCCGTGGGCCGGCGCAGTATGCACACACCCGGTGCCTGCTTCGGTGGTCACGTGCTCGCCGAGCACAATGGGCACGGGTGCCTCACCAAAAGGCGGCATCACCAACAGCCCTTCTAACGCCGCGCCCTTGGCGCGCCCGATGATCTCGTGACGCTCGGCACCAAAGCGCTGGGCACACTCTTCTGCCAGCGCTTCGGTGACAAGGACCCGACTGCCACCAATATCGAGCAGCACGTAATCAAGATCTGCTGATAGTGCTACCGCGCGATTGGCGGGCAAGGTCCAGGGAGTTGTGGTCCAGATAGCCAGATCGATCGGATCGCCATCGTCGCACCCTAATCGCAACGCCGCTTCAGCGCGATCAACAAAAGGAAACGCGACGTCGACCGCAGAGGATTGCTTATCGGCATATTCCACCTCGGCCTCAGCCAACGCGGAGCCGCAGTCAAGACACCAGTGCACTGGCTTGAAACCGCGGTGCAAATGCCCGCGATCAATAATCTTGGCCAGCGTGCGGACAATGTTCGCCTCAAACTGAAAGTCCATGGTCAGGTAGGGGTGCGCCCAGTCTCCGAACACACCCATCCTCACAAAATCGGCCTTCTGAGCTTCGACCTGCTTACTCGCATAGTCGCGGCACTTTTGCCTAAACTCGGCTGCAGTCACCTTATGGCCCGGCTTGCCCACTTTCTTTTCCACATTGAGTTCAATGGGCAGGCCGTGGCAGTCCCAACCAGGAACGTAGGGGGCGTCAAAGCCAGACAGCGTCTTGGATTTGATGATGATGTCTTTAAGTATCTTGTTGATGGCATGCCCAACGTGGAGCTCACCATTGGCGTAAGGGGGGCCATCATGGAGGATAAAGGTCGGTTTGCCCTGCCCCGCTTCGCGCATCTGGCCATACAGATCCATCTCAGCCCAAGCCTTAAGGCGCTCGGGCTCGCGCTGCGCCAGATTGGCCTTCATAGGGAAATCAGTCTGGGGGAGATTCAGCGTGGCTTTGTAGTCACTCATACGTCATCCGTGGTCTGCAAGCCATGCCTGAGCATTGGCTTTGTCCGCCGCGATGCCTTCTTTCAAGGCATCAAGAGACGGAAACTTCTGTTCATCACGCAGCTTGCGTCTAAACCGCACGGTCAGTCGCTCGCCATATAAATCGGGCGAGCCCTCCAAAACGTGCACTTCCAGTGTCGCCTCCAGACTCTCGCCAATGGTTGGCTTCACCCCGACATTGGCCACCCCCGGCGCACCTCTGAGCCCGCCACCGGATACGTTGACCGCATACACACCATGCAGCGGTGATCGGATGCGGTGCAGCGCGATATTGGCCGTCGGTGCATTCAGCTGTCGACCCAATTTCTGCCCGTGCTGAACACGGCCAGCCATTTCAAATGGCCGACCCAAGAGGCGCTCTGCGCTGTCAAAATCAGCTTCCGCCA